>JBDUCW010000013.1:0-57956 GCA_040003235.1 Ferruginibacter sp. | reverse complement strand
TACAGCACGCCCAATTATGGCAACCAGGATATTGTGATGACATCCGTAACAGCAGGTGTTTATTATATCTCCATCCGTTGTGTAACAGCCAACCCACCGATACAGAATATTACTGTGAAGGCAATCAAACTTCCATTCGCAATATTAAGTGTGCAGTCAACATCCGGCGGTAACACCGGTAATGTAACGATCAAAATAAATGGTTCACTCTATGTAAATGGAATGACGGCAAAACTTACAAAATCCGGAACGACCATTACTTCATCTGCAGTTTATTTTGTTAACAGCACTTCAGTCTTTGCCACCTTTAATCTGCAGGGCAAACCATTGGGTATTTATGATGTAACGCTGATAAAACCTGATACAGCAATGACAACACTGGCTTCAGGCTTCTCAATAGTGAATGCAAATAATGGTGGCCTGATCACTGGTGGTGATATCAATACAGGTCCCGGTAACGGTAACGCACCGGGTTGTGATCCGGGTGCTGCGAGCGGATTGAACTCACAGCTGGTAGTAGAGATGGTGATCCCCGACCAGGTATTGGGAGGATGGGTTTTTGTGATACAGATTAATTATTCAAACCCTACTAACGTTGACATACCGGCGCAGATAAAAACATTGTACAGCGAGCGTGATATCAAGATGGCACTTACGCCGGAAGGTGTTGCAGGGAATAATGGATCAACCGCCCTCTTCCTGGAGCTGACGGAACAGAACGGACCTCCGGGTATCATCAGGGCCGGTGGCAGCGGAACGATCAATGTGTACACCAAGGCACCGGTAACAATACCGGGTCACACCAGAGTAAATTTTAACTTGAAGTAATCAGCGCCGATAAAAATTTTAAGATATGTGCTCAATCAATATAAAAAACATTATGAACATCAGATTCAAAACAGGCAGGATAGTATTGCTGATCCTGCTTGTTACCTCAGCCTTTACTGCTACTGCGCAGAATGTTAATAAGCCTAATAAAATGGGACCGCTTGGTACGCAGGTAAACTCCTTTAGCGGAAACCTGTTTATTCCGCGCAATGATCTATTTGTTTCAGGGCGAGGATTTAATCTGAATATTTCGTTCTATTACAACAGTTACAATTCTGATCAGAATGTTGGCTTTGGTAACGGTTGGAATATGGGCTATAATATGAATTGCAAAGACGACACCGGTAATAATAAAATCATTATCTGGGGAGATGGCAGAAAAGATATTTATACTTTACTTGGTGATGGAAGTTATAAATCACCGCGCGGTTTTTTTTCCATATTGACACAATATCAACCTGGTAAATTCTTATTAACAGAAATTGATGGAACTAAATATTATTTTGACAATAGCACGCATAAAAAAATAACGAAGGTAGATGAGCCTAATGGCAATTTTATTAATTTCAATTACACAGATTCTTTACTTACATCTATTGTAAATACCGCAGGACAAACTATTTCATTTACATATGATAATGCAGGCCGGCTTTCTACTGCAGTAGATGCAAATGGGTCACCAACCAGAACTTATACCTACACTTATGACATTAATAACAATCTGATAAAGGTTACTGATCCGCTGAACAATACGAATAAGTATGATTATCTGTTGAACGGACCAATGAAATTAATAACAGATAAAAATAACAACAGCGTAGACATTATTTATTACAACGATTTTTCTGTAAGTGAACTGATTGGTTGTAACAAACGTGTTGGGTTCTCTTATGACGATGTGTCCAATACGACAGTGATCACGGATTTTGTATCTACCGGAAATCAGATTACAAACTATAAATTTCAAAAATTCGATGATCTTGTATGGCTCACTTCAATGACCAGTAACTGTTGCGGATTTAATATGACTTTTGAATTTGATAACAATGGAAACAAGACCAAAGAAACAGATGGCAATGGGCACAGCACTACATATACTTACGACAGTAAAGGCAATATGCTGACAATGACAGACGCATTGAATCAAACGATGACTTATACCTATTCCAGTGACTACAATGCTGTAACAAGTTTTACTGATGCAAAAGGAAACCTAAGTACTGTAACCTATGATTCAAAAGGCAACATGACACAAATTACCGACCCTGGAAATATTGTGTATACGGCTACTTACAACAGCAAGGGGGATATTGTTTCAAGTACTGATCCTAAAGGAAATGTGTATACCTACACATATGATGCTTATGGTCGTCCGGCCACAGCGAGCGGACCGAATGGATATAATGCCACCATGGCATTAGATGCACGCGGTAATTTAACTTCTTATACAGATGCCAAAGGAAATTCGCACACGTTGGAATTTGATATACTTAACCGTATTAAGAAACTTACCGATCCATTAAACAATACAATACAGTTTGCTTATGATGCAGAAGGTAATGTAACAGGAGTGACCAATAAGAATAATGAGATAGTAAAAATGGATTATGATGCTTCCAATAGACTTGTACAATATACTGATCCGATATCTGACAAAAGTTTTTTTTCTTATGATAATATGGACAATATCGTAAAGTTGAAAAATGCTTTAGGCAATTCTTTCACCTTGACTTACGACACCAGAAACAGGCTTAGTGGTTCTATTGATGCGCTTGGTAATACCAGCTCCGTGAGTTATGATGCGAGTGGCAATGTCGTTGCATTGAGTCTGCCCAATGGTAATAATGTCACTTATAGTTATGATGCAGTAGACAGGCTTACTGCCATTAGCGATAACAGTGGTCCCATAGTCAGCGTTACGTTCGACAAAAACGGTAATCGTTTAACTATGACTAATGGAACAGGCGCTACTACAACAGCAACATACGACAGTCTGGACCGTGTTAAACAGGTCACTGATCCTCTTGGTAATTCGCATACGCTTACTTATGATAAGAATGGTAATGTAATTTCTGTAACTGACCGCAATGGGTTTGTTCATACATATACTTACGATGGCAATGACAGGATAAAGAGTTATACAGACAACAATGGTTTTGTAACTGCTGTAGGCTACGACGGACAAGGAAACGCGGTAACGTTGACAGATCAGAACAATCAAGTAACAACACGCACTTTCGATAATCTGAACAGGTTGAAGTCTACCATTTTTCCCGACGGGAAAACCATAGTTTTTACTTATGACAGTAAGGGAAATATCGTTGTAAAAAAGCTGACTGACGGAACCAGTATCAACTTTACCTATGATTCTCTAAACAGGGTTGTTTCTAAAACATTACCTGGCGGATTGCTGACGAATTACACTTATGATGCTATCGGAAGAGTAATCAGTGCTACCAATAATTCAGGAACAGTAACTGTTGGCTATGATGTGTTAAACAGGATCATATCGGAAACATTTGACGGCCGCACAACAAGATATAGTTATGATATTGCCGGCCGTAAAGAAACAACAATATACCCCGATAGTACGATCGTTTCAAAAAGCTTTGATACGCGCAACCGGTTGATTGGAATTTCAAAAGGCAATACTGTATTGGTGGGCTATCAATATAATAATGCAAATCAAATGATAGCGAAAACATTTGGCAATGGTCTAAGCACTAATATGCAATACGATTTTGCCAACAGGTTAAGTAGCTATTCAACAGCCGGTGGCAGTATTCAGAATACTGGTTATACCTATGATAAGGAAAAGAAAGTTAAATCAATCAACAGATTGAATATCCCTTCACTTTCTGAAGAATTTAATTACGATAATAATTATAGGCTTACAAATTATAAACGTGGTGTTATTGGTGGGGCTACCAGTATTCAGAATAGCTATACTTACGATGCGGTGGGCAATCGTACCGCAGCAAATCTGAACGGAACTGCCAACTCTTATACCAGTAACAATCTGAACCAATTGCTCAGCAACAATAATGGCAGTGTGAATACAGTTTTTCAATATGACAACAATGGAAATCTTTCTTACGATGGTCATTATTATAAAACTTATGATGCTGAAGGAAGGCTGATAAAAGATTCAGCATCTGCTTCCAATGTGCTCACTTATCAATATGATGGATTCGGAAGGCGGGTACAAAAGACTTTCAATGGAGCACCGTTGAAATATACTTATGCAAAAATGGAACAGATTGAAGAAAGAGACGGCATCACCAATGACCTGAGAACAAGAACGATCTTCAAAGATTTCCGTACACCTGTTGTAAATGAAAAAAACAACAATAGTTATTATTATCATCAAAATGAAGTAGGATCAATAGAAGCAATCACGAATAGTGCAGGTAATCTCACAGAGAGATATCAATATGATGCTTATGGTAAGCAAACGATTTTTAATAGTTCCAACGTGGTGATCCCTTCTTCAATTGCTGGCAACAGATTTGGATTTACCGGACAGGAATTCGACAGTGCTACCAACAGCAATCATTTCCATTACAGAAATTATAGTCCCGACATGGGTACATTTAGTCAGCGCGACCTGACCGGTTATGCTGACGGTACAGGCATGTATCAATATGTTCATAATGATCCGGCAAATGGTATTGATGTTTTTGGTTTACAGGACTGCCCTCCTACTACAACACAAGTAATCTTGTTCTGGAGTGAAAAATTGGAGGGCTGGGTATCTCTTGCCAATACCCCCGGATATTTAACCTGGACAATGTATGAAGCGGAAATTAAAGCGCTTAGGGCGAAAGAAGCAAAACTACTTGCAAAATCAGAAAAATTGTTAGACCTCGGCAAACTTGATGAGGCTGAAAACTTATTGGCTAAAAGCAAATACCTGGATATAGAAGGGAAGTATGCTAATCTTGAAAGTAAATTGCTGAATGAGGCTGGAGAGGCAAGCAAATGGGCAAAGTTTGGTAAGACAGTTAGTGGCGTTTCAAACGGGTTAACTGCAATTGATGTTGCTTTTAAAACCGGTGCTTTTATTAATACGGTCACAGATCCCAATTCGGGATGGGCAGAGAACGATATGGCAGGGGGTAATCTTTTACAAAGCGCTTTTGGTTTTACACCAATCGGAACGTTGTACAACGGTCTTGACGCAGTACAGGCTATGGCGACTGGTGGCAGTATGAACGAACATGCTGCGGAGTGGGGTCAAAATGCAGGATCTAATTCAGTTGATCAGGAACAGGATGAAGTCGAGGCACAGTGGCATAGAGAGAGAGGTGACTTTGAAAAATGGTGGAAGATCCGCAAACATCAGGACGTAAAAAGCTTCAGAAGACCTAAACCAAATTGCCCACAAAATCCTCCACCAAGTGGTACTCAGGATCCAAAACCAAAAGGCCCCGGCACACCAGGTCATACCAATGTCAATCAATCAAAAGATCCCAACGAAATTGTTGGTACAGATGGCGTGCCATCCAAACATTGGGTGAGTGTGAACGACAGATTACCTTACACCATTTATTATGAAAACGATAAATCGGCAAGCGCACCTGCAAAATTTGTAAGGATCACTTCTCCGATCGAACCCAAAGAAGATGCTGCCAGTTTCCAGTTGGGTAATTTCGGTTTCAATACACAAACCTTTATGGTGCCGGTTGGAACTTCTTCTTATTATAACCGTCTCGATTGCAGAGATTCCATCGGACTGTATGTAGATATTACCGCAGGATATGACCAGATCGGCGGTGTGGCATTCTGGGAATTCCAGTCCATCGATCCGGTCACCTTGCTTCCACCCACTGCACCCAATAAAGGTTTTCTGCTGTTGCAGGATACAACGCAGCCGTTGTTCGGACATGCATTTGTAAATTTCAGTATGAAACCTGTATCAACAGCAGTTACACTGGATACCATCGGTGCAAGAGCGAAAATTGTATTCGATCTTAATGATACAATTCCTACCAATGTATTTAAAAATACCATCGATGCTTATCCACCGGTAAGTCATATCAACCAGAACATTGTATTTGTAGATACAACTACCGTTAAGATTTCATGGAATGGACATGACGATCTGAATGGTGTAGGCATCCTGAGTTACTCTTTATATGTCTCTGTAAACGCCCGTCCGTTCCAGTTATACAAAAAAGATATTGCGGATACCAGTATTAATTTTAAAGTACTTCGTGATACTACTTACTGTTTCTTTATATCTGCCTTTGACAGCGTTAAAAACATGGAGCCACTCAAAAATACATGTGAACTTTCAGTACTGGTGCACAACACAGGTCCATTGCCTTTAACATGGCTTTACTTTAATGGCGCTAAAAAAGACAAGCACGTTCAGTTGAAATGGGCAACCGGTAATGAGATCAATACCAAGAATTTTGTAATCGAAAGATCCTTTACAGGAAACAACTGGGCAGCTATAGGAACGGTAACTGCTGCGGGTAACAGCAATCAGCAGCACGATTATACATTCATCGATTCCAATGCATTGTCACTGCCGGCGAATGTATTGTACTACCGGTTAAGACAGGTTGATAAGGATGGTAAGTTTGCGTATTCTGTTGTAGTAACAATCAGGCTGGAACAAACGATATCTGATCCGATTATCACAGCATTCCCGAATCCGTTCTCACAAACGATCACCTTACAGGTTATTCCTGCATCAGCAGTGGATAAAACCAACAGCGTTGATCTTTATACGATACAGGGAAAACTGTTGTATCATAAAACGATCGACAGGCAGGGCAATACAACAACGCTGCTGAATGATCTGCCCTTCCTTCCTTCAGGCGTTTATATTTTAAAAACACTGGTAAACGAAACGCCTTATACTTTCAAGATTTCCAAGCAATAGATAAAACAATTCCTTACGTAAAACTGGCCAGGCAACATAATAAGTTGCCTGGTTTTTATTTTACAATATTCTCCACTTTATAATAATCTTAATTCCTTACTTTTAAAGAAGCCTTCATCAATCAAAGCTATATGCCTGGATCTTTCTATGGTAAAAATTCTGTTGCTATACTGTTTTTGTTCTTATTCTGCACAACAGGTATTGCGCAGACAAAACGTATTGATAGTCTTAAAATAAAAATCAATGGCACGTCAGGTAATCTGCAGAAATTAAACGCAATACTTGCGCTATGCTTTGAGCAGGCCTCACTTAATCCTGACACATTGTACAAATATGCAGCTGACGCAAAAACTATTGCGGTTCAGTTGAATGATAAAGCAGGAAGCGGTATGGCCAGCTATTATATGGCAATGCTGCTTTTATCGAAAGGTTCTACCGAAACGGTTTTGAAAATAGCAGAAACAGCTTTAAGTGATTTGCAATATGCATCAAACGAAAAAGAAGCATACATTAATTTTTCTTTGTTGAAAGGCAGGACACTCAACAATCTGAACAGGCCAAAAGAAAGTCTTGATATTTATTATGCTTTACTGGCACAGGCAGAAAAGAATGAAGATGTACTTACGCAGATAAGATCGATGAATGGAATTGCTGCAGCTTATGTTGCGTTGGGAAGAGATGTGGAAGCCAAACAATGGGGTTTTAAAGCAATTGCTTTAGTCAAAGAACCGACATCACTTGCAGCCTGGGAATCGTATAATATTTCATTGAATAATACAGGCCTTACTTATATTCATTTGTTTGAAAGCACCGGCAACAAAAATTTACTGGATTCTTCCGATCTCTATATTACGAAAGCGATTGAAGTAAGCACCAGCCACGAGTTTTTATCTGCACTTGCTTTTTCATCCGGTATTAAAGGGACCATTCTTGCATATCAAAATAAATCTGCAGAAGGCGAAGCATACCTCATAAAAGGAACGCAGGTGTACAGGCAGATGGGCAATATGTTTTATCTCATCAATTCAATGTCGGTGCTCGGTAATTTCTATATCATCAGCAAACAACCGGAAAAGGGAATTACCATTTGTAAAGAAGGCATTGAGCTGAATAAAAATTCTCCACCTAATTTTTATCTCTATCAGAATCTTGCTGACAATTATAAATTAAAAGGCGATTATATAAATGCCAGCGCAACATTGAATGAACTGATAACGCTTAAAGATTCGATGTATAAAAAAAATTCAGCCGAAGAGATATCAAAACTACAGGCCGGCTATGAAGTACAGAAAAAAGAAAACACTATCATTCAGCAAAAACTTGACATCACCAGAAAGAATAATTTAATTTTTGGCAGCCTGGCACTGCTGCTTATCACGATCATTGGGGGATATGTGATATTTAAAATCAGAAAAAAGAACCAGGCAATCAAACTGCAGCAATATCAGATGGAAGAAAAAATAAAAACACTGCAGGCAGTTTCTATTGCTGAAGAAAATGAACGCAAGCGTATCGCAGCCGATCTTCATGATAATCTCGGCGCTTATGCTGCGGCCATTGCCAGCAATATTGACCAGGCAGGTATTCACCGGGATAATGAACCGGCCCTTAATGAACTCAAGATGAATGCCCATTCAATTGTTTCGCAGTTGAATGATACCATCTGGGTTTTAAAGAAAGACAATCTTTCGCTCACCGCCATCAGTGACCGTATCAAAATTTTTATCCAGCGTATCCGGGCTTCTTACCCACAGATCAATATTGATGTGATAGAACATATCAATACCGATCTGCTGCTGCCGCCGGCACAGGCTTTTAATTTATACCAGGTTTCCAAGGAAGCCATCAGCAATGCGCTCAAACACAGTGGAGCAGCCAATGTGCGGGTATATTTTGAGAGCGAAAAAAAATGGAAGATCAGTATTTCAGATGATGGCACCGGTATTACTGCACTTCATACAAAGATCAGCAGCGGCAATGGATTGATCAACATGAAGAGCCGAAGTAAAGAAGCGGGCTGGTCTATTGAATGGCAACATAATGAACCGCATGGAACCAACGTAGTGATAAAACCGGAAAAATAATTTGTGCAAAAAAGCAAGGTAAGGCGCAGGACTGAATCTTATCAATTCATTATTGATGACGGGATAAAAAAATTCTATTTTATCTTTTTAAAGAGCCTTGTATAAATGTATTCGAATATTCCCGGGTGAGACCAGAGCCTGCTTTTTTTTGTTCCTTCAATATATGCAACTGGTCTGCCATATTCGTCAAATATCTATTCCTCCTTATTTTGGAAGATGATGTCGTATACTTTCCGGTAGCGTTCAATGGCATTGTCCAGCGCATAAAAATCTTTGGCTGCATTGCGTATGGCAACCGCGTCAACTTCATGAGGAGCAAGCATCTGGTCAATTATTTTTTCGAATGATCCGGCTGAGAAATCATCTACAATATAACCTGCCTTGTACCGGGTAACAATCTCAGCTACATCGCCCACACCTCCGTTTGCAATTACCGGAATACCCATCGCCATAATTTCGCCATGCTTGGTAGGCGAGGAAGAAATTTTTGAAAAGCAGGGCTTGATAAAAAAGATAGAATACCGGCTTAATGAAAGTAACAAAGGCACTTCGTGACGCATTCCCTTTCTGGTAATTATTTTTTCAGAAGACAATCCATATTTTTCAGCAGCAGTTGTAATGTCGTCATGCCGGTGCGGTGAGATAAATAAAAATTTTGCTTCAGGTTTTTTATCAGAAAGCTGTTTACAGAACTGCATAATTTCTGCTGTCATATACCACCCACCTATTGAACCAAGATAACTCACCACAAAATCATTGTCATCGATCTTCAGTTCTTTTTGCAATGCTTTTTTTTCGGATGGATCAATTGCTGCGGGATCAAATAGTTTTAAATCGGCACTGCATGGGATCACTTCAATAGGCACAGGTTGATTGGGTATCCGGTGCCAGCTGTGAATTTCTTTTTTTGCAGCATAAGTAAGGCAGACATTATAGTCCGCCTGCACGAGACATTCATCCTCATGCTTCTTAAAATAATTATAGATCTTTTTAAAAAGCGGATTTTTAATATTCCACATGCCGCCATCCACGCGGGAATCTGCCCAGAATTCCCTGATGTCATTGAGAAATTTAATGCCGTATTTTTTTTTCAACCCAAGCCCAACGAGTGTTGGTATACCGGGTCTGGTATGCACCATGTCGAATTTGTGTTGCCGCTGCAACTGCCGTGCTTTCTTCTTCAACATCCACACATCATACATCGTTGAGAGTACGGGTGGATTTTTATGATAAGGAATAGAGACCCATTCAATGTTATAGGGTGCAATTAATTTTTCAACATAAACTTTATTCGCTGCATATTTATCGGGCTTGTCGCAACTTAAGATCGTAAAATGATAACCATATTCTGTTAAGCCTGCGAGATAAGGAATCACCTGGCTTTGTCCCAATGGGTCAGTCATTCCATCATAAGATATAAAAAGAATTTTTTTCAATCAGGATTTTATTGGGTTTGTAAAAGTATTGATCACATCCATTTTTTATACCACATCTGAAATACGAGTAAAAACCAAAACAGGTTATTGTAATTCCGGTTACCGGCGAAAAATTGTTTTTTAATTATATTTATTTCCTGTTGATTAAAAAAACCGTGCGCTGCAAAAGACTTTTCATCAAGAAATTCTTCAGCATAAAATTTCAATTCATTTCTAAGCCACAAATGTACCGGAACACCAAAACCCATCTTGGGTCGCGACATAATTTTTTCAGGAAGATATTTATGAACGATTTTTTTCAATAAATATTTTTTAATACCATTTTTCAATTTGAATTCATGAGGCAATTGGGCAGCAAATTCCGCAAGGCGATGATCCAGTAAAGGTTCCCTTCCTTCCAGCGAAGCAGTCATGCCGGCTCTGTCTATCTTTACCAGAATGTCATCAGGCAGATATGTTTTATAATCGACGGCCAGCATTTTATCTATTGGGCCAACTGAATCAAGTAATAAATTTTCTGTGTGAAATGAACTGAAAGGTTTTGGTTGCCGGTGATTGAATAACCTGGCCAACTGTCTGTCACTGTAATTCTGACTTAACAGTTCATCCATTACATTGGTAGCGGTAGCTGTTTTATCTTTTAATAATTTTACTAACCTGTCTTTTTTTATACCGGCAGCTTTACCCAGCATCCTTTCATTTACAGCATCCGGAGCAATATTTACAAAAAAAGCAACGGGTTTTTTTAATAAAGATGGTACCAGATTGCTCCTGCTTAAAAAATGCAAAGAATCGGTGTACTTATTATAACCTGCAAATATTTCATCTCCTGCATCAGCGCTTAATGCTACCGTAACTTCTTTTCTTGCCAGCCTGCTCACAAGGGTAGTGGGTATTATTGAGGCATCGCCAAAAGGCTCGTCACAATAAAAGGCAATATCCGGTATAATATCCTGAGCTTCTTTGGTAGTGCAATAATATTCTGTATGTGCAGTACCCAGGTGTTCAGCTACAGCCTTTGCATGTACAGCTTCATTATGACTTTCTTCGTGAAACCCGATTGTATAAGTTCTTATTTTTTCAGTTTGGGAACGCTGCAATAAAGCCGTTACAACAGAGCTGTCATACCCGCCACTTAAAAATACACCTACCGGTACATCCGCCACCATACGGTATTTGCAGGCAGAGAGCAATAATTTCTCTGTTTCTTCCAATGCTTCTTTTTCACTGATCACCAGTTTAGGTTTATTATATGCATCAAAAATATCCCAATATTTTTCTATGACGGGATCACGCACTTCTTTCTCTATGCATAAGGTTAAAAAATGACCTGGTTCAATTTTAAATGTGTGTTTAAAAATACTTAGTGGAGCAAGAACGTATCCATATTGCATAAACTGGTGAACGGCCAAAGGCTCGATCTCTTTTTTAAAATCAGGATGTTTATGAAATGCCTTTAGCTCAGAGGCAAACAAAAACAAACCATCCTGCCAGTAATAATAAAAAGGTTTTACACCGGCCCTGTCGCGGAAGCAGATCATTTCCTTTTTTGCTTCATCGTAAATAACAAAAGCAAACATGCCGATGAACCGTGAGATCATTTTGCTCCCCCATTGTTCCCATGCATGCAAAATAACTTCAGTATCAGAATGACTGATGAACCGGTGGCCAAGATCTTCAAGCTCTTTTTTTACTTCAGCATAATTATACATCTCACCATTAAATACAATATACCATTGCTTGTATTTCATGGGTTGCTTTCCGGCATCAGTAAGATCAATGATGGCAAGGCGACGATGGCCAAGGCCTACCTGGCAATTGTCGTTTTGAAAAAATTCATAACCGCTCCCGTCAGGACCGCGGTGGCCAAGAGTATCGGTGGAGATTTTTAAAACGTCCGGTGAAGACCTGTTGTTGAAATCAATAAACCCGGAAATGCCACACATATTCTGTTTTTTTGTAAATGCGAATGTACCGATTAATACGGATTCAGGGTTTCATTATAAATGCTTCTTAACCCTTTCATATGATGTTCCAGCGTAAAATTTTCAAGTGCGCGGATCCTGCCTTTTTTGGCAAGTGCAACCTGTTTATTTTTATCAGCGATGAGCTGTTTTAATTTTATAGTAAAATCTACGGGATCATTCAGATCAAAATAAACTGCTGTGTCTTCACACTGTTCCCTGAATGAACGGATATCACTTAACAGCAAAGTTCGCTGTAAAGCCATTGCTTCCAGCACACCCAATGAAAACCCTTCAAAAGTGGAAGACATTGCGAACAGGTCATATTCGCCCAGGAGTTGCTGAATATTATTTACCTCTCCTTTAAGAATTACTTTAACCGGGTCATCATCTATCTGTTGCTGCAGATCAGACTGCAATGGGCCTTCACCATAAATATGCAGTTCTATATTTTCATTCTTTAATAACCTGAATGCTTTAATCAGATAAGTATGATTTTTTTGAATACGCAAAGCGCCTACTGATACCAGTTTAAAACCATCATCATTCAATTGAGGACCTGAATCAGGTAAAGAAAAAATACGGGTGTCTACAAAAGTGTACAGTGCATAAGACCTGAACGGTTTCAAATGCAGAAAGGAAAAATAATCTGTAAGTGCTCCATTGGCTACAGCAATGATAATATTTTTACGAAAACGGTAAGATATTTTATCCAGCCACCGGATATACCAGTTCTTATACTCAACAGAGGTTGCAATAAAAGCATGGATAGTGGTGATCAGCGGAATTTTTTTCGGTACCGATAACCTTGCCAGGAATGTTGGCCAGAATAAATGTGTATGAACAACATCGGCATTGTTTTCTTTTATCAGCCTGCGCAATTTAAATCGATAGAATGGAAGGAATGGAATGTTTTTTACATTCAGGCAGATATACTTACTGCAGGGAAGGTCTTTGCCGAAATGGTTATCGCAGTTCAGTGTGATAAGAATATTATTGTACTCCTGTAATTCCTTCAGTACAGCGATGAGCATCGTTTCTGCGCCTCCTCTGCCAAGATTGTAAATAATATGGACAATGGTTTTTTTCTTCATCAGGTTAAAGTTGCAAAATACTATATTGGTATTAAATGCAGGTCGATCATTTCTTTGTTGTTGGAAAGTTCTTCCCTGCTGAGTTCTTTATTTTCAAAAGTTATTTTATAGCCTAAATTAAAAATGAAATCATAAATGTCAGCCTGATTATCTCCTTTGGCAGCTATCGGTTCAGGATGAATGGCCAGAATACAATAGGGACGAAGGGTTTTAAAAGTGTTAGTACCGCCCCTGATGGCATCATATTCCGCACCTTCAACATCTATCTTCATAAAATTAACCCGGTTCAGTTTTTTTTCCTGAACAAATCCATCAATGGTTACAATATTGATGTCAATACCATGCAATTCTCGGTCTTCTTTATAAGACACCAGGCTATTACTGTTGTCAGCTTTGTCGTCTGATACATAAAAAGTGGTCTTACCATTTTCTTTACCCATTGCCTCATCACGGGGTTCGATCGTATGATGCATTTTATTGAGGGCGATTGTTTTTTTCAACAGGCTGTTGGTAGAAGGCGCGGGTTCAAAGGCATATACTTTACCATCCGGTTTGCTAAGCTGCGCGGCCACTACAGCAAAAAGCCCGATATGCGCACCAATGTCAAGCACAATATCATTTGATTTGCAGCGCTGCTTTAAAAAATTGAAATTATCTACTTCATAATCGGAAGGAAAATAATTGATGTAACGTGTAGGCAGCCGAAGTGCATGTCCGTGAAATGTTTTTTTTAACCCTTTTCCAAAAGTGAAAAAGTCAATTATTTTGTAGACCAGTTCTTTCATTTGAGTTGTTTTATTGATTAGGGGGCTTCCCGGGAGTTTAATTAACGTTTCATAGGCATATTTATTTTCAGGAATATAAATTTCAGGTCTTTATAAGTAAATATCAATGTGATCATTAAAACGGTAAAATAGCAGCTGCACACAGATATTGCTGCGCCCATAGAGCCCATATTCTTTATAAAAAAATAATTGCTGGTTAGGCTGATTACAATGGAGGACAGTGAAAGCAGCAGCAATTTTTTTTTATTTTTGTGATACAATAAAAAGGAATAAAAGAAATACGCGATCGTCCAGAAAAAATATCCAATGCACAACAGGTAATAATATTTTATTCCGGGACGGTAAGATTCATGAATGACAAATCTGTAAGCCAGTGGCACACATACAAGTAAGAGGATCAATCCACCGAGCATGATGCCTGCATACAATAAAAAAAATTTTCTGATAGCTGCGTGATTGACCGACGGCTGTGAAAGCAATCCGTAGATTTTCGGAATTACAAACTGCAGCAATGCAGAAGACAGCGTAAGGATTACTGATCCGAAAGTACAGGCAATGGCATAAATACCAACTTCTGCATTGTTATCATGTGTAAATCTTGAAAGAAAAAAATTATCCGAAGAACTCATACAAAATACACTTGCCTGAAGAATGATGATCGGGATGCTGTAGATCAGTTCTTCACGCAGAATATTTTTTTTTATTTTTCCAAAAAGATAATTGCGGCTGATGAAAAAATAAAAAGCAAAAACAGTCATGGCAATATAAGAAACCAGAATGCCGGTTGTTCTTCCCTGCCAGCCCATGTGCACCACACTGATCAGCAGCACGGCCAGGAGTACTTCAATGAAAAGTCTCCCCAGCACCACTTTCATAAAAAGTTTTGGCAGGTTATTGTTACGGATGAGAATAACCAGCTGCTCGCTTACAAAAGTAAAAAAAGTAACGAGCGGGATCATCCATATAAATACCGGCGGAAAATTATATTTTTCCTCCAGCACATTTCTGAAAGCAAAAAATAAAATAAAAGAAAGCAGGCTTACGGATACCGGTAACAGCAAACTGGTACTGAAAAGATCCTTAAAAGATTTTTTATCCAGTTTAAAAAAGTCGGCATTCACTGATTGCAATACACCCATTGAAATAAAGGGCATTAAAAAAATTATGGCTCCGCTGAAGAGACTTAATAAACCCATATCGGATTTTTGCAGCTTGTAAGTAAAATAAGGCAGTAGCAGAAATGCAACGCCTTTACCAAAAAAATTGGTGAAGGTATAAGTGCCTAAAGACTGCAGCATTGGATTAGCCCGCAGTTTTGAAAAGTTACTAAATAGCCCCATAACAGAATTATTTTCTGGTGCCTTTTACTACAGCAGCCCGGCAGTTTGCGTATTTTACATAGCCACCCCAAACGTTTTCCATTCCGTATTTTTTGAACAACGAAACGATATTACTGATGCGTTGTGGCTGATCGTATTGCGGGCTGAACATATCGAAAGTGTCCAGTACGCAATGTTCCCTCAACTGTTCTTTAGAAAGATTTTCAGGAAGGGTTCCATTGATATCAACGATAGGCAGGAACCGGTTGACTATTCTTCCCAATCCGATCTTTGAAAAAAAACCAGAAGCTTTTATCATCCAGTCAATATTGCGGTCTATTTTTTTATATAATTTTTCGTTACTTAATTTTTTGGTATACGGCCGGAAGATATATTTAGCGTGAAGCTTTGTCCACCACCCGCGTATCGGATAAAAATCCACCACCACTTCAGCACCGGGCTTAGCCATTTCAATCAATGACTGAACAGACAGATCTACTTCGGGCGTATGTTGTAACACACCAAAGCAAACCACTTTATCAAACTGGCCTTTTTCAAAAGGCATTTCATAAATACTGGCCTGGAAAAGATGGAGTCTGTCATTAGGACCATTATTTTTATAATTGGCTTCCACCGCATTGGAATAATCAACGCTGTATAAATTTGCTGCTGTAAAGTCGAGGATGATCTGCGAAAAACGTCCTGCACCTGAACCAACTTCCAATACATTTTTTCCGGTAAGATCTTCTTTATCCCAGTTAGTTTCTGCAAAAAAACGAACCTTAGACATATCAAGTTCACTGGCCCTGTCTATTTGTGTGCCCGCAAACTTATTCCATTGATAGCCAAAATTATCAGTATAATTATCGTCAGCAACGATGCGGTACGCCCCATTTTTATAAGGAAAAGCAATCGTTCCTGCATCAGTAAGGCCTTCATTTGCCAGGGTGAGTGGATGTCTGTTAAAAGGATTTAATAATTTAATGGGCATAGAATATTTGCTTGCGGCACTAAAATACGCTATCCGGGCGGGACTTGGTTGTTTAAGCTTTTATATTTTCAGGCTGAGAATGAGTATAGTGCTTTGCCTTATCAAGTTTAGTAATACCCCAAAACTTACCAACTGCCTGCTTTATAAACTTTATTAACCAATTCCTATTGTTTATCTTGCAATTTTTTATACAGGTTATCCAAAAAAGAAACAGCAGCAAAAATTTATGGTTCCATATAATAAAGCTTCTATAGAAATATTGCAGGGAACGAATAACCCCATCGCCGTTTTTACCACTCTGGCCAAAGAAGAAAATATGGATGAAGCGGTGGTACATACTTTTGGAGAAGAATGGAGCAAATTCTCTGATCACAGCGAAGAAAGTGTCCGTGAATTGGGAAAAGAATATTTTGATATCATTGATGAAACGATGGTAAATAAAAATACCTACATGATTGATATCGGATGTGGCAGTGGCCGCTGGACGGATTATTTTACAGACAAGGCTGCTTTCATAGAAGCCATCGATCCGAGTCATGCAGTTTTTACAGCGGACTGTATGCTGGGTAAAAATAAAAATGTAAGGATTACAAAAGCAAGTGTAGATACTATTCCGTGGGATGATGAAACATTTGATTTTGGTATGAGTATCGGCGTACTGCATCATATTCCGGATACCAAACAGGCCATGATCAGCTGCGTAAAAAAGATAAAACACGGCGGCTGGTTTTACGTATACCTTTATTACAGATTCGACCACAGAGGATTTCTTTTTAAAATTATTTTTTATTTATCCGATTTTTTCAGGTTCATTATTTCGAGGCTGCCCGGAAAACTGAAACGGTTTGTATGTGACGTAATTGCGGTACTGGTTTACTGGCCGCTTTCAAAATTCGCCGGACTGTTAACTAAAATGGGATTAAAAAAACTGGCTAAAAAAATTCCGCTGGAGCCTTATGCCAATAAACCTTTTTATAATTTAAGGAACGATAGCCTTGACCGTTTCGGCACAAAACTGGAACAGCGGTTTTTGAGATCTGAAGTGGAAGAAATGATGAAAGAAGCGGGATTGACCGATATTAGATTTGGTGAACATGGAGTCTTTTGGCATGCGGTAGGAAAGAAAAACTAAGTCTGTAACCAAATAAAAATTCTGGTTGAAGCTATCGGTTCAGATAAAGCCGCGTAACCTTTTTATTTGGTAACTAAAACAATTGTTCTCTACTATAAAAGGAAATGAAAGGAGTTATATTCGAAGACTCAGATACCAGTCTGCAGTTTTTTGTATCATTATTTCTGTAGTAAAACTGGTTTTGTATTTTAGAAATGCCGCCTCCGTAATTTTCCTGCTTATTTCCGGATTTTCCAATAGTAAAATTATTTTTTCTGCCAATAATTTACTGTCTCCTTTATCAACAAGCAATCCCGTTTCATTATTCACTATAATTTCATTTGCGGCAGGCGTATTAAATGCAACTACAGGTGTTTTGAGTGCAAAAGATTCAATATATACCAAACCAAATGGTTCAAAAAGAGAGGGTAAAATGATAACATCTGACAGACTGATATATGAATAAGGATGAGGTTTAAATCCCAGGAACTGCACATTATTTTGCAGCCCCAGCCTGTTGACCTGCTCGATACAATTATTTTTTTCACTTCCTTCTCCAAGGATCATTAAAACAGTTTCAGGATATTTCAGCAATACGATCGATAAAGCATTTATTAAAAAACGATGTCCTTTAAATAACTCTATTCTCCCGACAATGATCAGTTGTTTTGGGGCTTTCCTGCATTCAGCCCTAAAGATTTCTTTATTAAAATCTTTAATGTCTATTCCGTGATGAATGAAAGGGTAGCGGGTTTTAGTAAGTTTAATATTGTAGTATAGATCAGCAATGGCTTTAGATACGGCAAGGTTTTTATTAATTTTTCGTAAAAAAAGTTTTGTGATATAATAATAAAGATTGTTGGGCTGATAAGTTTTTCCGGGTTCATACTGCTGTAATACCTGCTCCTGGTAACCATGTTTGGTTGATATCAAATAAAGGTTTCTGTTAAACAAGGTTTTTAAAATAGCAGCGGTAAGGTCGCCATAAAAAAGATGAGAATGGACGATATCTATTTTATTTGTCCTGAGATACCTGTTTATTTTTTTTGCAGTTTGAATCAACGAAAATTTTCCGGAAACCAACAGGGTGGTTTTTACATCAAGTTCATTCAATTCATTGCAAAAATCAGTAAATGCCCCGGCTGTTTTTTGAGAAGTCACTATAATGAGGTCGCATGTAATGCCCTTTTTCTTAAGACCGGGCAATAGATGTCTTAAATGTTTTTCAGCACCTGATAATGGTCCCACAGATATTAAATGCAAAATCTTCATAAAAATTTTCTTAAACCATATTAATCACTGATTTCGGATTATTGTCTTATTACCAGGACTTATTTTTCCTGTGCCGGATTTTTTTTGACAATATAAAATTCATGGAATATACTGCAGGCGTATTTAATAATAATATTTTTGGCCACAGTTCTTCAAAATAAAAAACTTTAGAACAGAGCAATAAAAACGTCTGCGTTTAATATTCTTTTATAAAGACCATTTTATCTTCAGGCATTGCAACAGGGATTTTCATCTGCAATATTAGGTGAATTACATGACAGTTGTTTAGCTCTAAAACAGGTAATTAACTGCACATGTCGGACAATTGGCCAATGCAGTTGGAAAAGGATTAAAAAAACAATTAACAATATTGAGAGGCGGTTTAAGCCATACACTTTTTAATAATTTGTACAACAGACTATCAGATCCGAAACGCGTCAGCAATTTTTAAAACGGGATTATTAAATCGACGATTATATTATCTTCCATGGGTTTAAAAAAATATACCGGAGTACAAAGGGAAAAATATTTAACTATTTGTGTTCAATTGAAATTATCAACTCAGGTATGGTTATCTTACAAAGGTTTAAACTACTTTAAAAAAGGATTGTATAAATCCTGTTTCTTAATTATATTCATAAAAACCAATGCAGGCGATTACCATATATGATTATATTTTATTGCCTTTTTATCTGCTTTTTTTTTATCTAATAGTTCTAAAAAAGGCCCAGCAGTACAATGGTACCGGACTGAAAAAAATTTTTATTACTGGATTTTCTTTAAAAATGGGGGGCGCTATATTGTATGCATTAGTGTTTCAGTATTATTATGGATATGGCGATTCATTTGGATATTACCGCGGCTCACTTTTTATCCGGAATTTAATTTGTGAAGGACCGGATTATATTAAAAACCTCTTTCTATCGGGCGCAGAACTTACCAATGCCGGCGCCCTTCATGGTGTAGATCCAAACCTAATGGGCGTATTGCCTGTGGAAGCCAACGCAATGGTTATGAAAATTTCTTCACTGATCTCGTTTCCGGCCTTCAACTATTACCTGATTATTGCCTTATTTTTTACATTTTTTTCATTCGCAGGGGCATGGAGGTTATACTGCACGTTCAACGAGATAATGAAAAACAAATCCCCTAAATTATTGGCCTGGCTGGTATTATACAGTCCTTCCATGTGTTTTTGGGCAAGCGGGTTAAATAAGGAAGCGATTTGTATGGGATCGATAGGATTTATATCCAATATCCTTTACAGAATTATTATTCAAAAAAAAATATCAATCCGCGATCTTTTCATTTTTGGAATATGTTTTTACATGCTGTATATGGTTAAGGATTATCTGGCTGTGTTGCTGCTGGTGTCTTTGGCAGCGGCTTTTCTGGGCTATTACATCATTGCAAGAAAGAATTTTTTTTCTAAGTTTATAGTTATCGTTGTACTGCTTTTAATCAGCATATCAGTGTTTATCTATACTGTATCTAAATACACAGACTGGATTGTTGAGGAATCTACTTCAATCATTGAAACTTCTAAAGCTGTTTACAGTGTAGACGATGAAGGAAGTATGGGAAATTTTACTGTTGAAGATTTTGATGTATCATTAACAGGTTTAATTATTAAAACTCCCGCAGCCATTTTTTCCACGCTATACCGCCCGCTTTTTTGGGAAACCAAGAAACCTATGATGATGTTTTCTGCACTGGAATCTTTTTCACTAATGATCGCTACATTATTTCTGATCATTAAGCTGAAATTTTTCCGTTTTTTTTCTACCATTTTTTCGGATCCTTACCTGATCTTTTCTTTTACTTTCTGTATTTTGATGGGTGTAGTGGTTGGACTTACAACCTTTAATTTTGGTACATTGGTACGATACCGGTTGCCCCTGTTGCCATTTTACTTTTTTTTATTATTTGCCGTTTACCAGAAAAATAAAAGCACTGAAATTTTAAAGGAAGCCTAACCAACGAAAATGAGTATCCCCAAAATGCAGCCCTGGCAGTTTTTTATTTAGATTCGATATTAACTGGCAAAAATTTTTTTATAATCTTCGATCATTCTGCGGCTGGAAAAATTTTCCTGGGCGTATTTAAAAGCTTCTACCGAAAGTCTATTTCGCAATTGCGGATCTGATATCAATTCTTCAATAGCTGCGGCCATTTTATGGGTATCTTTTGCCGGTACCAGTAAGCCAGTAACTCCGTTTTGCACCATATTATTGATCCCTTTTACATCTGACGCAATCAACGGTAATCTGCAGGCCATAGCCTGCATAACAGCAGTACTCATTGTTTCTCCTAAAGAAGCATGTACATAAATATCCAATGATTGCAAAAAGTGAATGAGTTCGTTTTCATTCAGTATTCCGCAAAAATGTACTTCCTGTTGCAAACCCAGCTGCTGTTGCAGATTTTCAAGATATTTTTTATGTTCACCATCGCCGGCAATGATAAGATTAAGTAAAATTCCGGGACGTGATTTTTTCAATGAAGCAATTGCTCTCAACAGTGTTTCATGATCTTTAATAGCAACGAGCCGGCTTTGCATTCCTAATATAATCCGATTGCCCTGAGATTTATTACCAGGCGTGTATAAAGAAAGATCAAGGCCATTCGGGATGATACTGATTTTTTTTGACCGGTAATTCTCCGGCATAAATGATTTTATTTCATCATCATACTCCCTACTGAGAAAAACAATTCTATCGGCTAATTTCATTGCAATTTTCAAGGCCAGCTTTTCCCTTTTTGTCTTTAGATGATTGGCCTGTGTTTCTCTTACAATGATCTTTTGTTTTCCACGCATAAAAAAAACCGCGGTCCGCGCCGCCGCCGCATGAATACTGCCGTGTAAAAAAATAATATCTGCTCTGCTTTTAATAATTGCCTTTACCATTTTTACAAAAAACCCCAAGTGGCTGCCTTGTTTTTTCTTTACAAAAATTAGTGGAACATTCAGCCGGCTGCAGGAATCAATATAATCCTGACGCACATCTTCTATACCGTTAAAAAGTGCTTCGTATTGAAACACTTTTTTTTCGTCGGCGCTTACCAACGAAAAAAAAACATTGCCATGACCGCCGAGGCCAGAATATAGGACGTGTAGTATTTTCATGCCTTTAGTGCGGGTTTTAAAAAAATGCTGTTCAGTTTTTTGATCAAAGGCTTTTCAATCTTGTCGTAAACAAAAATTCCAAGTGCACAAACAATTACAAATAACAAGATGCTTATCAAAATCAAAAAATAATAGTTCGTAATACCAAGTTTCGCAATAATTTTGAAAGATGCTGCCAGCAAAGGAAGGTGTATCAGGTAAATAGAATAGGAGGCATTGCCCAGTTGCATAAATATTTTACCAACACGTACATTCTTGCTTAGTTCCATTTTTACCAAAGACAGAATGATGAGGAAAGCTGGAAGTCCAAAAAATATGACGCGGTTCATGGCCGAATTTGCAGTTGACGTTACTACTTCAATTCCCTTATCTACGCACACGGCCCCGGCTATAAACCAGAGAATTCCTATCAAGAGCATCGGGATAATAGCCTGCCTGTTTATTTTTTCAACAATCAATACAATGAAAATTCCCAATAAAAATTCAATGTTCATCGGAAATAAAACGAGGCCGGTAATGCTGTCTGAATTTGAGGTACTGTAGCCGGTAAAAGCCAACGCAATAAGTAAAATGAAATATCCGATTGCCAGGTAAATGCTATAAGTTTTTTTCGGGATCAGCAATGCAAAAATGAAAAGGAAATAAAAGAACAGTTCATTGGTCAGCGTCCAGCTTACGCCATTGACCATAGTGTGCCCCGGCAACAGTAAATATGTACTTATCAAATTACCGGCGTTAATGCTGTAGTGAGTTTTATAAAAAGAAGGTAGTAATAACTGTACGGCAAGAAACACGGTGATCACTATCCAGTAAATGGGATAGATCCTGATGAAACGACGCTTGACGAAAAGCCCTGTGGCCGTTGCTTTACCGATATGCTGCAGGTGAGCATAAGTGATAATAAAACCGCTCAATACAAAAAATATGTCAACGCCGCTTCCACCGAAAGCAAAAATGTTTGCCAGAAAATTTTGTTTTAAGTTTTCAGAAAAATTTACTGTCAGGTGAAGCAGCACTACAAGCACGCTGGCCACACCCCTTAATAATTGAATGAGTTGTAAATTTTTCTGTTTGCTCATTAAACATGTTTGAGTCTACTGCTCTTTTAAAACAGAATGAAGATAAATCCGAAGCCTTTAACTTTTCTTGCCAAAAATTTTTTTCGCAGTTTTATAAAAGAATGAATTGATGATGTATAACATTTTTACCGGCCTTTTCAAATGCTGTATGGGTTCATTAATCTCAATTTCGGCGGTTGGTTTTCCAAGCAACCTGTTCCATAACATTAGATGGTTCTTTGCATAATTTTCCCAGGTCCATTCGCTTACTGAATCGACAAAGGTTTTCCTTTTGTCAGCGATTTCATTTAACACGCGGATGATGTCGTGATGATTACTTACCGAATGGGTGATTGTTCCGGGTGCATCCAGGTGATAGCCTTGGGGTGTCACAATTGTTTGAACGCCTGCTGCCACGGCATCAATAAAACCCATTGAACCTTCATCAAAGCTCATGTATAAATAATAATCAAGCGTAGGCATCATCGCTACATAAGTATCGTAATCGAATTCTTCAAAATATTCTACCTCAAATCCCAGTTGCCTCATCTCTGCAACAATGCCAGTCCAGCCTGCGCCCATTATCTTGAATGAAAAATCTTCTTTTGGAATATGCCTGCAAATAGTGACGAGGGTATCCTCTTTTTTTCTTCCGTCGTTATGAGTTTTGCTTGTGATGCCCAAAATCAACTTCCTTGGTTTCATTACTTCGTCGTGAGCCGGAAGGATATAGGTGAGCTTGCTGCTTTTCACTCCGCCCTTGATAAGTTTATCCATCGTTTCTTTCGACATACATACACCGGTATCGTAGGCATCTTCCTGAGCAATCAACTGCGATAGTTTCATGGTGGAGTCGATATGAGTGATCATCAGCGTTTCTACTTTGGAATGCCGCTTACCTTTGTAATTCAAAAAAATAATGTGGTGATTCACGTCCATTGCATCGGACGGCTTTGTATCGATATCGCATTCAACTCCCAACTTTACCAGGTGTTCCTGCATCTTTCTTGCAAATTTTCCCAGTATCCATTTACCTGCACCTTCGTAACAAACGATTCTTACTTTCATGAGCAGCTATATTTTAGCAATGATGCATGCGTTCCAACTGCTAAAGGCCGGAACAGCACCTGTAATCCATTCCTCTTCCCCTATTACAGAGAAGCCAACAGTACTGAGTAGATTGCGCAATTCGGGTAAGAATAAATAACGCATGCGGTGGATTTCTGATAATTGATATTCCTGATTTGTTTTCTTATCAGTGATGTGCACTTCAAAATTTACATCAACAACATTGTCGTTCGGGAACATAACCGGTTTAGTGTACCTAATTATTTTAAGTTCTTCATCTTCCACAAGTTTTTTTCTTTCGGTAGGCTTGTCGCTGATCACACCCGGCCCATACCAGAAATCGAAAATAAAAATGCCACCTGATTTTAAGTGCAGTTTAGCGGTAGTGAAAGAATCGAAAAGATCTTGCCAGGTTTGCTGGTAACTAATTACATGAAAAAGGGAGAGTGCCACATCATAGATTTTGCCCAGCCTTACTTTTCGTATATCGCCCTGTATGAAATCGGTATTGCGAATTTCCGAACTGTTGGCGATCACGAGCATGTCGTCAGAAAGATCCACGCCGGTAATATGATAACCTTTTTCTGCAAGATAATAATCGTGCTTGCCTGTTCCGCAGCCAAAATCAATGATAGAATTTACCTGACCGTCGGCATATTTTTGAATCAAAGAGTCGATATATCCGACTTCTTTCTGATAGTCTTTATCCTTATACAATAAATTATAATACTTCGAATAGTCTTTAAAAACAGTGCTGCTCATTAACTCAGAATTTTGTGTAATTGCTCTGAAACTTCTTTCATTTCGGTTTCGGTCAAAGCCAAGCCACTTGGCACATAAAAGCCCCGTTCTGCCATCTTTTCTGCAACAGGGTATTTTTCATTTTTATATAAACCCATGTTATTGAACACCGGCTGCTGATGCATTGGATAAAAGAACGGCCTGCTGCCGATTCCTGCCTCGGTAAGTTTTGCCATCATTTGCTGTGCACTAAAAGGTACATTTTCTTTTAGTATGATACCAAATACCCAATAAATATTTTCAGCATAATCAGTGCTGACCATCGGCAATTCTATTTTGTCCTGCAGGTCACTCAGTAATTGGGTGTACATTTTCCCCATGGCCCTTTTCTTTGCAACGAATTCATCCAGTCTTTCCAGCTGAGCCAAACCAAGTACGGCCTGAATATGGGTAAACCGGTAGTTCCAACCCAGTTCATAATGAATAAAACGTTTTTCAGGAATAAAAGCGAGGTTGCGAAGCAGATAACAACGATCTGCAAGGGCCTGATCGTTACACACTAGCATACCACCTTCGCCGGTGGTAATATGTTTGTTAGGATAAAAGCTAAATGTGCTGATATCTCCGAAGCTTCCGCAAGGTTTTCCTTTATAGGTTTGGCCGTGCATTTCTGCGGCATCTTCTATCAATTTAAGATTATATTTTTTTGCCAATGCAATTACCGGATCCATGTCTACCGGCAACCCGTAAATATGCACAATCAGTATAGCCTTTGTTTTCGGAGTGATCTTCGCTTCAATTTGCGAAACATCCATGTTCCAGGTATGAGGGTCGCTTTCAATAAGAACGGGGATAGCACCGCACCTGATAATAGCAGCAGCGGGAGAAATAATAGTAAAGGAAGGAAGGATCACCTCATCTCCGGCCTCTATCCCGATTGCTTTCACTGCGAGATCCAATGCAACAGATCCATTGCTAACCGCAATGCCGAACTGGCGATCCGTTAAGGCAGCAAACTTTTTTTCAAAGGTTTTCACAGCCGGTCCTTCGGAAGATATCCACCCTTCCTCTATTGCCTGAACTAAATATTCTTTTTCCTTTCCGTTTAATAATGGCTGATTTACAGGAATCATCTTTATAAATTATTTTATGGTAATTTTTTTATTCTCGGCTGGTTCAAAGCGCACTTTATCCTGTTCGCCGCAATAGGGGCCCTGTTTCACTTCTATCATTTCGCTCTGCTCCAGCATTTCGAAACCGTGTCCGCCTGCAGCCAATAATATTACATCTCCTTTTTGAATCACTGCACTTTCCAGGTAATTTTTATGGTCATCATAAAAATCAACCCTTATCCTGCCGCTTTTTACAAACAGGACTTCCTGTGTCAGGTTTACCGAACGTTCAACAAGATTGTGCACGTGTGGTGCGATCACGTAACCAACAGGTCGTTTCATATAAGCAAGTTGTTGCGAGAAATCATCGGGCGTAAAAAATTCGATACCATCTTTTTCGAATGACGAATTGATGATCACCGACAGAAGCTGGCCGTTATGGAAAATTTGTCTGATCATATTATCGGTTATTATTTTTATTTACGAAAGTTCAAAATTACTTTAAAAAATGCCTACAAAAAGGATATTTGCGCAAGGGAAGGGTTTGCCGTATCTGGCATCGGCAGTTTCTTCCAGAGAAATTTCCTGCCATTTCCCCATTTGCGTCTTTCTTTTTAAAAATAATTGTTTGCGGAAGCCAAGTTTCCCCGTCCGGATCATTTCATCCAGGTTTGGATTATATCCCATAGGAGCAGTAACGAGCAAAGTTCCATCCGGTGTAAGCAGGTTCTTCATCACTTCCATTGCTACCAATATTTTTTTATCATCCCTTGGATAATCATCCCAGCCAATGTGTTCAATGGTAGAGATCGAAACAATCAATTTATATTTCACGCCGGGGTTATAATCCACCACATCAATATTGATAACAGATTTCGCAGTTTCAAACTTGTCGATAATGGTATGGTTACTTTCAAAATAATGGGAAAGAACATTACCGATTTCCAAAGTTTCGTTTGCCGGATACCTGTCGAGATAATCTTTTACAATGGGGATTTCCACGCAACGTTCATTGTAATAGGTTTGATTGAACTGATGGATAAAATAATTGAAATCTTTATTATTGAAAGTAAATTTTTTGTTTTTTGAAAACAGTTTGTTGGTATAATAACCAATATATTTAAGATATACCCTGGAAAAGTACACGGCATAGAGATATTTTGCAAATGCCCCGGGATGCGTAAGATAAAATGCGGCATTCTTTTTTTTGGTTGCGCGGGGGACATAACGTATTGTGGTTTCGGTCATATGCTTTTAAATATTTATTATTATTCTTTAATTACGTATTTCTTCTCTAAGGGGTCTCTGTTTTCGTGTAAGGTATTGATGATAATACGGCATGATCCATTTTCTGGCGATGTATAAAAAGCAAATCAGATATACCAAAAAGTCGACTGTCATAAACAGAAATCCCTGGTTGTTTTTATGTATCCAGTACATACCGATTGATAACACAATATAAAAAATGAATATGCCGAAAAAATAACCGACAAAAGCAACGTATTTTAATTGTGGTAGCAAATAGCGGCAAACATAATAAGCTATCAAAACATTGAAGATATTAAAAAACAAGTAGCCATAGCTGTAACCATAAATATTATATACACGTGTAGCAGCATAAATGGCGATAATAAAAACTAAATTGGTAAGTATCTGGTAAAAGAAAACAAATCGCGCTTTCTGTGCTGCAAAACAAAGACGTGTTATTAATGAACCGATAGCAAAAAACGGAATAGCCAGACCGAATATGGATAGAAATCTGGCAGTGGTAGCAGCATCAGTTTTGTTAAAAGAGCCATGCTGGAGAAGTATCTGGATAATCCCTTCTGCATGGAAAGAAATGAAACAACTTATCGGAATCAGTATCAACACCAGCAGTTTGCCGCTTTTGATAAAGGTTTCGTTGAGCTCAATTAATTTTGCCTTATGATAAAGCTCGTTGAATTTTATACCGATTATATAACTGTATTGGCTGGTTAAAAGCGAATTAGGTATTTCCGCAATTGATTTTCCAAAATTCATGGCGGTAATGGCGCCATTACCGAAACTGCTTAGCAGGTAAATAGGAAGATAATTTGTAAAGAGGGCTGAAAGCTGGCCCAGTTCTATCCAGGCAATGTCTTTCCAGACTTTCCTTCGAATGGAAAAAGTTTTCGGGATCAGTCCGAATTTCCATTTAAGGTTTACTTTCATTAAAATAATCAACAACATTACATTCACCAATTGCGCAAGTGTAGCCCCGATAATAATACCGGTAGTTCCTAAAGTTTGATGACCAAAGATCACTGCTGCCAATACCATAACGCTATTTACCACGCTGATCATCATTGGCAGGGTAAAGTATTTAAGTGATGTGAGAATATTTACCAGGTAATTGATTACAATCAACAGTAAAAAATTAAAAGAACTGATCAGGAACATTGTACGGTGGCTCGCAATGGTAGCGGTGCTGAAATTAGAGATCAGTGCATATAAGTTGGTATTGAAGAAAAAAAGAATGCAAACACCGATTGCGCCAATCAGCAGGTAGAGATATAAGAAAAAATTAATAAAAATTTTGTAAGAGCCCTCATCTTCCTGATGTTTCAGCCGCATCAATTCTGGAATCAATACGGCTGTATCGATATTGTTGATGTATCCCACCAGGATCAATAAGGTGGCGTTGAGATAAAAATAGATGTCTGTTTCCGTATTAGTTCCAAAGTAAAATGCAATGGCAATATTAACCACGAATAATAAGCCCTTTGAGCAGATATTGAAAAATACTGAAAGAATGATTCCTTTTTTGTATGACTCCGAGTAAAGTATTTTTTTTAAGAAACTCATTTTTTCTTTTTCACTGAGTGGCTGGCAATTTCAGCTACAATTATTTTATTATTTCGCGTAGATATTCACCATAGCCACTCTTCTTTAATGTTTCTGCCAAGGCAATCAGTTGCTCTGGTTTAATATATCCCATTCGATAAGCTATCTCTTCGGGACAACCAATCTTAAGACCCTGTCTTTTTTCTATTACCCGTACATATTCACTTGCATCACTCAAACTTTCGAAAGTTCCTGTATCCAGCCATGCAAAACCACGATCAAGTACCGCCACTTTTAATTTTTTGTTTTGAAGATAGAGATCGTTTACTGTAGTGATCTCATATTCGCCTCTTGTACTTGGTTGAATGTTTTTTGCGATCTCCACCACATCATTGTCGTAAAAATATAAACCCGGTACGGCATAATTGCTTTTGGGATGTTCCGGTTTTTCTTCAATACTTACTGCATTAAAAGCATTATCAAATTCCACTACACCATATCTTTCAGGATCACTCACAGGATAGGCAAATATAACAGCGCCAGCCGGATGGGCAGAATCCTGCAGCAATTTGCTGAAGCCGCTTCCGTAAAAAATATTATCACCCAGTACCAATGCCACACTATCGCTACCGATAAAATCAGCGCCGATCACAAAAGCCTGTGCAAGACCATTCGGCACTTCCTGTTTGGCATACGAAAAGCTGCAGCCCCACTGGCTTCCATCACCCAGCAACTTTACAAATTGTGATTGATCATCTGGTGTGGTGATAATCAGTATTTCGTTGATCCCTGCCAGCATGAGCGTACTCAGCGGATAGTAGATCATTGGCTTATCATAAATAGGCATTAGCTGTTTGCTGATACCCATTGTAATGGGATAAAGCCTGGTGCCGCTGCCGCCGGCGAGAATAATTCCTTTCATAAGAAAAGGTTTGAAGGTTTGATGGTTTGAGATGTTTAGTTGAACTCAGATATTTTTAACTGTCTGCTAATTTAGAGTATTCTGTTCCTGAGATTTCCTGAGATTAAATATTAATAATGTTTGGTATTCTAATAAGGCTCTGCCTTCCTCATAATCTGTTTCATTCAAAAATTTCAAGTCGGTTGAAATGATCAGTTGATTCAACAATTCTATTGTGCTGCTGTAAGCAATCGTACTAAAGTGTGCCTGGTCTTTACCCGTAGTTCTCGAAGTGCCTTCTGCAAGATTAGATGCTATTGAAATTGACGCCCGTCTCATTTGCGAAATCAAACCAAATTTTTCTTCGGCCGGAAAATTCTTGGTTGCTTTATAAATCCAGACTGCAACTTTACGAGCGTGCTGCCAGCCAATCAATTTTTCAAACCCATATGTTTTCCTAACTTGAGCCATCTTGAATTATTTAGTGCGCAAATTTCCATTAAACATTTCAAATTTTTTAATTTGCCCCACCTAATCGGAACGTATTATCAGCATCCATTTCTGTATTTCTCAACCTTGCCAAGCAAACCTTTCTTTATATCTGTTCATGTAGCCAGGACACACTATCATCATTTCTGTATCTCTAAACTTTCCAAACCATTTCAACTATCAAACTTCCCAACCTCCAAACCTTCCAACCTTTTCCTTACACATACTGTTTCTTATAATACTCCTGGTACGCCCCGCTTGTAACATCATCCAACCATACTTTATTATTCAGGTACCAGTCAATCGTTTTGCCCAGGCCTTCTTCAAACTGTAATGAAGGCACCCAACCCAGTTCATTTTTTAATTTGGTTGCATCAATGGCATAGCGAAGATCATGACCGGCACGGTCTCTTACGTAAGTGATCAGTTTTTCCGAAGTCCCTTTTTCCCTTCCGAGTTTTTCATCCATCTGTTTACAGAGTTCTTTCACCAGTGCAATATTGGTCCACTCATTATGCCCGCCGATATTATAGGTTTCGCCAACCTTACCTTTATGAAAAATTACATCAATCGCTCTTGCATGATCTTCAACATAAAGCCAGTCTCTTACGTTCAGCCCCTCGCCATAAACAGGTAATGGTTTACTGTTAATGATATTGTGGATGCAAAGTGGAATTAATTTTTCGGGAAAATGAAAGGGCCCGTAATTATTACTGCAGTTGGAAATTTTTACCGGCAATTTATAAGTATGATAAAATGCCCGGACCAGATGATCTGAAGAGGCTTTGGAAGCGGAATAAGGACTGCGTGGATCATAAGGGGTTTCTTCTGTAAAAAAACCTTCCACGCCCAAAGAGCCATATACTTCGTCAGTTGAAATATGATAAAAAACCTTATTATCCATGCTGTCTTTCCAGGATTCTTTTGCCGCAAGTAAAAGCGAGCCGGTGCCCAGCACATTGGTGGTAACGAATGCAAGTGGGTCGGTAATGGAACGGTCAACATGACTCTCCGCTGCACAATGTAAAACACCCGTAAACTGGTATTGCAAAAACAAAGTGTTCAGAAAAGGCAGGTCGGTAATATCCCCTTTTACGAAAGTATAATTGGGTTGCTGTTCAATATCTTTCAGATTTTCCAGGTTACCTGCATACGTGAGCTTATCAAGATTTACAATCTGGTAATCAGGGTATTTGGTAACGAACAGTCTTGTCAGATGCGAGCCGATAAAGCCTGCTCCGCCTGTAATGAGAATGGTTTGTGACATAAAAAAATTGAGCGGCAAAGGTAGAGGATTTTGTAATATACAGGTGGTTTAATGGGAACAGTTTCGATGAACTAAATCGCCAAACCTTGTTTAAATTATCAATTATCGACTAATTTGCAGTCCTGCAAAAAAGCAGCAATCAAAATAAGATGAAAACAGCATTAATTACGGGAGTTACCGGCCAGGATGGAGCTTATCTGTCCGACCTGTTACTCTCCAAAGGATATGAGGTGCATGGGATCAAAAGAAGGTCTTCCCAGATCAATACCCAACGGATTGACCATCTCTATCAGGATCCGCATGAAAGTGGGGTGAAATTTAAATTGCATTATGGCGATCTTTCAGATTCTGCAAATATTATCCGGATCATACAGGAAGTAAAGCCAGACGAAATTTACAACCTGGGTGCGATGAGCCATGTACATGTTAGTTTTGATACACCGGAATATGTTGCGAATACGGACGGCATCGGGACACTAAGAATACTGGAAGCCATCCGCATATTGCATCTTGAAAATAAAACAAGAATATACCAGGCTTCAACTTCAGAGCTCTATGGGTTGGTGCAGGAAGTTCCTCAAACAGAAAAAACGCCTTTCTATCCCAGATCACCTTATGCTGTAGCTAAATTATATGCGTACTGGATTACGGTTAATTATCGCGAAGCATATAACATGTTTGCCTGCAATGGCATTTTATTTAATCATGAAAGTCCGCTCCGCGGTGAAACATTTGTTACCCGTAAAATTACCAGGGCTGTTGCACAGATCGCACTCGGACTTACTGATAAACTCTGGCTCGGCAATATGGATGCGCAAAGAGATTGGGGACATGCTAAGGATTACGCAGAAGCAATGTGGCGCATTCTTCAACAGGATAAGCCTGAAGATTTTGTAATTGCAACCGGAATCACTACTTCGGTGAGAGATTTTGTAAAGATGGCGTTTGCCGAAGTGGGCATTCGACTGGATTTCAGTGGAGAAGCTGCGAACGAAAAAGCAACCGTCACTGGCTGTGACAATCCAAACTATCAGTTGCCTTTAGGAAAAGAAGTTGTTTCAGTAGATCAACATTACTACAGGCCCACAGAAGTAGAATTACTGATTGGCGATGCAACAAAAGCAAGAACCCAACTAGGCTGGCAACCCGCTTATACATTACCCGCTATTGTAAAAGAAATGGTGGCAGCGGATCTTAAACTGATGGAATTACAGCAGATGCTGAAAGAAAAAGGATATACTAAAACAATCAGTTAATCACGGATGGATAAAGCCGATAAGATATACATAGCAGGTCATCGGGGGATGGTTGGTTCAGCCATACACCGAACATTGATTGCAAACGGGTTTACCAATTTTGTATTGAGAACATCAGGCGAACTTGACCTGAGAAATCAGCAGGCTGTCAATGATTTTTTTGGACAGGAGAAACCGGATTATGTTTTCCTGGCAGCAGCAAATGTAGGGGGTATACAGGCCAATAATACCTTTCGTGCCGAATTCATTTATGACAACCTCATCATTGAAACAAATATCATTCATGCTGCCTGGGTAAATACAGTAAAAAAATTATTATTTCTTGGAAGCAGTTGCATTTACCCAAAAAATGCACCTCAACCTTTGAAAGAAGAATACCTGCTGACTGGTTTGCTTGAGCCTACCAATGAACCTTATGCCATCGCCAAGATAACGGGCATAAAATTATGTGATGCTTACCGGAGCCAGTATGGTTGTAATTTTATCAGTGCTATGCCCACGAATCTTTATGGACCGAATGATAACTATGATCTGAACAATTCGCATGTATTGCCGGCCCTGCTGAGAAAATTTCACGAAGGAACTGTTCATAATTATCCGGAAGTTGCTGTATGGGGCAGCGGCAAACCCAGGCGTGAATTTCTGCACGTTGATGATATGGCAGCAGCCTGCTATTTTTTAATGGAAAATTATAATGAAGAAGGTTGCATTAATGTTGGTTGTGGTCACGATCTGACTATTCATGAACTGGCAGACCTTATAAAAAAAATTACCAGCTACAAAGGAAGTATTGTTTTCGACATGAATAAGCCGGATGGGACAATGCAGAAATTAATGGATACTTCTAAAATTAATCAGCTCGGCTGGAAATATAACATTGAACTGGAAGAAGGCATTAAAACTGTTTTTGAAGCCTATAAGAAATGAGCGCAGATTAAGAGGAATTTAATTTAGCATAAAAGCACAATGACGGATAAAGCATCAGAGAAGCTGGTGCTACATAATATTCAGGCTGATATTATGCGGCTTTGAATGTCCTTTGTATAGCGCCACAATTTCATTAAATATAACCGGATTTGAAAATTCTTTGATTGCCTTGTTCCGGCTATTATTTCCCATGGCATCAAGATGTACAGTATTATTGACAGTTTGAATAATTGCCTGTTTGATTGTATCAATACTTTGAGGCTCTATCAAAAAGCCGTTATACCCATTGATGGTGGTAAGATTACATCCTGGTATATCTGTTGTGATAATAGGCATGCCTACAGCCATAGCTTCCAGTACACTCCTTGGAATGCCCTCGCGGTAATAACTTGGATAAATAAAAACATCGGAATGCTGCAATAAAGAAGCTACGTTTTCGCTTTTACCGGAAAAAAATATTGTTTCATTGCCAGTGAAGGAATTAATAAAGTCATGGCTTACCCGCCTGGGATTATCAGCATCTGGCCATCCTACAATATTCAGCTCTACTTTTTTCTGAATGTCTTTGGGCAACTGTGAAAAAGCATCCGTGAGTTCTTTTATTCCCTTTTCCCATAAAAGCCTTGAAACACAAATGAATTTCAATCTGGGAAATCCGTTTGAAATTCTTTTCTGTCCATCTATCAAAGGACAAAACACATTTGTATTTACTCCACTGCCTTTTATCAGGTGGATGGTCTTTTTAAAAAGCCTTTTGCCCAGGAAATCATTAATGTCATCCGGGTTTTGAACAATAATCGTATCTGCTCTTAAAAACTGGAAAAAATACAACAGTTTACTTGTCCATTTTAGAAAACGATATTTCAAAGTTTTCACCGAAAATGTAATACCAAGCCCTGTTATGTGGAGTACAACCTGCCTTTTAGAAAACAGATTTGATAAAGTATTAATAAGATTGGGCTGGAACCGGAATGAATGAATAATATCGATATTATTTTTCCGGATTTCTTTTCTGTAGAAAAATATCAGCTTTATTATTTGAAGTATTCCTTTATTTTTCCGATCGAAAGGGTAGGAAATTACTTCAATACCACTTTGTTTTATTCTTTCAACATATCCATCTGCAGGAATCAAGGCGTATACTTTATAGCCCTTTTTTATAAGGAAGTGGGCATAAGCCAGCCTCGATATATAAAAATCTCTGCCTCCATTCTCTATTAGTAGAACCTTCATTATCGATCTGTTATATTAATTTAAGGCCTGATTTACCGGTTAACACTGTAAGCCGGGTCTGACTATTTAGTGCCGCAAGATAGTGGTAATTCATAGAACTTTGAACTTGGGCATCTACTTATTTTAGTAGGTCATTTCTAAATAAAACCCTGGATTTTATCAACATCGATATTTTAATAAGTATAAATTGAGACTTAGTTCAATTTATAATTTTGCGGTTCTTCTGCCAATGGCGTGCCATAACGGCAAGCCTTCTGAAACAACGATGTCGGATAACCCAGCTTTTGTCATCATATCAATTACCTGTTGCTTTGAAAACCGCTGTTCCAGTTTAGTGCCAAAACGGTCGAGAGAATCATTGCGTATTACAAAAAATGTTTGAGGCTGATAACCTGCCAAAGGGGTATTTGCTGCAAGTTTTTTAAGACCAATCATTTTAAAAAATCGCCCTGCAAGTACAAAAGGCATATAAAAAATGACTGCCAGCAGATCACAACAAAACTTTTTAAGCCCTTCAGGAAGCGAGCTGATTACTTTTCTTATACCAGTAGCTATAGCAAACAAAAATTTGAAAAAGAACCCCCGGTTTTCAAGATTATAATATAAATACGTGTAAAAATGACCCCCAGGTTTAATTTTTTTTACACAATTAATCATTCCCTTTTGAGTATCAGGAATGTGATGCAGAACGCCGATACACATGCCGAAATCAAAAGTTTCGTCAGGAAAGGGTATATTGTCAATGGAGGCCTGACTCAAACGTACATTTGGAGCATTTCCCAATAATTTATCGGCAGTATAAATAGCATTGCTCGGATCGATAGCTTCCATAAAACCCAACCTGGGCAAAAGGTATTTTGTAAAGCGACCAGTACCGCAACCGATATCTATGGCATAGGTATCTTTGGTGAGCAAATCCTTATCAAGGATATCGAAATTCATTTCTGACCAGGTTTCAATTTCTTTATCATTGAAATTGTAGAATTTTTCCCATTCTTCACCAAATGCTTTTACAACATCTTCATCAATATTTTCTTCTGATAAACCTGAATTGAAAATATTTATCTCCCTGTTTACAGCCCGAACTATTTTTGTTGGCTGACTGGTAAAATTGCTTGTCATAATAAAGATTGATAAAAACGGGTTTGAAAGTTAAAAATAAATCATGTTAAATCAGAATAGAAATCAAAAGCTGAAACAATTAAACATAGTAAGACTGATACCATTTTACAAATTCTTTTAAGCCTTCTTCCAGGTCGGTGGAAGGCGAAAATCCGTAATCTTTTTCCAGCTCGCTGATATCTGCGTATGTTGAGTAAACATCACCGGGCTGCATGGGACTAAGTTTTATCGAAGCTTTCTTTTGCAGAAGCATTTCCAGCACTTTTACAAATTCAAGCAACTGCACCGATTTATGATTGCCAATATTATATATTTTATAAGGAACCTGTATTGTGCTGCTTCCGTTGGTATATTCTGCCACGGCAATAATTCCACCTACAATATCATCAATGTAAGTAAAATCCCTGTAGAGATGTCCATTATTAAAAAGCTGAATCTGTTTGCCCTTCAAAATGGCTTTGGTAAATGAAAAATAGGCCATATCCGGTCTTCCCCAGGGACCATAAACCGTAAAAAAACGAAGCCCGGTTGTTTTGATCTTGTATAAATGACTGTAACTGTAAGCCATCACTTCGTTGGATTTTTTAGTAGCGGCATACAGGGATACCGGATTATCTGTATTATCCGTTACATCAAATGGAACTTTGTTATTGCCGTAAACACTTGAACTGCTGGCAAAAATAAAATGTTTGGGCCTGAATTTCCGCACGCATTCCATAATATTGAAAAACCCGATGATATTACTGTTGATATATGCAGCCGGGTTCTGTAAGCTATATCTTACTCCAGCCTGAGCGGCAAGGTTGATCACGGTATCAAAAGAGTGTTGTACGAAAATTTCTTCCAATATTTCCTTATTGGTAATATCCATTCTGTAAAAGATAAAATCGTCTTTTTCAAAACGATTGACCATATCGTCATGGATATCTACTATAATTCCAAGTTCTTTCAGCCGGGATATTTTTAATTGAGGGTCGTAATATTCATTTAAATTATCAACTCCTACCACAATATGTTTTTTTTCAAGTAACTTCTTTATTACATGAAATGCTATAAATCCTGCCGCACCGGTAACTAATATTTTCATAAGGCAATATTTTTCGGAAGAGGGACACTATCAAACACATCCATTTTAAATATATTAAGCATATTCGTTAATTTGGGCGTTGCAAGTTAATAATCTCTTCTCTTTTCAACCAAATTTTCATCGATTGTCAGTTTAAATCCTTTTTAAGGGGCTGTATTTTGTGTTGGGTATAATTTGAATCTGGATCTGATATGGGCCGCACTATCTTTTGAGGGATGAAAATATTTCATCCCATTTCCGGAGTATAATTTCTTTTGAGTGATTCGATTCCAGATAAGCATCAGCTTTTTGTTTTATCAACATTCTATCTTCTATACCTGTTTTAATATATTGTTCTATTTTTTCTGACCATTCTGTTTTTTGTTTGCAATACATGTGAAGCCCTGCCTTATCCATTACTCTTTTATAAGCCGGGCTCATATCAGTTAGAACCGGAATGCCGATTTGCCAGAATAAGAGCAATTTATTTTCCGGTTTATTAATAGTAAGTATTTTATGGCGGTTGCCAAATGGAATAACAGCCAGATCCATACTGGCAATAATTTTAGAAAACGTTGCCTTTTTCCAATCGTGAATATGGTAATCACATTTAAGCTTAGAAAGCAGTTTACTGGTTTTTTTATCAAAAAATTTAAAAGGATATTTGATTTCAGGATCTGTGATAATATGTAATTCTACTTTGTCGGAAAGTTTTTCCAACTCTTCATTAATAGATAAAAGATGATTAACTGTATAACTCTGCCCCTCCCAAACCAATTTTAATTTCCCCTGGCTGGAAAGATCGTTTTTAAAGTCAGTGATGTCGTTGAGAAAAAAATCAAGGGAGATGTGAATATTTTTGTTGTAACGAATGATGTATTCCTTTTGAACTGGTGTAGAGCACACAACTGCATCCACGCCCCGAAGCATTTTCCTGAGTGCATTTTTGTAATTAAGGTAAAGTCTCGATTCCTTTCGCAGTAGAAACCTTACCAGACCCCTGAATGCATTAAAACTGTTGAGATCTTCCAGAAAGTAGGAGTCTATTATTTCGAAGATCAATTTTACTTCAGGATATTTTTTTTTGTAAGCGAGCCATTCGGAAATATTACAGCCCATTGTCAGATATACAATGTCATATTTTTCTTTGCTGGAAGCGATATTGAAGGGAATATTTCTCGCCTTAGCGAAAAAAACGAATCTACGTCTGTCTCCTGGAACACTGCAATCGTAAGAGTAAGGGAAATAAGCTATTTTTTTATTAATAAGATCCATATTCTAAAGCGGTAAAAATAAACAATTTAATGGACAGCCTGTTGATCGCCGGATTTTAATTCCTGATATTTAAACCATCACCTATCAATAAAGCATATCCCTTGAATACACTGCCTGTTTCTTTAAAGCGCCCTTTGACGATAAGCATAGCTGTACGCGTAAGCGGGTCAATAAAAAAGGTAGTTAACCACACTAACAGGAACCCAGGTATACTGAAATGTTTTTTAGCGTATTTTAATCTGCTGCGAAGATTAAGGAAAAGCCTGAAAGCTTTTACCGATGCGGTGGTGCCCTGCCCACTGTGAATGGCCTTGATGTCAGTGTTGTAATAAGATTTTCCTTTCAATGCTGCCAGTCGTTTGGAAAAATCAAGCTCTTCATAGTACACAAAAAAACGTTCGTCAAAATATCCCACTTTATCAAATATGGAACGTCTCATAAACATAAAAGCGCCCATTACCTGGTCAACAAACCTGCTTTCTTTATGATCCCAGTCCAACATTAATATAGCCGGTTTAAATAAGGAAGGAAAAAAAGTAGACAGCCCTAGTGTATCAAAAAATATTCTCCGGGCTGTAGGAAAACGGGCGCAGCTTTTACTGATCGTACCGTTATCATCAAGCAACTGGCAACCTAATACATCTACATCCTCACGATGATCCATAAAAGCAGAAGCGTCCTGCAGGGTAGATGGCAACAATTGCGCATCTGGATTCAGCAATAATATATATGAAGCAGTACACAGTTTAAAACCCTGATTACAGGCTTTGGCAAAACCAACATTAGCGTTGTTACGGATAATGCTGATGCGTGGATCCGGAGAAATTTTTTCAACCGATTGGTCAGAAGAATTATTGTCTATAATAAATATTGTGCTTATGAGCGTTTTGTTGTCTGTATTTAATAATGAATTGACACAATGTTTTAAATAATCACCCCCGTTCCAGTTTACAATTACAATGTCAGTCATTTTCTACTTATAAATTGCGATGTTGAAATGATTGTAAAAATATAGCAGCAGTCTGAGAGTTTAACAGCGTTAAGCATTGATAGTTTTTATTTTGCCTAAGCTTTTTTGCCATACTGAGCGTATTCCCCTTTATATAATACCAATGTTACACTGGATAGATATTTCAGAAAAAAGAAAAGAACCTTTGATGACGGTCTGTTTGGATAATACATGTCAGATTTATTGCCTGTGATTTCTTTTAATTTTCTTGTATAAAAATTCAGTGTAAAGCGTGGAGTAAGGCATAAGTGGTTCTTTCTTGCGGCTTTTGTGAGCTCGGCATAAGATTGATAATTGCAGTAATGATAAATTTTGTCCGCCCATACTCTCGAAAAATGATCAAGGTCGTTGTTATATTCTTTTTTTGTTTTACGCCAGATACCAAGATTCAGCCTGCTGTAGAATTTGACCATCCGGTACATTGCATCCCAGCTTTTTAACTGATGTATTCTTAAAAGACCAACATGCCCATCCCATATCACTTCTTTTACAGGAAAAAGATGAATGGAGAATCCTTTGTCAGCAAGCACCCTGTTGTTTTCCCTAAAAAACTGATCGTGATCCCAGACGTGTTCCAATACCTGGTTGGATACAACAAAATCAAATTTATTATTTTCAAAAGGCCAGTTTTCGTCAGAATTAATCATTTTAATTCTGTCTGACCAATCTATTCCGGGAGCCATCTCCGCCATAAAAGCAAAAACTTTTTGTATATAACCGGATTGCTGCACGCCATGGTCTATTACATCATATCCATAAATAAGAAAAGTTTTCCCTTCATTAAAAAGTGGTAGATACAGATGTAAAAAATATAATAGTTTGCCATCACCGCAACCTGCATCCAGAATGCGGATCGTATTTTTTTCGATCAACACAGGTTCATTGGCAAGCATTGTATTGATGATGGAAAGTATATGACGGTGCGTTATTGATATCGATTTTTCATGAGCATCGGCTAGGAGATTTTTCTTGTCCATTGTCGTCGTAATAATTGTTGTTTTGATAATAAAGTAAATAAATCACTTCAAAGGATAAATCAGTTAAAAGGAGTAACAGAAAACATGACCCGGCCTCTGGGCATACTCATATGGGTATGGATAAAAAGAAAAACAATGCAAATGTAGAAAAATTGCCTGAACCATCAGTTAAAAAACGTAACTGTCAACAGTTTACCAATGTTACGGTCAGCGTCTGATATTTCATTGCTGCACAATAAGCATTTTTAATTTTCGATGGTTGTATGCTGACTTTTTACATGCTCTTTGATTTTACTACTGAACAGGAACAATAGCATCAAATAGACCAAACCTGACAAAACATAACCGGCAGGATACAATAAAATATTAGAATGCTTTTGGAAAACAATATACAATACAACCTGTGTAATGAAAGCAATTGCTACCAGTAATAATAGTAAAAGACTTTGCAGACCTAACTCAAACCGCTTCTGAGCTACCATTGCTATTTGCCAAATAAAAGTGCCGACGATTGTCAAAAAACCTGCCAGTACATAATTCCCGGATTTCGGAACCTTTAAAATATACAGTAACAAGTTGGCTCCAAACAACCAATAAAGTATCGTCACCAATAAAAATCCTGCAAACTCATATAATATAATCTTCCTTATTAATTTCTTTAACTCTCCAACTTCGCCTTTCTTATAAGCAAGTGTTAGTATCGGAAAAAGAGAAATGGTTACAGGTGAAATAATCAATGCAAGCGACCTGGATAACAGATCGAAAATAGCCTGATAATTTCCCTGGGATTCAGAGCCGAGATTTTTAACCATAAACAATTTGTCTACGTATGAGGTCATATAGGTAAGAGCGAACCAGACAGACAATGGAGCGCCGTACCTTAAGAAACGCTTGCCCAAATGCTTCGCGTTCTCAGAAATGATATCGCTTTTCTCACCAACAAATGACAACCTGATTTGGTTTCTTAAATAAGCAACAGTAAGCGTATAAGAAATAATTACCGCAAAGAACAAGGCGTACAAATATGGAATTCCGGTAAATTTTAAAAGCAGCAAACCAATACCCATATAACTCACTACTCTGATTGTTTCTGAAGAAATGTTTTTCCTGGATAAAAAACCTGATTGGCTTAACGCCATTACTGAAAACAACATTGAAACAAGAAAAAATGCAGCGAAAAATAAAATCGCAAATATCAGGTCCATTTTGATATACCAAACAATAAGTAGTACAGGAAAAAAAATGATCAGTTGAGCATAATAGAAAATAGAAAAAGTTTGTTTCACGAAAACCATCTTGTTCGCACTGGAATTATAAAACCGTAAAATACTTTGCATTATCCAACCTGTCAGTGATGCTGCACATATCAGGACTGCGTTGAACCAGATTGAAAATTCACCATATCCTTTAGCGCCCAGTAAATGTTTTAATACAGGAATTGAAAGCCCCATAATGAGAGCCGGAAGAATCACGCTCAATAGGTAATTAAAATAATCTTTCTTAAAACGTGAAAATAAATCCATTATAGTGAAATGATACAGTTTGGTGTTTAATGTCTCTTTAACTGATTAAAATAATTATTTGAAACTGGTTATATGATAAGAGCCAATTATACCGGTTTTAGAAATATTATAATATAAAAAGACTGCGCCTATTAAAATGACGAAAAAAATATTAAACTTCGAAAAGGGTAGAAATTTAGCAAGATAACAGAATACAAACATTGCCACTACTCCAAAAAGCTGGCTGAAGCGGAATGTAATACCCGGTACTTCTGAAAGAAACGAGAGCAGAAATATTGAAAATATATTGCACTTTAAAAAAAATATGAGACGTTTGTCCGTGATCAACACTTTTGCCGGAGTGAAAAAAATGAGATAAGTACATGCAAAAATGTTACAAAGGTTCAGAAGATTTAATACATTAATATTGTCGAATATATTCATCTCTGTATAGATTTCCAGTTTAGAGGATACGTCACCCAGATTTAAATTATTCAGATAACCTGTAAAAGGTACGTGTACAAAGGCGAGCAAAAACGACAATAGAATTAACGAAAAATAAATTATGCGGTTGAATGAAACTGTATCAAAAAATAAAACAAATAAATAAAATATAGCTGAGTAATGAAATAAGCATGCTAACAAAACAATTCCCACAAATTTAATACGTTCGCCTTTCAGATAGTAACTTATTGCAACGAAAAAAAGTGCTGCGGCAAGCCCAATTCTTATTTGTGTCATTTCGTGCAATAAGAAGTAATGAGAAAAATAAAAAAGAATCGCCAGGTATGGATTTATCGCCAGTTTTTTTATGTTGGTTATTTTGAGGAAAACACTTACAAAAGCACAAAAAAGTAAGATTACTACCGGATAGTTGACGTCAAAAAGCAGCCTCACCAATCTAACAATTGCTATATAACCAGGTTCGTAAAGCGTGAATATTAAAAGATTGTTGGTGTTATACAGCATTTCAAAACTGTAGATATAATTATCATAGTCTTTATCTATGTTTTCTCCACGAAGTCCGGCCAGAAGGGCCATCGCTACAATAAGAATTCCCAGGAGTGTATTACTTTCAAAAGGCCGGAACTCATATTCTACGGCGAAGCAGGCGATAACTACAAAATATATTATGTATACTAACATGCGATATATTCAATTTTTTTACTCAAAATATATGGCATGTCAGATTTGAAATATTTTGCTGAATAAATTAATATATCCGGAACAATAATTGGGTTGTTTTTAATTGACATCCGATAGTTTCAAAAATAAATATCTGTAAAAGTAAAACGAAATTTGAAAAACAATATTCGGATACCTGAATGGTTATTTTTTAAAAAGGCGGATTAACCATAATACAAAGAAAGTAAAGAATGCTGCTGCGAAAGCAGCAATGAGCCCGGTTTTTAGCCTGCTCATTTTTATTTTCTTCATCGGATAATTTGCATCATCAATGATTTGCATTAAAGGGATTTGTTTAAGATACTGAAATCTGGCAAGCTCAAGATTTTTAAACATTTCACCATAAGCGCCCCCATACACCTGAATGTTTGCCTGCTGCCTTGCAACAGGAACCTGCGAAGCAGCAAAAGCAGGGTTAATATTTGCATCCTGAACAGAAGCCCTGCTAACTATACTGGCATTTAAATTTCCTTTCATCGCTGCAACCCTTTCTTCTAAAACTTCTAATGTCTTTTTAGATTTTTTACTCGTCAACTCAATATAAAAATTGTTGGTTTCGCTCACAAGACGTTCTGTAAATACTTTAGTGAATTTTTCGTTGGGGCTTGTTACATTTATTTCATAAATCATCAACTTTCTGTCTGGCCTTTCGGCGTTAATAGAAGTAGCAACCAGTTGCAAAAATGTAACATATAAAATACTATCCTGCCTGTAACTAAATGATTCTTTTGGTTGACCAACAGGAAAGTGTACATCATCATCAGTGGGGTGAATATTTTTTTTATTAAGTTGAAGATAATATTCAATCAGGGTATAAGGTTTATTATTGAAGCTGTCAGAAGTGAGGAGTACTTTTTCCACCATCCGCCGACTTTTTATTATTTCTAAAATATTATCTCCGTCAAAAATGTCTTTTGCATCACTCACATTAACACCAAATTGAGAAGCGAGACTTAGCAAGTTGTTTCCATCACTGGAACCATTGTCCAGCGCAAAAGTTAATGAACTTTGATACACCGGTTTTTGTAGAGAAGCGTAATAAAAGCCGCCTAAACCTCCCAATATCATTGCAATACCGAACAACCACCATTTTTTAAAAATAATTTTCAGAAGGCCATTTATTTTTAAAGCCAATACATCCTTTTTTTCAAAACCTGTTGCCGGCGCAGTAACAGGCGTATTAAAATCGGTATTCATTTTCTTACTTTTTTAAGGAAACAAAGCTTTTATAGCAGTTATAACAAGACCTATACTTGATACAATGACAGCCCATTCAGCGGTGCCCAGCCTTGACCGGTTATTCCGAAGCTTTTGAGGTACAAAAATCTCAGACCTTGGTTTAACTTTCGGGTAAGACTTGAAAAAAAGGAAATGCCGTACAGACTTTGCCCTGCCATCAGGATAAACTACCAACGCTCCGGTTTTGCGGGCCGAAGGCGTAAAGTTACCAGCTTGCTGTATGTAATATTTCAGAGTAGTATTGTTTTTATAAGGAATTTGGGTGGGGTAATAGACCTCACCAGAAATTTTAACCAGGTTACTACTCCGGTCGATAGAAATAATATCGCCCTGTTCCAATAGAATATTTTCTGAACTTGACGGATCTGACAGAGTCTTTCCCAGATTTACACTGATAATATCATAGTCCTTATACAGATCATTACGTAATTTCTCATTTACGTCAAGGCTGTCCTGGCTGATATTTAATATTCTTTGAAATACTTTTTCTCTTTGTGAAATAGAGAGATTATTTTGAAGGGCCCGTCGAATGGTTACAGAATTTGAATCAGCAGTTGATCTAAAACCACCCAACCTCTTGAAAAGATCACTGAGCCTGTCACCGCTTTTTTGCAGGGCATATTTGCCGGGTGCCAAAACCTCGCCCTGAACAAGTACAACCCGCTGAATGCTGTAACCCGGAATACTTTTTATTACGATCAGATCAAAAGGCTGAAGTACAAGATCATTGTAACTGTTATTTTTATCGGAGAGGTTTATATTAAAAATATTGCTTTGCAGGTAATCAGGGCTTCTTACATCTGCATTTTTCAACCTTCTGGAAACCTCAATGGTTGCTGTATCTCCCGCATCCGTTAATCCGCCATTGGAAAGGATCACGTCTCTCAAAGTCAGGTTTTCCCGCCAGGTAACATTTCCAGGTTGGCGCACATTTCCTTCCAACGTAACGAATGAACGGTCTTTGAATTCAAATATGGAATGAACCTGGATAGAATCGTCCTTATCCAGTGCTACATCCTGATTATAAAGGAGCACAGAATCAAGGTTAACAGCCAGGATCGTCGGAACCATGTTTTGCCGGTACCGGAAAATAGAAACCCGTTGCCTATAAGCATCCGGTGCTAAACCACCCGCTTTTGTCAGCAAGGCTTTCACCGTCATGCCCGGATCGAACTGATATGACGAAGGCCTGTTTACCTGACCGCTTATGATAACCCTGTTCTCAAAACGATCCATCAGTTTACCAACTAAATAAGAATCGCTTCCGTTTGATTTGAAACTGGAATACTGGGAAGCCTCAAGGTCAATGATTTTTTTTTCTTTTTCTGTGATCCTTGTTACACTAACTGCTGCGCGGTAAGCAATATCATTGAAGCCACCCGAATACTTAAGCAAATCCTGGAAGGTTTCGTTAGGCAGCAATTCAAACTTGCCCCGCCTCCTTACTTCTCCAGCCAGCGAAACTCTGTTCTTGTAGTAAGGTATCCGGATCACGTCCCCTTCCTGTAATAAAATATTATCCTTTTGATTTCCCTCGGTTAAAAAAGCATAAAGATCAGCCATGCGTTTCACCTCGTTCCCACGGATAACTTCAATGGCCCGGTAACTTCCAAGTGAAGTTGGTCCGCCACAAAGGTAAAGCAGGTTGTAGAGGGTCGTTACAGAAGAAATGGTGTAAGTACCGGGTTTCTGAGCTTCGCCAATTACAGTAACACGGATACTTTTCATTTTTCCAAGAGAAAGCTGCACTTTGGTCTGTCCGGAATTGATGGCCCTGTAAATAGTTGCGCCAAGCTTATTTTTGATCTTTTGTGTGGCTTGTTCAAGACTTAAACCGGAAACGAACATAGGACCAACATTCGGTATGTAAATGTTGCCTTCTTCATTCACCGTTAGATTGTACGTTTTTTCGCTGCTCCCGTAAACTACGAGTATGATCTCATCATCCGGGCCCAAAATATAATTGGGCGGTGCCGGAATTCTCAGGTTAGGTTCAAACACCAGACTGTTCTTTGTAAATAATTCTGAACCAAAAATGCTGGAATCATTAGTGAACGTCTGCATGGATTCATTATTATTTAACGGGTCCGAAAACTTCTTTTTAGAATTATCACTCGGAGTATTGCCCGTAACAGTTTCTTTGGCTCTTTTTGGTTGATCAATCGTTTCAAGCCTCAGGCGCAACTTGGCCAACTCAGCGGCAGGAAGACCACGATCTTCTGCGAGTTGCGACAATTGGTCTTCTGTCATACCCGTCTCATGCATTTTTGCTGAAAGGGCCCTTATATCATCATCATTATAATTTTCTATTTTGATTTGGCTCAGGTCTTTCATTTGTAATAACGTCTGAGCTTTGGAAACAATCGAACAACAGATAAAAAAGCACAGGGCTAGCAGAATCCTTCTTATTTTTTTCATTGATGCACTATATAGTTAATATTCCGGTGGACGTAAAAATAAAATAAGCAAATCGGGCGCTAAGATAGTGACAATTTGCTATAAAATCAGCACTGTTACTAATGAATCCGACTGTAAAAGGGAACGACAACTATTCCTTCCCTTTTATTTTTTTTGTTGTCGGGGAGGGTTAAATGATACGGAACGGGTTTCATTTTACGTTGCAGCCTTATAATATAGACTCCATTGTTTAATTAATATACGCAACCGCAGTTTTCCCGTTGCTATCTTCCGTGAGTAAAATGAGGGTGCCTTGTCCGTTGAATTTTTTAGCCAAAGAAATAGTTAGATTCTGTCCGGGATTATTTAAACTATAAATCAATCTGGAATTTTGAAAAAGTTGTAGTTTTTTCAAATCAGGTTGCAATAATTTTACCTGAAGGTTTTTGCTGACGCTATTGTACTCATACGTAAAACCTTTTTCCTGCGCGGGCATTTTTTCTTTGATATTGAATGTTCTGGATTGCCCAGCCGATTTTGGAGTTAAAGCCATTTTCTCATCAGTTAGATTGTTCTGAACCCTGTTGATGATCGCTTCTACACCGCTATCAACCTGGTGTTTCCACCAGTTTACGTTTTCATTGTAGAACCAAATGTATTTGTCTGTGGTTTTGTAAGCGTGATAAAGATTATCATGCAACCACCTTTCTTTGGTAGCCTTATCTAAACCTCTGTCGGTTCCCGGCGTTTTTGCATATAAGCCATCAAGATAAATGCATTCCGCGTTGCTTACCTTTTTATATTTCTCCCGCACATCCGCAGCAAGAAGCGCCGCGCCTTCGGTCTGCAATTTTTCTCTTGCCCGTATAAAGTCTTCAGGTTTGTTGTACCAATATGCGGTTTCATTTCCATCAATAATTTCTGAAGTCTTATTTTGCGCCTCTAACAACCCTTCAACAAAAAATGGAACAAGCGCCATCCCGGTTTCGGGTAAGCTCCTCACTTTATGTTGATCGATCACGAGGCCAAGCAACCAAAAGCAAAGTATTTTAATATTACGACTGTCTTTTTGCAGAGCTGTCATAAACTGATTTCCCCTTTTTCTTACAAAAGCACCAACCTGCTGGTAACTAAGCCCTTTATACAGACTGGCCTTGTAAATCCACGGATTTTTGTCAGGGTCCGGATAATAATATTCGAAATCCAAACCGATGCCTTTTGCATTTGTAGCAACTACTGCGGCAGAAAGTTTGGTAATATTACTAATGATTATCTCCCAGTTTTTATCTTCAAGCCAATGTCCGCCGCTGGCGCTGATACCTCGCACAAAAATAAAATTGTCGGTAAATTTTTTCCACCGGATGCGCCTGGAAGCCTCATACTGAAAATCTTTATCCTCCAGTGCTATAGTATCAAATGCATGAAATACGTCTCTGTCAAATGAAAATACAACTCCATCAAATGGTGAGTTTTCCATTTCTGTAATATGCTCGTTTAAAAAATTGATGGTTGGAAAATCCCAACCAAATTCGATCAGTTTTTTTTCTGGTTTAACCTGGGCCTTCAGACTGCCGCAAAGACCAGTCAGCAGTAAAAAGAATACGGCAGGAAATTTTTTAATAAACATATAGATCTCTTTAGTCTGAAACTTAAATTGTTGAGAGCTCTTCTTCAAAAAGCTGGAGCATACGGGCTTCGTCAAAATGCCTCAAGGCGATTTGGTAGTTGGCAACGTACTGTTTTCTTAACAAATCATCATCCAATAAAGTTGTCATGGAGTCTGCGAGCAGAACCACATTATTTACTGGAACCAATATACCGTTCTGCGCAAATTCAACTGTTTTCATATTCTCGTGATAATCTGTTCCGGGCCCCAGAATTTCCCTCGGCCCCCATTTGCAATCTGTAGAAATGATTGGTAAATGACAAGCCATTGCCTCCAGCAATACATTGGGGTATCCTTCCACATTCGAACTCAGTACAAAAGCATCGGCCATGGCATAATAAGGCAGCAGGTCTGTTTGTTGATCTATTAAAATTACTTTATCTGCAATGCCCAGCTGGTTTGCCAATGAATTAAACTGAAGCGGAATATTTTTGCCGATCATGAGCAATCTGCAATTTTCTTTTTTGAGTTTTGCAAATGCATTGAGTAAAAGTTCCTGATTTTTATCCGGATGATATCTTCCTACATGACAAAAAATAAATTCACCGGTTCTTTTTTCAAAAGGAAGGGTGATATGTTTTAATTTTTCCTGGATATCCCTGTAATTAATACCATTATTGATCGTAATGATCTTATTCTTCAGCCCAAAACTTTCATGCAATTCTTTCTTGCTGAAAATAGAATTGCTGATTATACAGTCTGCCCGGCTGTATAATTTTTTTACAAGAAAACGGCCCAGTCTTCCGCCAATCGTTTTATCGGTATAATAATAAGAAGTATTGGTACGCTCATTCAATATTACTTTTCCGCGATAGCCAAACAGTTTTAAATAACCCGCAATAAAATTCGGACGGTTAAGAAAAGAAAGTACCAGCCCGATCTTTTTATTTTCAAGATATTTTTTTACACGCCATGCCTGTAGCGGAAGTTTCAGCACATCAATGGGGCCTGCATCTGCAGAAGTTGGTTTGCCGATCTGGTAAACTGTAACATCATCCGGGATCTTGAATTCAATGGTAGTTGTATTGAACATCAGCAGGTGAATGTCCAGTTCGGCATGCAGCCTGTTGGTAAGCAGCGCAACCGTTTTCTCTGCACCGCCGGTCTGCAGCGAATTGATGATGATAGCTATTTTTTCTTTCATTGAAGTAATAAAAATAATGCAGTTTCCTGATTCAGTACTGCAATAAATCTTTCGCATTATTCTGAAAGACCTGCAGCTTCTTCAATGATCATTTTCCATTTCGGCAGAATTGATGCGGCATTGAAATGCGATGCTCTTTCCAGTGATAATGTGTTGTAAGCATTCATCGCTTCCGGATCTTTCAACAATTGAATGATGTTGTTCGCCCATTGTTCCTGCAATACAACATCTTCTTTTGTACTTTTTTCAAATTGTGAAGTAAAAGCAGGAAGCAATACGCCATAGTTTTTTTTCGTAACGGCATCGATGATCATTTCGGCAGGGCCGGTCGGACAGTCAGCAGCCACAACCGGTAATCCTGCAGCCATCGCTTCCAGCATGGTATTCGGAAATCCTTCCCAGGCAGAAGGAAAAATAAACAGGGCTGAACGTTTCATCAATGCCATAGGACAATCGTATCGTCCGGTAAATAAAACATCTGCCGCCTGCATTTCATCCGGGCCAGACTCATCGGTCAGTTCACCGACACGCAATCCTCTTTGTTTAAACAGTTCAAGCGCATAATTATAAATGCGGCTGCTGTATTTATCGGATAGATCAATTCCCCCTATCAACAACAGTTTTGCGGCCGGCCTTTCTTTTTTAATCCTGGAAAAAATTGCTGCCAGCTGCCAATGACATTTCGATACATCAAAACGGCCGGCATGCACAATCACTTCATTGTTAAAAAAAGCCATAAGGGCCGGTGATATATTGTGATCCGATGCCTTCAGCAATTCAGCGTCATTGATGCAATTGTATACAAAACCGGATCTGCCGATATGGTATTTCTGCTGCAGGGTATTCAGCAATGCCTGACTAACGGCAACGCTGAGCCATGATCTTTTTAAAGCATGAACAAAAAGCCTGTTGTGGATTTTTAAAAAAAAAGTTTTCGGTAAAGTTGGCTTAAGGAATGACTGGCGGACCGCTGAAAGCCGCCTGTCTTTATCGGCAGACAGATAATTCAATATACAGGCGCTGTCACCAAAAGCGATAGAGATATCTGCATTCAGCTGTTTCTTGAGCCGCCTTAAATTTTTTATCCGCTGTATTGCAATAAAAAAGCGACTGCCGGAATATTTTTTTTTACTGCCTCCCAGGTAAAAAACAGGAACTGTTTCTGTAACAGGGTATAGCGGTTTTGTTTCAAAACAAACCACCGATACCTGATGATAATTAGCCAGGTAACTGCTTATCATACCTGCAGCTTTTTCCTGGCCACCACCAAATAAATCCGGAATAATGATTATTATATTCATGTGCCTGGTGAAAGCTTATTATTTTAATGCCTTCAGAAACCTGAAGGGAATGTTCACAATATTTTTCATAGGTTTTATTTTAAATGCTGCAAAAAAAATCAGTAAAAGATAAGTTGCAGAAAAAACTATAATAATGGGCAGTGACATATAAAATTGCCTTTTGATAAAATACAGCGTAAAAAATAAAATGCCGTTGAGCAATAGAATCAGTAACAACCATTTAACAACATATAAATAATCAATCTGGGGAAGGTATAATCTTGCAATGATAAAAGAAGAAAGCAAACCCACGGCCTGCATGATCAATGTTGCAATCGGAAGACCCCAGGCACCCATTTTTTTAAATAGAAAAAAGGAAAGCACCACAAGTAATGCGTTTTGAAGGGCCTGGTTCACAAACCCGATTTTTATTTTTTGCGTTGCCATCAGTAAACGTGCCATTACTGTATTGATTACATTCACCGGGATCGTAAGAGCAAGCAGCAAAATAAAACCCGTTGCAAGCCTCAGACTTTCAGCGCTGGAAAAATGAATAAACCGTTTCAACATATCTTCGCCAAAAAGCGCCAGCAGTGCTGCTATTGGAAATATTGCGTATAAAAGAAAAACAATACTCTTTTTAAAAGTTGCGTTTATTTCAGCCCAATCATTTCGGGCAAAATATTCAGTGAACTTTATTCCAGCTACCACAGAGAATTGGCTGATGGCAAATACAGATGGGAGACTGATGAGCTGCAGCGTAATATTGTAGGCGCTTAATGCTCCCTGGGTCTCTCCGCTCAATAAATAAAAAGGTAAGAAAGAGGAAGCGAGCGTAAAGGCTTGTCCTAATTGCGAATAACCAATAAACCACCAGGTTTTGACAGATACCAATTTTTTATTCAGACTGAAATGCCAGCCCAGGCGACGAAGCATATAAAACTGTACAGCAATACAAAGGAGAAGGGCTGCAAGAATCGCTATTGCATAACTATCTCCGCCAAACGTTTTATTAAATAAAAAGAGGACGGCAATTAATATAAAAGCGTAAAGAGAATTGATCAATACCGGCAGCGTGAAATAACGGAACGATGAAAAAATATCGTTCATCAATTGATACATGAAGTTCAGCAGAATAGCAACCGGTAAAAATAACAGCACTGTTTGGTGCGATTGAAGAAACGGAGTTGAAAATTTAGATATAATGCCCGTGAACCAGACTGGATTGATACAAAAAACTGACAGCAGGATTACGCCGATGGCAAAATATAAAAGAAAGATCACATTATAAAAAGCAATGCTCGTGGCTTTGTCGTTATTATGTTGAAGATAAATTCCCCGTGGAATAATGACGGCCATATTAATTACGAGAATAAATCCACAAACCTGTATTTGTGTATTTTGTAAAAAGAAAAGAAGATCGGTATGCTGGGTGGTACCGAAATAATAGGTAACGAGCAATGTACTTAAAAAAAGCAGTGCCTTACCCAACACGTTGAATATGGTAGAACTGACAATGCCGGATCTATATGCCTGCTCATTTCCTAATTTTTTAAATGGCATTGCTAATCGGTTGAGTGAGTACTGCTGAAGGCGGCGTACAAAAAAAATCATCAAGGCCCGGAAAAGCTTTTACGTCAGTCAATGCTTCCAGGTGATAGCCTAAAGAATTCAGCAAATTAACACAGTTGTCCCTGACTCCCGGTAAATGACAATCGTGGGTTGCGAGCAAGAAATAGGGTTGATGTTTTTCAATCGTATTCAATGCACCCTGCAGCACAAGGTATTCGGCGCCTTCCACATCTAACTTTATAAAAGCGGGAGATGAAATTTTTTTTTTCCGCATCAATTCATCAATTGAAAAAGCTGGAATTATTTCTCTGATAATATTTTCTCCAAGCATGTTTGAATGAATATAGGTATTGCTGGCAGACATTTTTGTTTTTGAAAAGGCAACTTCATATTCTCCGTCACCTGAAACGGCACAATTAAAAGTATGCACCTGTAATTTATTTAATTCAAAGGTTTTTAGAAGTATCCGGTAATTTGATGCATCGGGCTCAAAAGCAAAAATATTTTTAATATTAATCCTGAAAAACAAAATACTATAAAATCCGTAATGAGCGCCGACGTCAACAAAGGTAGATTCTTTATTTTTTTGAGCGAGAGTGATTATTTTTTGAACAGCATCTTTTTCATAATTGCCGTAAAAGATATCATTGTCTGCATATACATTGAATAGAATTCCTTTTAAAACACCAGCCTGTATCGGAAAATATTTTTTAATTCCTGTAATCCGGAAAAATTTCAATAAAAATTTCAGATAAATTTTTTTTGACGCAGATAGCTGTTGCTGCATAACCGGATTACTGTTTTATTTTTTGAAGCCCGTTTTCATGTAATAAATATTTTTCTTCTGTTTGCATGCACTGTCCGGTTCCGCCGGAATCGAACGTCAATGTACAGCCTGCTTCACTTACCCAACCTTTTTGTGTTGCAGGATTGCCTGTCATTAAAGCATAGGGCAATACATTTTTTGTAACAACTGCACCGGCACCAATCATTGCATATTCACCGATTTCTATTCCACAGATAATGGTTGCATTCGCACCGATCGTAGCACCTTTTTTAATAAGCGTTTTCCTGAATTCATTTTTACGCACTATAAAACTGCGCGGATTGATCACATTCGTAAAAACTGCCGAAGGCCCGATGAACACATCGTCTTCAATGGTTACGGAATGATAAACTGATACATTGTTCTGGATCTTAACAGCATTGCCGATGAATGTCTTATTATCAATAAAAACATTCTGCCCGATATTACAGTTATTGCCAATTACAGCTCCGGGCATAACATGACAGAAATGCCAGATACGTGTGCCTGCACCAATCTGTGCACCGGCATCAACTACCGCAGTGGAATGTATGAGTTGTTCAGGCATGTTTGGACAAAAATAGGAAAAGAAGTTGACGGATGACGGAGGACAGTTGAATGGGGTGATTGGGTTAATAAAGTTGATAAGGTTGAATGGTTTAAAAATACATCGTGTTTTTCTGACATTTGAACATTGAATATTGAGCATTGAATATTGAAGATTCGGATTGGCTTTCCTCTAAAAAAAGTTCCTTGTTTAACATTCCTTGTTCCTTGTTCGATATTCAGGCTTTACCTTTGCGTCATGCATTACGCTTCGGTAGAAAATTTAAGTAAGTCATTCGGTATCCGGACACTTTTTAAGAATATCACGATCAATATTGAAGAAGGAGACAAGATCGCACTCGTTGCACGCAACGGAAGCGGCAAAAGCACCTTGATGAAAATCATTGCAGGCCTGGACACAGCCGACAGCGGCACTGTGTGGGTGCACAAGGATATTAAAACCGTAATGCTGCAGCAGGACAATGACTTTGACAGCAATAAAACCATTTGGGATAATGTACTGCGACTGGATAACCCGGTCGTGAAAGTAGTAAAGGAATATGAACAGTTCCTGGAAGAAGGATTGGAAGATCATGACCAGTTGGGTAAACTCATGGGCGACCTGGATGAACTCAATGCCTGGAATTTTGAAAGCGATCTGAAACAGATTCTCGGAAAACTAAACCTGCATCATCTTAATGAAAAAGTAGGCAACCTCAGCGGCGGTCAAAAAAAACGTGTGGCACTTGCACAGGCTTTGATTGAAGCCGAACTGCATGAAGGCAAATGTTTACTGATATTGGATGAACCCACCAACCACCTCGACGTGGACATGATAGAATGGCTGGAAGATTTTTTAAGCTCAAAAAAATTAACGCTGCTGCTGGTTACGCATGACCGCTATTTTTTAGATGCCGTAAGCAATGAGATCGTAGAAATTGATGAAGAAAAAGTTTTTGTATACAAAGACGATTACGATTATTTTTTAGAACAGAAAAGTATGCGCCAGGATGCACAGGCAAGTGAATTACAAAAAGATAAAAATATTTACCGTAAAGAACTGGAGTGGATGCGCAAACAGCCCAAGGCCAGAACGGTGAAAAGTAAAAGCAGGCAGGATGCATTTGCAGATGTGGAAGACCGCGTAAAAGCCAAGCAGGACGTGGCTGAAGTGTCGTTGCAGGTAAAGATGACAAGGCTCGGCGGAAAAATCCTGGAACTGAAAAAAGTATACAAGAGTTATGGCCAACTCAAGATCATGAAAGGTTTTGATTATACTTTTAAGAAAGGAGAACGCATTGGCGTGGTTGGAAAAAATGGTGTGGGCAAATCTACTTTTTTAAAAATTGCATTGCAGCAGGAACTTCCTGACAGCGGCAAGATCAATCATGGAGATACAGTAGTGTTTGGTAATTTCAGCCAGGATGGATTGCAATATAAAGAAGACAAACGTGCCATTGAATATGTAAAATCAATGGCCGAATTTTTTCCATTGGCCGACGGATCAAAAATTTCTGCAAGCCAGTTCATGGAAAAATTTGGTTTTTCTGCAGAGCAGCAATACACACCACTCAGTAAATTAAGTGGTGGTGAAAAAAGAAGACTGCATTTATTAAGTGTGTTGTTTTTAAATCCGAATTTCCTGGTGCTTGATGAACCTACCAATGATCTTGATCTGCAGACATTAAGAACACTCGAAGAATTTTTGCTGGAATTTCCGGGTTGTATTTTAATTGTAAGTCATGACCGTTATTTTATGGACCGAATGGTGGATCATTTATTTGCCTTTGAAGGCGATGGCGTGATCCGCGATTATCCCGGCAATTATTCGCAGTACCGCGAAGCAGTTGCGAAAGGTTTGAAGGACGCTCCTTCAGGGGATGGGGGCACCGGTTTGCCCGGGCTGAACAATAACCAGATCATGAAGACCGAAGATGCGCCTGCACCGGTGGTTGTAAAAGACAAACAGCAATTATCTTTCAAAGAAAAGCGTGAATTCGAAACACTTGAAAAAGAAATTCCTTCTTTAACAGAAGAAAAGAAAACGCTGGAAACCGCGATGAACAACAATACCCTGCCGTACGACCAGTTACAAAAATCTGCCGAACGCATCAGCGAGATCATTGAAATGCTGGATGATAAAGAAATGCGGTGGCTGGAATTGAGTGAGAAGGGCTGATGTGGAGATGTGGAGATGTGGAGATGTGGAGATGTGGAGATGTGGAGATTCTTTCTGCAAAATACTTTTAAAATAAATTTAAAAACCGCTCGCACTTAAAAAATTTTCACATCTTCACATCTTCATATTTTCACATCTTATTTATAAAACCAGCGCAATATGTCTACTGCAAACCGGTTCTATTCCCTCGACGTTTTCCGCGGCGCGACTGTCGCACTGATGATTCTCGTTAATAATCCCGGAAGCTGGGCCCATTTGTATGCACCGCTCGATCACGCAGCATGGCATGGCTGTACACCGACTGACCTGGTATTTCCGTTTTTTTTATTTGCGGTTGGTAATGCATTGGCTTTTGTAATGCCCAGACTGGATGCTGGCGGCGAAGGAAAGTTCTGGTTCAAAGTAATTAAAAGAACATTGCTCATTTTTCTGATCGGACTTTTTTTAAACTGGTTTCCTTTTGTAAAATATAATGATGCCGGAAAGATCGTTGTAAGAACTTTTGATTCGGTGCGCATCTTCGGCGTACTGCAGCGCATTGCACTCTCTTATTTTTTTGCAGCCGTGATCATTCATTATTTTAAAGTACGCGGTTCTTTTGTAATGAGTGCGATCATATTGCTGGGTTATTGGGTATTATGTGTTGCAGCGCATCCCTCCGATCCTTATAGTTTATCAGGTTGGTTCGGGACTAATGTAGACAAAGCAATACTCGGTGAGAATCATATGTATCATGGCGAAGGTGTTGCATTTGATCCCGAAGGTTTGATGAATACATTTGCTGCAATTGTGCAGGTGATCTTTGGTTACATGGTAGGCAATTATATCATCGCCAAAGGAAAAACGCAGGAGATGCTGAATGGATTATTTGTTGCAGGTTGTGTGCTCATCTTCACAGGATTCGCATGGGACATGGTTTTCCCGATCAATAAAAAGATCTGGACAAGTTCTTATACAGTTTACACTACCGGTCTTGCATTGATGATTTTATCCGTGCTTATTTATATCATTGAATTTAAAAAGCGTACCGGCTGGTGGAGCAGTTTCTTCAGTGTGTTTGGAAAGAATCCATTGTTCATTTTTGCGATGAGTGCAATTGTGGTGAAGACGTCGGCCATGCTCCGCTTTAGTAAAGGATTTGTAAATGGCAAAGAACAATTCAGCAATCCATTGGCATGGTTCTATGAAACTTTATGTAAACCCATTTTTACATCGGATCCCAGGATCGGTTCATTGATCTATGCCATTTGTTTTATTACCATGATGTGGCTGCTGGCGTGGATACTGGATAAGAAGAAAATTTATATCAGGGTGTAAATATTCATCACAGACAAACAGGTTTTTAGTACTCCTGCAACTCTGTAAAAAAAACTCCATTGACTCTGTGGTAAAAATTACAAAAGCTTTTCAACGCCGTTTGATGAAGCGACGGAATAAGCTTCTGCATTTACAGAAAATTCTTTTTGATAAGCAGCAGTAATTTTTTCAATAAAATCATCAACAGAATCTTCCTTGACAATATTAATCGTACAACCGCCAAAGCCGCCGCCCATCATGCGGGAGCCGATGACGTTTTCATTTTGTTTGGCAAAGTCTGCTAAGAAATCGAGTTCTTTACAACTCACTTCATACAATTTACTCAGTCCTTCATGTGAGCCATACATAAGTTGACCGAATTCAATTAAATTATTTTCTTTTAAAAAGATGGCAGCGTGTTGCGTTCTTTTAATTTCCTGAACAACAAACAGGCAGCGGTTGTACACTGTTTCATCCATGCTGTTTTTAAACGCAATCAATTCTTCCCAACTTTGAATATCTCTGAAAGAACTGATATTCATATTTGCTTTTAAAAAAGCCAATCCTGTTTCGCATTGCTGTCTGCGCACATTGTATTCTCCAGCAGCCAGTGAGTGATGCACTTTTGAATTGATCAGAATAATTTTATAACCATCTATTTTTAAAGGAAAATATTCATGCGTGATATTTTTGCAATCCAGTAAGATCACCTGGTCTTTCTTTCCGAACATATTGGCATATTGATCCATAATACCGCATTGCACAGCCGGAAAATTATGTTCTGCCCGCTGGCAAAGTAAAGCCTGTTCTTTTTTTTCCAATCCACAATTAAAAATTTCATTCAGCGCAAAAGCAAGTCCGCCCTCTACTGCAGCGGATGAACTCATGCCGCTTCCACGGGGAATATCGCCGCCGAGCACACAATTAAAGCCTCC
>JBDUCW010000194.1:0-6399 GCA_040003235.1 Ferruginibacter sp. | reverse complement strand
GGCGAAGCAAAAAAGAACAATCAGGCTATTCAAAATAAAAATGTGTTGAGCCAAAAGTTTTATTGCTGAGGATTAAGACAGTTTTGTTTATAGTCAACTTTCTTTCACTTCGATATTGCCCGATTCGCTCCACGACCGCTTGGGCCGCGTGTTTGCACCGTCGTCCCGCTCGCTAGCGGGACCTTTCGCTGCGCGATCCCGACTGGCGTCGGGACCAGACTGGCCGAGGCGACTCTGTCCCGATAGCTATCGGGAGTAGCAATTTATTTCATTGTCGCTTATTCCACTTGAAGCAATGGCATTTTTTTAATAGCACAACAAGTTAATAGACTAGTAATCCAATGATCTGACGAATCCAAATTCAGACAGAGAGTAATGATAAAAGGCTGAACTTAGTTAGCCATTGTTCTAAATATCAATTGGTACAAGAGCACCTAAGCCAAATCACCAAATCAAATCGCTTACCCAACCTTTTTCAGCATCTCCACAGTTATAGTAATAAACAATACCATGCTGCTGAAAAATAAATCTTCGAAATTATTTGCTTTCATTTTATTTTTTTCAATACAGTTCTGCCGGGCACAAACGATTGATCCTGTAAAGAAAAATACAGCGCAGGAAACAAGTGTCCATGTACTGAATGAACAGGAGCAGTTATTTGAACAGAAAGATTATGTGATCGGCGGCATCGTGGTTGACGAAAAGCAAAAGCCTGTGAAAGGCGCTGCAGTAACGGTTTTAAACAACGACAATAAAATTATCAGTTATACAGATGATGCCAGCCATTATGAACTGAAACTAAAATATCCCGAAGTAAAAGATTATACTTTTCTTTCTTTCAGTTATACCGGCAAACAGACTGAGATCCGGAATATTCACCGGTCTGCATTCCCGATTTCACTCAATATGGAAATGGAAGTAATGAAACATTGCGGGAAATGTGACTCTGTTATTGTGCAGCAATGCTGCGGTGGTATTGATATTTCTTTTACCACTGATAAATTATTTGAACCTGATCCTGTACCGGTGAGTAAGAAAACAAAGAAAACTTTTTTAAAAAAACCGTAGATGAAAGTAGTTAGTAGTTAATGCTACTCATACCTTACTACTTATAACTTATTACTTATTACAACCTATAACTTCTTATAGATCTGTTCCAGCACCGATTCATTCTTTTTCAACCAGCTGCCGGGTTTTGTCCAGTCATATTTCATCGCGATCACTGCATCGATCATATCATACGCTTTCATGGCCTGTTCTTCATTGTAAAAACAACCGGTCCATTCCCCATCAATGTCTTTTCGTTTTTTCATGAAGATCCCGGGCCCATAAAATTTTAAACAACTCGGAAATCCATAAAACGAAATCAACCCTGCATCTTTTACAATCATATCCTGATGAAACAATATAAGAAAATGGATACATGCTTTCAGACGGTTCCGGATCGCTTCGTCAGATTCCGGTTTGGCCGGCGCAATGCGCCATTGGTTATTGGCCGTATAGAAAGGATCGTCTTCTGTATTTTCATACCGCATTCCATCTGCAACATATTTAAATATTTCCCCTTTATCGCCTTCAGCATATACATATAACTGATCCCGCATTATATTGCGGATATGATAAACATTTGTTTTTCCGTCAGTAAATTTTAAAGTAAGTTTTTTACCGTCTACATCATAATCCCATTTTCCAAAGGAAATATAACCCCGCGGATCTTTTACAAAACTGCCATCCGTTGCAAAACTGAATCCGCGGAAACTGAGCCTGACACCGCTTTTCTCCGTCGCATCCTGAAGCGCATCAATGTCTTCGCCTAGTTCCCATGACTGTGATAACAATTCAACCGGATCTTTTACGTCAGTAAGATCTTTCATCAGAGGAAGGCCAGCAGTGGACGTATCCGGTATTTCTTTTTCAGATTTCTTTTTATTCCCGTTCTTATAAATATCATCCCTGTTTACGCAGGCCATCAATAAAAAAAATATTGCAGCTGCTATCAATTTTAATTTGTTCACGCCGGATTAATTTTATCAAATGTAAAAAAGAATAAAATATATATCTTCATGGCATGAGAATTTTAATCGGCGTGGTCTTTTGTCTCGCTTCCCTTACCGCTGCTGCCCAGAAAAAACCAGCTGTTGTAAGCGGAAGAGTAATCGATGATAATGAAAATCCCTTATCCAAAGTTTCAATTATTATATTGGGTAAAACAAATGGTATCACTACCAACGACAGCGGTTATTTCAGCATTAAGATCCCCGCAGGTAAATCCTTTGCGCTGACTTTTTCTTATGCCGGTTACAGTGACGTACAAAAAAATTTCTTTTTAAGCGAAGGTGAAGAGGAAAAAATAACTGTACGCATGGAACGCAGCAGCAAAAGCCATTTGCAGGAAGTGATAGTAACCGATAAAAGAGAGCGTAAAGAAGTTGGATTGATAAAAGTAAATCCTAAATTATCCATCACGATGCCCAGCACCACGGGAGGTGTTGAAAGTATTATCAAAACATTGGTAGGCAGCAATAATGAACTGTCTTCTCAATACAGTGTCCGCGGTGGTAACTTTGATGAGAACCTCATTTATGTAAATGACTTTGAAATATTCCGGCCTTATCTTGTAAGAAGCGGGCAACAGGAAGGACTTAGTTTTATCAATCCTGAACTGGCAAGTAATGTTAGTTTTTATACCGGTGGCTTCCAGGCAAAGTATGGCGACAAGATGAGCAGTGTGCTCGACATTCAATATAAAAAACCAAAAACTTTTGGTGGCAGTGTGTACATAAGTTTACTGGAACAGGGCCTTCACCTGGAAGGCAGCGCCAAAAAAGGAAAAGTGACTTATCTCGTGGGCGTACGCAACCGTAGCAATAAAAATTTACTCAGCAGCCAGGAAACAGTGGGTGCCTATGTTCCATCGTCTTCAGACCTGCAGGCTTTCATTACTTATAAAGTGAATGAAAAAGTGCAGTTGGAATTTTTAGGGAATATTTCTGCTACCAGATTTTCACTCATCCCCGAATCGGCAAAAAAAACTTCTTCTGTCTTCTCTCCGCTCTTCACTGCCAATCTCGGGTTGGATATTTTTTTCCAGGGACAGGAAAAAGATGGTTACAATACCAACTTACTTGGTTTAAGTATTGTACAGCAGGTAACGAAAAAAATCAAATTGAAATGGATGCTCAGCCGCTTCGTCAATAAAGAAAATGAAAATTTTGACATTGCCGGCGCATACCTTTTTGGCGACCGTGATTTTGATAACAGCAGTACAACTTTTGGCCAGATCACCAATCCACTCGGGGCAGGTTATTACCAGAATTATGGCCGCAATAGTTTAGATATTGAAGTCTGGAACGCCAGTATCAAAGGAAGCATTGATAGAAAAAAACATTTTATTCAGTTCGGTAACAGCATCGAGCAGACAAAGATCAATGATAAGATCAATGAATGGGAATACCAGGACAGTGCCGGTTATTCATTGCCTTTCAATCCAAACATTTTAAATTTCAGCAGCGTTATTAAATCCAATATTGATCTTACCATTCAGAAGTACAGCGGTTATGTTCAGGACAATATCCGGCTCGACAGCACACACGATGTGAATATGCAACTCGGTGTGAGATACAATTACAATTCGCTTAATAAAGAATTTTTAGTCAGCCCGCGGGCGCAGATCAGTTTTAAGCCAAACTGGAAAAAGAATATTGTGTTCAAAGCTGCCGCCGGTGTTTATGATCAGCCGCCGTTTTACCGCGAACTCAGAAGATATGACGGCACCGTAAACACGAATGTAAAAGCACAGAAAAGTTACCAGGGTGTGTTGGGTATGGATTATAGTTTTGATGGCAGCGCCGGAAGACCTTTCCGTATAACTGCAGAAGCGTATTATAAAAAAATGACCGACGTAGATGCTTATGATATCGACAATGTGAAGATCCGTTACTTTGGCAACAACAATGCGAAAGCTTATGCTGCAGGTTTTGAAACAAGACTTTACGGGCAATTATTAAAAGATGCAGAAAGCTGGCTCAGCATAGGTATCATGCGTACCAAAGAAGACCTTGACAATGATCATTATTACACTTATAAAAATGCAGCAGGCCAGGTGATCAATGCAGGAAGTACAGACCAGGTTCCGGTTGACAGTACCCGTTATGATGTGGGTTATGTAAGGCGGCCAACTGATCGTTTGATAACTGTGGGCATGTACCTGGAAGATTATCTTGCTACCAATAAAAATTTTAAAGTCCACCTGAACATTATCTATGGAAGCAATATGTCTTACAATCTTCCCAACAATCCAAAGTACCGCAATGCATTGACGATAGAGCCGTACATCAGAGTGGACGTTGGTTTCAGCGCTTTGTTACTGAGTGAAAAAAATCTGCGCCGCAGTCATAGTCCTTTTAAAGATTTTGAAAATATCTGGGCAAGTTTTGAAGTATTCAATCTTATTGATCGCGATAATACGATCAGTTACCAACTCATAAAAGATTTTGCCAATAATGTATTCAGTATTCCAAACCGGTTAACACCAAGACTGGTGAATTTAAAACTGGTAGCAAGGTTTTGAGTTTTGTGTTGAGTGTTGAAATTTTTCTGGTTGATTATTCTTCTGTTATCAAATAGTTGCAGATATTTAAAATATATTTTAAAACGAAGGAACTAAAACTCAACACTCAAAACAATTCCAACTCCCCTCTGCAGCCCACGATCTCATTCAATCCGATATTATAAGAAATATTCAAAGGTCCTTTGCTCTGCCCTTCTGTTTTGATGAATTGATTTTGCTTTTCAACAACCACTTTTAGTCCTGCAATAAATTTTGTACTGATATTTTTTTTCAGCTTTGTCAATGAAAATAAAACATTGAACTCTCCTTCCCTTCCGCATCCGCCGAGTTTTTGCGCGGGCACGGCAACTTTATTCTGTGTATTGAATTTTTTCAGAAAGGTTTTTAAAAAATCATCCCCACTGGTTCCGCAACAGATACTGCTGAAATGAACAGCGGCTTCGTATTTAGCAACTTTATCTTTTTTACCGGCTTGTGCATTTGAATGAAAACTTATTGGTATTGCAATCAATATTATTGCAAGGCATTTGATGGTATGTTGTATCATGAAATAAAATTAAGCAATATAAAATGGATACGCTCAGGCTTAACAGTTTGAGTTCACATCATACTCCGTGGGAAGGCTCATCCTGTTCATCGTTCCGTTCATGACTGGTCAGATATAAAAATTCCTCCTGAAGATTCAGAAGGAATTACTTTAACCCTTAAAACAACCAGGACTAACATTTAGGCGTCAGCCTGATCATTATGTACGTTGAATATTAAAGAATGGTTTTATTATTCCAGGATAATACATTTATTAAAACTATTATGACAAAACACTGACGAATATCAGGTAAGCGCCAGGTCCAGCACCTGCTGCATTGTTTTTACATAATGAAATTTAATTCCTTTAATGAACTGGCTGTTGATCTCCAGTACATCTTTTTCATTCTGCCAGCACATGATAATTTCTTTCAGGCCGGCCCTTTTAGCAGCCAATACTTTTTCTTTAATGCCTCCTACCGGTAATACCTGTCCGCGTAAAGTGATCTCACCCGTCATAGCCAGAAATGGTTTTATTTTACGCTGTGTAAATGCGCTGGCCAATGCCGTCATCATCGTAACACCTGCACTGGGACCATCTTTCGGCGTTGCTCCTTCCGGTATATGTATATGAATATTCTTTTTAGTAAACACTGCCGGATCTATATCCAGTTTTTTGGTATTGGTCTGCAGCCATGTATAAGCGGTGCTGGCACTTTCTTTCATTACATTCCCGAGATTCCCGGTTAGTTTCAGTTCTCCTTTGCCTTCACTCAACGCGGTTTCAATAAATAATATATCACCGCCAACATAAGTCCATGCCAACCCAACTGCAACACCGGGCATATTAGCCACTTTGTACATATCATTGCTGTAACGCGGCTTTCCCAATATGCGTTCAACATCATTGGCGGTTACAGTAGCTTTTAATTTTCCTTTTGTAGCAAGTTCCTTTGCCTGGTTGCGCATAATGCTGGCGAGCTGGCGGTCAAGATCACGCACGCCGCTTTCCCTTGTGTAGTCTTCAATAATTTTTTCCAGTACCGTATCACTGAGTTTGAAATTCGTTTTATCAAGACCGTGAGCTTCCTTTTGTTTGGGCAACAGGTGCCGCTTGGCGATCTCAATTTTTTCTTCCACTGCATAGCCATTCAGGTCAATGATCTCTAAACGGTCTCTCAATGCAGGTTGTATATTGGCAATATTATTTGCAGTTGCAATAAACAATACCCTGCTCAGATCGTATTCCAGTTCGAGGTAATTATCATAGAAGGAATGATTCTGTTCAGGATCTAAAACTTCCA
>JBDUCW010000193.1:0-6432 GCA_040003235.1 Ferruginibacter sp. | reverse complement strand
CAGATAATTCCTTTTCTTTTAATAACTGTTCTTCCGCTTTTTTGCGTTGGCTGATATCTATACCAACACCCAGTACACAATTTTTTCCCATGTACGTAATGGCGATGCCATTAAAATAATAAGGAACTTTGCTGCCGTCCTTAATGATCATCACCACTTCAATATCCGCATAGCCTTCAATGAAAACCTTTTCAATTTTTTTACTTAGCAGTTCCAGGTCTTCTCCTTCTACAAATGTTCCCGCAGGTTTACTGCGGATCTCTTCAGTGCTGTAACCGGTAACCGTTTCAAAGTTTTTATTCCAGAGCAGGTGCTGACCTTCAGCATCAAAAATATAGAATACACCGGGAAGGTTATTGATGATGGATTCTGATAATTCCTTTTGGGTGAGCAATTGCTCAGTCGCCTGTTTGCGGGAAAAATATAATCCCAGCATCTCGGCCAGCATATTGATCAGGCTGCGTTCTTCTTTAAGAAAAGGCCCTTCTGTTTCTTCGGGACGTTCTTCAAGATAATATATCTCAAGCGATCCTGTAAATCCTTCCGAGGCCTGGAAAGCTGCGCTTTGAAGATAGGGACTCAATCCAAAATTAGCAGTGCAGAAAGTTTCGCCATTCAATTGTATCCTTGCAGCTGTTATCTCAGGATATTGCCATCCGTAAGGAAGTATGGTTACAAATTCCTGCATCAATCCGGCAACATTTTTTTTATCTGATTGCAGTATCTGTCCGGCACGGTATAAGGTGGTCAGTTCTTTTATCCGTTCGTTCAGTTGATAATATACTTTCTCTTTTTCTTCTTCATTTTTTTTCCGGGCTTCTTCTGCTTTTTTACGCTCTGTAATATCTATACCAATGCCTATAAGGCAAGGAGCGCCTTCGTATTGTATGCGTTGGGCTGTAAAATAGTAAGGAATTTTTTCGCCGGACCTTGTCAGCATCAGTGATTCAATATCTGCAGAACCATTGCTGAATGTTTCCTGCAATTTTGCCTGGATAGCAGGTCTATTGATTTCTTCAAAGAAATCGGTTGGGTGGCATCTGCTGATCTCTTCGGCGGAGTAACCTGAAACACTTTCCAGTTCACGGTTCCAACGGATAAATTTACCGGAATCTGATACAAGATAAACCATACCTGGCAGGCTATTGATCATGGCATCTGAAAGATCCCGCTCTCTTGTAATCTGTTCTTCTGCTTTTTTCCGGCCGGTAATATCATGCAGGGTTCCTACCAGCATATTGCATTTTCCATTTACATCAAAAGAAGGGCTGATCGTTACAATACCTGTTTTTTTTCCGGAAGGATAGTCGGATGTTTCTTCCCAGCTGACAGTTCTGCAATTTGAAATTGCTGCATTGTATTTCTTGATTACTGAAGCGAGCGAATGATGCGGTATAATTTCATCTACATATTTACCGACCACATGTTCTTTTGGTAAGCCGGTAACAGTTTGATACATCCGGTTAACGGAAAGAAACCTGAACCGGCCATCGGATTCAACAGCAAGAAGAAAGATCACATCTGAACTGGTATTGTATATCAGACTGAGTTGATCTTCACCGTAAGGCGGGTTTTCATCAACAGTGTTTTGACTATCCATATTTAAAAATTTTATTTCATATAAAATGAAAATAATTACTTTATGGAATATTAGTTTGCCTTAGGTTGTACCGTAAATCTAAAAGAAAAAAAGGTTAAATAAAGATATTATTAATATTAAAGGAAAAGTAGTAATTTTTTACCGTAAAATAACCTGTATGAAAATTCTAATAGTAGATGATCACGATGTGATACGCCAAAGCCTTGAGTTGATCGTACGCTCAGAATTTCCTTCAGCATCCTGTACAAAACTGGATAATGCACTTTCCTGTATTGACCTGGTAAAACAGGAAAAATTCGACCTGCTCATACTCGATATGAATCTTCCCGACATGAACGGTATCAATCTTACAGAGTGGATCATGCAGTATAATCCTGAACAGAAGATCTTGATTTTTTCGATGAATCCAACAGGAGTCTTTGCAAAAAAATTATATCAGGTAGGAGTGATGGGTTATCTGAACAAACAGGCGCCGTTAAGTGAGGTCGTAAAGGCGCTCCAGATCATCCTCACTGAAAAAAAACAATACATGAATGAAGAATTCAAAGAAATACTTGCTTACGATGTTTTAAACAGGAATCCAAGTAATCCAATGGAGAAACTTTCTAAAAGAGAATTAAGCATAGCCCAATTGCTCGCCGATGGCAAAACTTTCGATGAGATCGCGGGGCTGTTAAATATCGAAGCCTCCACTATCCGAACTTACAAAGGAAGGATCTTTCAAAAACTGGATGTAAATACCCTGCATGAGTTTTTGGCGAAGGCACAGTTGTATAAAATAAACTGATAACAATACCGGATTGTCGTTGATCTTTGTTACAACAATTCCCCGGAAAAATAATTTATCTTGCAGGGGTTGAATATCCATTCCTAAAGTTAACCCTGATGAGCTATAACCAAAAATTCCTTCTCTTATACCTGGCTTTAATGCTATCCTTCAGTAAGCTGATTGCTCAGCAACCTTATTTTCAGGAAGAAAATTTTCAATCACTTACATCTGAAGTCAATCTTGTAAACGGAATGGTTGCCGATGTAAATAACTGTATCTGGTTTTCTACGCAAACAGGACTATATAGATATGACGGAAGCAGGTTCAGGCATTATTCTGTTTCGAATACCAGCGCACTGAAGTTTGAAAGGATGTCGGGCATTCCACAAATAACAGGCGATGAAGGCACAAACTGGTGCATCCAGGATGGAAAAGGAAATCTTTACAGGATCGACAGCCAGAGCTGCATTCAGCCTTTACCATTGGGCAACGGACAGCAGTTAATTTACAGTACCACTCTTTTTCCTTATGCGATCTATTCCGGAACCGACAGAGTCAACCCGCAGTTGAAAGAGCAGATTTCAGAGATCCAGTTAATGCAAAAATCAAAAAGAGTATTTCTGTACATGGTTAATGGCGATGTCATCACGATGGGCTTTCGTGAATTCCTGAATGGCAGAACAGGCAGGCTTATTTATAATGATGCGCCATTGAGTTCGGGCAATCATTTAATTGCAACAGGAGATAATTTTTATCTTGTTACAAATTCAGGGTTGCTCTGCTGGGAAAATGATGCGGTAAATCCCAGGCCTGCGATGATATCTGGAGATATGCAATCCGTGAATCCAAAAATAAATTATGCCAATATTAAATTATTCAAAACATCCGGAACCAACAGGTTCCTGATCTGGTACGAAGGTGATATTTATGAAGCCACTGAAGATAGCAAGACAAAAGAATTAGATACAAAATTGTTGGTCAGAGATCCGGGCAAAGAAATTCCTACTACTGTATTTTATTCGCCTGCCCAGCAAATATTCATCAGTTATTATCTTAACAGGGGATTGGTCATTTATCGTCCCAAACAATTTTCATTATTATCTTATCGGCCGGCAGGATTAGAGAACAATAGAGAAGATTATTACTATTCTGTATTACCGGCAGATAAAGGCCTTGTCACGATCAGTAATGCAGGATTGGTTTGGCTGGGAAATGATGGCAGTTCCCGGATCTTAGACGGTGAACCATGTAACAAATATTATCTCTTTAAAGACAAGGCCGGAAATATCTGGTATCAAAGAAATAAAAATGCTCAATTGTGTTACCTGCGGGCGGATACAGAACAGCCAACAGCAGTGATCAGTCTTGGCACTGAAAAAGTTTTTTCGGGCATGTATCAACAGGATGACACTACTTTTTTTGTGCTCACAAACAGGTCGTTCAGTAAATTTATTTTTAAGAATAAAATAAGCTCTCTTCAGCTTCTGCATGCGCTCGGGTTTGGCGCTGACTTCAATGTACTATATGCAATAAATGCACAAACGTTCTGGCTGGGCAGCGATCGGGGATTGTATCAATATGATGTTGCGGGAAACGGTATAAAGCCGGTAAAGGAACTTTTAAATGTTTATGTGAGGGCAATTGAAAAACTTGGAGAAAATAATTATCTGCTGGGTACTTTCGATAAAGGCATTTATCAATATAAAGATAATACATGGACGCATTTGTCTTCAGCAGAAAAAGGAATGCCTCCATCAGCGCATGCTTTTATCACGGATAAAAATACCAAATCAATTTGGGTGAGCAGTAATGATGGAATTATACAAATGCCGCTGGAGCAACTGCTGAAGAAAAATATTAATGAAACCAGCCACGTGGCATTCGGGCTTTTTACCAATTTTGGGACAGGTATTTCTACAGAATTCAATGGCAGCAGCAATATTTCTTCTGCAATATTATCTGATACCTGCTTTGCTTTCGCCAATGCAAAAGGGCTGGTGATCTTCAATCCACAGAAAATAATTTCGCCTCCATTGCCGCTGAATGTGTTGGTGGAACCTGTGAATGAATCCAGCAAAGATCCTCTTTTTAATCCCGACAGCAGCCTGTATGATCTTCAGTTCAGACCGGTTGTTCCTTATTTTGGTAACCGCGGCGATCTGGAAGTTTTGTACCGGTTAACCAATACGGATAATGGTTGGCACAAATTAATCCCCAACTCTTTTATTAACTATAATAACCTGTCGCCTGGCAATCATAAACTGCAATTCAGTTTGCGGCATTACAACGATGTTGAAGGGAAAGCAGTTCTTATTACAGCAAAGGATTTTACCGTGCCTTACCGATGGTATCAAACAATTTGGTTCAAAATCATTGCTGCGTTACTGCTGCTGTTGATGCTGGTAACACTGCATTATATCCGGATATGGTATATTCTGAAAAATAAAAAGCAGTTGCGGCAGTCGGTGAATCAAAAAACAAAAGAATTGCAGGAAATCAATGAGAATCTCGTAGAAGTGATCAGGGAATTGAGTGCCTCGGAAGCAAATCTGAAGCAAAGCAATTTTTTGAAAGAAGAATATTATGCAGTACTTACGCACGATCTGCGTTCGCCGCTTAAGTTTCTTTCTTTTAATATCAGCCAGTTACTTTCACAATTGCCCGGCAATGATAACGGGTCTTTAAAAAAGGGATTGTTTGCTGCTTATGAATGTTCAAATGAAGTACACAAACTGATTGAAGAATTTGTTTGCTGGATACAGGATAACGAAAACCAGTTAAAAATAAATCCGAAAAAAATACGCATCAATGAAGTGATTGAAGAAGTAAAAAAAGTATATGATCTGGCAATTAACGGCAATAAGAATGTATTAACTGCAAGTGTGCAGGATGATGTTTATTTTACAACAGATCCAAAACTGCTTTTTGTAATATTGAGGAATGCGATTGACAATGCTAACAAGTATACGCATAATGGTACGATCCATATTTCTGCTGCTGTTAATGAACAGCTTGAATTATCTGTGTCAGATACCGGGCGTGGCATGAATGCAGAGCTGGTGCATGAACTGACGGAACTTCAGCAGCAAGGGCAACTCCGCTACAAACAGCGAAAATCGCTTGGGTTTTATATTATGTGTATTCTTACACAGAAGTTGGGCGGCAGTTACCGCATCGCGAGTATAAAAGATTCGGGAACGACTGTGTATTTTCAATTCCCACTATTAAAGGAAGGAATAATGTAGTAGATTTATAACACTGTAAAACCCCGGTATGAAAATTCTTTTAGTAGACGATCATGCAATTGTACGGCAAAGCCTGGAATACATTATCCGTTCCGAGTTTCCCCAGGCTGTTTGCACCGAGGCACCAGATGGAGATAGCTGTATTGAGCAATTAAAGAAACAGGATTTCGACCTGATTGTGCTGGATATGAACCTGCCGGATATGGACGGCATCAGTCTTACCGAATGGATTCTGAACCGTACTGCAAAACAGATGATACTTTTCTTTTCTACCAGTCCTACTGAACTATATGCCAAAAAATTATATCAGATGGGGATCATGGGTTATCTCAATAAACAGTCAAGTGTGCAGGTGATCGCAAAAGCATTCAAAGCGATCCTGATAGAAAAAAAGCAATACCTCGATGAAGAATTTAAAACAATCCTTGCAGATGAATTTTTAAACAATAAGCCGGGAAATCCATTAGAAAAATTTTCTACCAGGGAATTAAGTATTGCACAACTGCTGGCCAATGGAAAAACCTTTGATGAGATCGCGGCCCAACTCAATGTCGAGTCATCTACCGTCCGTACTTATAAAGCAAGGATATTTCAAAAGCTCAATGTGACGAACCTTCCTGATTTTCTGGCCAAGGCAAAATTGTATAAAGTCATCTAAACACGACCTGGCCCGAAGTGAAACTACAGATTCCTGTTATAGTTGAAAAAGGATTTTACCAATTAGGTCAGATTCTCTATTTTTGCACCCCTTCACCATAAAACGTTATGTCGGGGTAGCTCAGCTGGTTAGAGCATCGGATTCATAACCCGAAGGTCGG
>JBDUCW010000076.1:0-21705 GCA_040003235.1 Ferruginibacter sp. | reverse complement strand
CAGGGCAAGACCTGTTAGTGAAGTATCCTGCAAAAAAGATCTTCTGTTCATATTAATAAGTTTATTTAAAAATAATACACAGTTTCCATAAGAGCACTATGGTATCATTTAAATCTTTACCTGAAGAGATTGGAGATGGAATAGCAAACCCTGTCATTGATTCTGCGGAACACATCATTATTGATCCGTTGCAGTTTCCGCTGTTTCCTGTTGATCAGCAGTCTTCCCTGTTCATCGTAGTATTGAGGTTTGGAAAAATAGGTAATGATATAATATTTTTTGCTGGTAAAAGGATAATTGAAAGCCCTCGCCTTAATGGACATGTATACAAGCGAATTTTTTTTCTCATCAACATAATAATCAAGCCTGTTGATCCAGGCGCATCTGATCAGCTGCATGCTGGTAAGCAATGTTTGCACGCCGGGCACAGACAAATGGTATTTTAATAAAGTGTCTTTCAGCCGATCCTGTTCTGTAACCTTGAACTCATAAATATATTTTATGGAATCAGTCGTTATCTCAATACCGAAGTTTTGATAAGATTTATCTGTAAAGGCAATTGAAAAGGGAACTGATTTAAATTGTTCTTTATAGGATGATTGCATGCTGTCGAGTATACTCTTATGCTTTTCATAATAATTGGTCATGTTAGTAGTTCTGCATGAATATGCGAGAACAATAACAAACAGCAATAATATGGCTGCTCCTTTATTCATCCGTGCTTAATTTTTTTGTACAGTGTGTCACACCAAAAATTATTTTTTTGAAAGCAGCATCTGTAAGTTGCCGTAAGGTACGGAAACCGTAATCCCAGTAAGTGATATTGATCATTCCGTTTTCTGCCCTTGAAAATCCAAGGAGAATAACAAAATGCGTTGGCAGAGCCAGTTTCATGGTAACATGATTTTTTTTCCGGAGATATTGATTGTTCAGGTATAAGATGGTAATACCGCTTTTCATTTTTTCCGAAACATAACCATACAGATCATTGATCCACGGATGCATCAGGTCGGAACCTCTTGCCGTAATTTTATAATTGAATATTTTCCTGATCATCCGGTTAAATTTTCCGTAATTGGTAGAAGCCCAGAAAGTGTTTTCATCACCCGGATCATAATTGTGATTAAAAATATTTACGTATCCTTTAAAACGATTGGCAAGACAAAGAAACCACATTTGTTCAGCAGGTCTGATGTCAAGCGTTCCTTTGAATTGCAACTTGCCCGTAGCTTCACGGATTTTTTGAGAAGGATTGAAAAGTATTTTATTATATTTTGCTTTACCTTCTTTATACAGATCAAGTAAAAATTTTGCAAAACCAAGTGGGTCGTCATGTAGTGGTAAATAAGAAAGAGCAGCATAACTGCAAAAATTCGTATTGCTGCCTTCATAAAGACTTAGCGGCTCATATATATTGGCCTTAATATTTTGTAGAAAGAGTGAAGGTTTAACATTCGGCCACCAGCCGCTTGGTTTTAATTCTTTAATGGTTTCAATAAACCGGATTGCATCTTCACGCGTAGAAGTGATGGTGGTATCTGACGGATCTGCAAAGGAAAAAAAACTGCAGCAGCATATAGCGACGGTTATTAATGCCTGCCTCCTGAAAGTAAAATGTAAAAATCTAAATATAAAAATCATTGGTCAATCTTTCGGATGAACAAAGTTAAGTGCATTTTGGTGCGTTCTGTTCATGCGTATGTGAAGAAATGAAAATTTTTTAAGTTCCCTTTTCAGGTTATATGCATTCCGGGGAATACCTGCTACATTATTTATAATGATGACTGAAAGATTTGGATTATATATACTTATTCCGGTAATGGCATAGTGATTGTTTCGACAGAGTATAAAACAAAAAATTATGAAAAATAAAATGATTCTTTCTGCCATCGCAGCAGCAGCATTGACTGTATATTTAGTAGCAAGAAAAAAAACGACCAAAAAAAGTATGAGTCCTGAACAGATACCTGATAAAAAAATGTTTAATCATATGACTGATGTATTCAGCAGGGCGAAAGCTCATATCGGCTAATTCGAAATTGTCATTAAATAGTAATAGATCCTTGAAAATTTGTTAAGGTCTTTTATGATTTTGATATAAAATATTTTTGGCACGGTTATAGAAACATGGATGCCGACCTTAAAAAAAGAGATGAGTTTAATTAAACCAAAAAAATAAACTGAATCATTTTATTAAGCATCTCTGACGACATTATTTTTTAATCTCAAACTAATATCATGAACAAAACAAATTTTCCCGAAGCTACTATTGATAGCCGGGCGCCGCGAAAAAATAACAGCAAAAATGCTGTTATAGGTATTCTTGCTTTTGCATTTGTAGCAGTTTCTGCTTACCTGATAGTTGATAAAAATAAAACAGGTAATACTATTGAAAAGCAACAGACACAGATCGCTCAGGTTACTGATGAAAAGAGCGATATTCAGAAAAGCTTTGACGGATCATTGGCCAGACTTGATTCTATGGCTACAGTAAATTCAGGACTTGAAGCAAAACTTACAGCAAAAAATGGCGAGATTGCTTCAACAAAAACTGAGATACGCAGTATCCTTAACAAGAAGAATGCTACTGCAGCAGAATTGTCAAGAGCTAAAACATTAATTGCAAAACTGAATGATAATATCAGCAGCATGCAACAGGAAATGGCTCGTCTTACACAAGACAATCAGACCTTGACACAGGAAAAAACAGTGTTGACCCAGGATAAAGAAGTACTGACCCAGGAGAAGCAAAAGCTAAATGAAGATCTTACTGCAACTACAGCCGTAAAAGAAGATCTCGCAAAAAAAGTTGATGTGGCTTCTACACTCAATGCCTCTAACATTGCTATTACACCAGTCAATGTAAAGGGTAATGGTAAAGAAAAAGTAACTTCTACTGCCAAACGTGTAGATAAATTACTCATCTCTTTTGATGTTGATAACAGGATAGCACAATCAGGTTCTACAGATGTATACGTTGTGGTAATCGCTCCTGACGGACAGCCTGTTTCAGCAGAAGCACTGGGTTCTGGAACTTTTACAACACGTGAAGAAGGCGATAAATCTTTTACTACTAAATTGCCGGTAGAAGTTGAAACAGCTAAAAAGAAAAATGTAGAGTTCTCTTTTGTACCGGGCGCCAATTTTCAAAAAGGAAATTATACCATTCAGATTTATCAGAATGGATTTAAGATCGGAGAAGGAACACGCGAACTTAAAAAGGGCGGATTATTCAGCTAATAAAAGAATACAGGCACTGATCAAATATATTTGGTATCGTGCAATAAAAAGAAGCAATCATTATGATTGCTTCTTTTTATTTTAATAATATTATTATTGAGCTTTCTGTACATTCACCGCACTTGCTCCTTTTGGTCCCATCTGTACTTCAAAACTTACTTTCTCATTTTCCTTTACGGGAGCGGATAATTGGTTGATATGGACAAAAACGCTTTCCTGCGTCTGGAGGTCCCGGATAAAACCAAATCCTTTGGCATCGTTAAAAAAAGTAACAATCCCTGTTCTTACAGCATCTGCTTCTTCACCCGGAACATACTTGGGTACTGCAATCTGCATATCCTCCTGCTTAAAGACTTTCTTTTTATTGGGATCGGGGGGAGTGGAAGAGATATTTCCATTCTCATCTATATAAGCCATCATATCATCCAGGCTCCTGGCTTTTGTCCCGTTGGCTTTGCGCTCTTCTTTTTTTTCCTGCTTATCCTGCCTTTGTTTTAATCTTTTCTTTTCTTTTTCTTTTTTTCCAAAAGTTTCCTGCGATCTGGCCATATTTACTTACTTGTTTTGATTTGAAGTGAAGGTCGGATTTTTATTTAAAAAGATACTAACAGGTTTAGCACATAATGAGGTTAGTTTTATAATTATTGCCTGATAAAAACATATTGGTAAGAATAAGTCGCGTAATGCATAAATCCATCCATCCTGTCGCTGCTTCTTTTAAAGTCAGTCTCATCAAATTCCCAGGTTAAAAACTGGTTAGCAGAAAGATCCCCTAAGGTTATCCGGAGCACCAGGTAATTATCTGACTGATACTCTCCGTCCGAATTATAACTGCCGCGGTCTTCATAATGCATGTTCCAGTTTCCGGTCATAGCCAAACCTCCCCCATTATAAGCTGCCCGGCCATCCGCATAAAAACTGAAGAGGCCTGCTTCGTAACCAGTATTTACGTGATCATTATCAAAAAATTTCTTTTTTACAACATCATCCAGTTTCCATGTACCCACCAAAGTGGCTTCAGGATGAATCTTTGAGCAGGAGGAAAGGGCGATAGTACCAAGAAGTACAATTGAGTAAAGAATTTTCATAATAAATATTTTACGGAGCATCAGCAAAAAGAAATCCTGTTTTTTTTTATGGATTAGCTTTAAAAAAACATTAACAACAATCTTAATGTAAGGCCCTGCTCAAATAAAGGGTATTATTTACATTTTTAATGATACATCATCGCAAGATAATTGACATATATATCAATTAAAAATGATCGCCATGCGTTTGCCTGATCAGGTATTCTGTAAAAGCAGGAAATATTTTTGCCGATGATATCAGGAGATTGGTTGTAAAATTATTTCCAAAAAGACTTTGAATTCTTCTTCCGGTTTTCAGGCGTTTACTGAATTGCTGCTGCCATTGTTTCTGATAATTGATCTCCATCAGGCTTCTTGTTATAATACCTTTTAAGAAAGAATCAATCTGTCCGGCTGCGAGTTTACTTCCATGCATTGCCATACTCATTCCGTTACCGCAGAGCGGCGTGATCATACCTGCAGCATCTCCGGTCATCAATACATGATTTTCAACCTGGTTTTTTTTATCAAAACTGATCTGTGAAATACTCAATGGCTCTTCGTATAATATTTTACATCCTTCAAATATTTTTTTCAGATGCGGATTGGAAGATAATATTGTTTGTTCCATTGTTTGTATACTGCCATTACTCTTTTTCAGATTGTCAGCCGTGGTCAGATAACAAAGATTGTATTTATCATCTTCGATCTTCACCATGCCGCAGTAACCGTTTTTAAAATTATGCAACGCAATTGTATCAGTCGGAAAATCTGTATGGATATGATATTTAATACCGATGTAATTATTAAGCTTATTTTTTGCCGCCTGTGCAAAAGGACGTTTCCATTTGATATCGAGATTACTTCTTTTGCCAAAACTTCCACAAGCTACAGTTGCTTTATAAAGGCCGGCTCCTGTATCAATTGCAAATTCCTGGTCGTTGAAAACAATATCGTTGATCCTGCAATTCTCCATAACAGTTACACCGGCCGAAACAGCGATCCCGGCAAGATGATGATCTAACAGATAACGGCTGATGCCAAAGCCACCTAAGGGCAGGGATTGTTTAAACATTTTTCCGTTTACAGCGGATACCTGCAGTTCTGTAATTTTTGATACATTCAGTTTGGTAAGATTCACGCCAAGTCCTTCCAGAAAATCCCATGATTCTATACTTATATATTCACCACATACTTTGTGAAAAGGATAAGTTTCCTTTTCAAATAAAATTACTGAATGACCATGCCTGACAAGCTGTATAGAAAGACAAAGCCCCGCCAGGCCACCGCCAGCTATCGCAACATCATATATTTTATTGCCAGGGTTCATGTATGTTGAAGAACATTATTTTTTTAATGCAGATTGCTTCGAATGCGCTTAAATATTTTTTACAGTGATCAACCAACGGAAAGCCCATCTCCACCGGATTGTGTAATTGCTGATTTCAGCTACGCTGAAAATCTGTTCCCAATCTTTTTTAATAAAACTTCTGGCAACTGATAAACAGGCATCATTTCTTACAAGATATGACTTGCTGAAAAATTTTGTGATGTATTGAATCAGGTAATAAGCCAGCCAATGCCGCTGAAGATCATTAATAAAAAAACCGGTATTGCTGTTTCGTTTCAGCCATTGAAGCATATATACCAATTGTTCATCTGTAAAATGATGACAGAATAAAGAAGAAAATATGATATCCGGCCGGGCGCTTTTAAAATCAAGTATCGAATAATCGCTGCATATCCATTGGCAGGGAAGTTCCGGGTACTGCTGTTGGGCAAATACAATGCATTCCGCGTTCATATCAATGCCGATAAAGGTTACTGAAATGTTTTTCTGAATACAATATTTATAAACAGTAAAAAGATTATCACCACCACCGCAACCGATCTCGCAGATCACGAGCGGCTGATCTTTTTCTGCAAGTTGTTTAACGCCACTTAAAGTAATGGAATGGCCGCCCAGTCTTGTATTGATAATATTCAATTCTTTCAGCGTTTGTGCCATGGCGGCAAATGGAATATTATCTTCATCCATCAGTTCTTTCTGATAACTGCGCCTGCTGAGATTGATCATGCTGAAAGAATAAATGTTTCCATGGTTAAACCCGGACCAAATGCTGCCCCGAAAATTTTAGCCGGTTCATTTTTATCCAGTGCATTCATTATTTTCTGCAAAACAAAAAGAACAGTGGGCGAAGACATGTTTCCATAATCTTCTAAAACATCATAGCAGGGTTTTAACTGGCCGTTGGTAAAGCCAAGACTTTTATGAACTGCTTCCAGTATTTTTTTCCCTCCGGGATGAATGCACCATTTAGTAATGTCTTCCTTATTTATTCCGGCGGCCTGTAATGCATTTTTTGTAAGGTCATCGAAATTTTCTTCAATAAGATCTGAAACATAACTGCTCAATGTCATTAAAAATCCTCTCGATGAAAGTTCCCATGCCATATCTTTTTTACCATTCAGGGATATCATGGAATAAAAATGATCAATGCGCAATCCCTGCTCTTCATCATTTCCCGATACCAGTACTGCAGCTGCGCCATCTGAGAATAACATACTGCTGGTGATATTATCTACACTATATTCCTTCTGAAAATGAAGTGTACAAAGTTCCGTGCATACGATCATCACATTAGCATTTGTATCTGCTTTGCAAAATGCATCTGCTAATTTTAATGCATGGATAGCTGCATAGCAGCCCATAAAATTTACCGATGTACGAAAAGTAGTAGCGGGTAAATTTAAAAGTTCAATCAATTCAATATCAAGTCCGGGAGCACTCATTCCCGTACAGCTCACTGTGATCAGGTGCGTGATGCTTTTTGCGGGAAATTTTTCTACACATTGTGCAACTGCTTTTAGTGATAATGTTGCTGCATGTTGCTGATACCATTGCATCCGTTGTTCCAGTTTTGGAAAAGGTTCCAGGTTTTCTGTTGGTTTATAAAATTGCCATTCTGCTGCCGGCAGACTATAGTCAGGAATTACTGAATACCTTGTATTGATTCCGCCCTGCCTGTAAAGGAATTTTAATTTTCGTTTTTCGGTTTCATCCAGGGCATACACACATTGCATAAAACCTAGTATATCCTGTTGTTCGTGCCTGTATTCCGGTACTGCTGTGCCTATCGATAGTATCTTACTCAAAATATTTCCAGATTAATAAAATTATAAATGCTGTATTGGTACAGCCTGCTGCCAGCCAGTTCATCTTCATTGTATTCTTAAAATTAGCTGCTGAATTGTCTTTTTTCACTTTTCCAAACCAGCTTATAAAATATACGATAACCGGAATAAAAAAGATGCTGACCATTACTAATTTATACCAGGCTTCCTTAGAGATAAAATATTGTGCCATCAATATCCAGGCAAACCCGTAAACAATTGCACAGAATAAAAAAGTACCCATATAGCCAAGTTTATAACTGATGGTAATTACGCCGTCTTCAAAATCCTGCCGGTGCTGATAGATCTGGGTAAGGGGATAAAAACCACCGATCAATAATGCACAGATGACCGGGCCCTGCCAGGGAACAGCGATGGTATCTGCTGCATTGCTGCCATAATAAACCAGCCAGAATGTAAAGGCCCCCTGGAAAATAATGACAACAATATAACCCAGCACCGGAAATCTTTTTAACCGGATACCACGATAACTATATGCTTTGGACGCTCCGATATACAAAGGCATAAAAAAACCAAATAATGGACTGATGAGAAAACCTAATAAAATTCCTGTGATATCCAGAACGGCTGTGATATAAAATAGTTGCCTCAAAGGCAATGGTGGTTTTTCGATTCCACCGATGCTGCCGGTATCCCTGTCCATATAACTATTGTATCCATTGCTGGCAGGATAGATCAGGAAATGAAGAATGAAAAATACCAGCAACGCTTTTGGCCAGTTGATATGCGGCACCTGCGACAATGCAAAAAAATACAGTGGAGATAAAAAAATTGAAAACGGCAGCCGCAATAATTTAATGCTGGAAGAAGCAATCATATCACAAATTGTTATTGCAAGTTAATGCAACGCGTGCTGAATAGCAGATTTGAATGACCGGATTTTTATCCTTTGGGAGAATGAATTTTGTTTATTACCTGTTAGATAAAACGCCCGTCGGTTTTTTTTAGTTAGATTTATCATTAAAACAGATCAATGGATTTTATTGATTATTATAAAGTACTCGGGATTGATAAGAATGCATCCGCCGATGACATCAAAAAAGCTTACAGGAAACTGGCAAGAAAACTTCATCCTGACGTAAATCCCAACGATAAGGACGCTCATAAAAAATTTCAACAGGCCAATGAAGCCAATGAAGTATTGAGTGATCCTGAAAAAAGAAAGAAGTACGATCAGTATGGAAAGGATTGGCAGCATGCCGAACAGTTTGAACAGGCCCGTCATTCACAGCAATCCCGCAACCCGGCAGGAGAGCAGTTTTCAGGAGATTTCGGTGGCGCAGATTTTTCAGATTTCTTTTCTTCTATGTTTGGCAGCGGCGGCGGCGGCAGGCAGACGAAATTCCGCGGCCAGGATTACAATGCCGAACTTCAGCTCAGTTTAAAAGATGCATTTCATACACATCAGCGAACACTTACGGTCAATGGTAAGAATGTCCGCATCACAATTCCTGCTGGCATCGAGAACGCACAGGTAATTAAACTGAAAGGATATGGAGCGCCGGGAACAAATGGCGGTCCTAACGGTGACCTCTACATCAGTTTCTCCATTCCTGATGACCTGCATTTTAAAAGATTGGGTAATGATCTGTATACGGTGGTGGAAATAGATCTTTATACAGCCGTCCTTGGTGGTGAAATTATGATCGATACCATGGATGCGAAAGTAAAACTTTCGGTAAAGGCCGGCACACAAAGCAATTCAAAGATCAGGCTCAAAGGAAAAGGATTTCCTGTTTATAAAAAGGAAGGAATGGCTGGAGACCTTTATGTTACCTGGACGGTGAAGATACCCGTTGATCTTACAGAAGAACAAAAGGAACTCTTTGCCCGGCTGTCTAAAACTTAAAAGAAACGTTATGGAGAAAGAACAATTAATTCCTGCAGATGAATTCTGCGCCAATCACCAGATAGCAATATCTTTTATCAGTTCACTGCATGATTCCGGATTAATCAATATTATTTCTATTGAAGAACGCACATTTATACCAACGGAAGAGTTATCACAACTGGAAAAAATAATCCGCCTGCATTTTGAAATGGATATTAATGTTGAGGGTATTGAAACCATCATTCACCTGCTGGACCAGATGCAGCAACTCCAGCAGGAAATGAACAGTTTAAAAAATAAACTGCGGTTTTATGAGTTATAGCGAATGTTGCAATTATTGAAAAAAAAGTGTATTTTGTTTATACCTTCTAAAACTGCGGGGAAACTGATCTAATTTTTTTATGAAAAGAATTTACCTGTTACCTGCTGCAATTATTTTTTCCTTACAGATTTTTGCACAACCATCCATCAGTTCATTTACACCTGTTGCCGGTAAAGTAGGAGATACTGTAAGCATCACTGGAAATAATTTCAGTACTACTGCTACTGATAATATTATTTTTTTTGGTGCCGTAAAAGCAACAGTGCTCAGTTCAACTGCAACGAATATTTCTGCAAAAGTCCCGCCGGGAGCAGGTTACAACCCGATAAGTGTTACTGTAAACGGGCTTACAGGATATGGAAAATCTTTCGATGTTACGTTTGACGGAGCAAGTAGCTTTAGTGCCAATACTTTTAATCAGCAGATACAACAGGCGGCTGCATATTCCGGAGATATGCTGGTGAGTGACTTCAACGGAGATGGCAAACCCGATATTGCAATGATCAACATCATTGGGAAACTTGTCAATGTTTTCAATAATACAAGTAACAGTAATGGACTTAGTTTTGGAGCAGCAATAGGTTTTGCAACCGGCAACAACCCGCAACGGATGATTGCTGCAGACCTTGACGGTGATGGCATGCCCGACCTGGCAGTAACCAATATGAGTGCAAACAGCTTTTCTGTATTGAAAAATACCAGCAGCGGCAGTACGGTTTCTTTTGACGCTAAAATTGATTTTACAACCGGGGCAGCGCCCTATGGCATTGCATTCATGGATGCGGACGCAGATGGCAAGCCCGATATTGTTGTTTCGAACAGTACCGGTAATACTGTTTCTGTTTTTAAAAATACCGGTACGCCGGGAAATATTTCATTTGCAGCGAAACAGGATTTTACAACAGGATCAGCCCCCAATGGAATTACAATTGCTGATATTGATGGAGATGGGAAACCTGATATAGCAGTAGTTAATAACACATCCAACACCGTATCTGTATTGCAGAATTTGAGTAGTGCAGTATTAATAAACTTTGCTGCTAAAGCGGATTTCGCTACCGGCACCGGCCCGGTGAATATCGCAGCGGCGGATATAGATGGAGACGGAAAAACAGATCTTGCAGTTGCAAACTATGGCACCAATACAATATCTGTTATGAAAAATAACAGCAGCGGAAACGTTTCTTTTGCAGCGAAACAGGATTATATTACGCATACAGTAATGATGTCGGATCCACCAGCCCTTGCAAGATGTATTGTTGTAAGCGATGTAGATGGAGATGGGAAACCGGATATTGTGGCTAATACCATTATCAATGCATTCTTCGCTACCGGTACAACCAGCATATTCAAAAATAGCTCAACAGCAGGAACGATCAGCCTGCAACCACGCTATGAAGTATATTCATCCTACTATCCAATGGCTTTTTGTATAAACGACCTTGATGCCGACAGCAAGCCGGATATGCTTTCTGTAAGCGCTGATGACGCCAGTGTCTATTTGAACATATTAAAAAACCGGGTAGGCGGACCGATACCAGTTGTTCTTTGTCCTAATGGAAGCATCGGTTTTTCTTCCAATGTTAATGGCGCCAATTACCAATGGCAGGTTAACAACGGAACCGGTTTTGTGAATCTGGCCAATAACAGTAATTACACTAACACCAATTCAGAGAATATTAATCTCTACAATATACCTTCTTCCTGGTATGGTTATCAGTACCGTTGTTTTGTAGATGGAACTTCTTACAGTGATATTTTCTCTTTGAAATTTGAGAATAAATGGATAGGAACAGGAAGCAACTTATGGTCTACTCCTGCAAGATGGAGTTGTGGAATTGTTCCCGACAGCAACACAGACGTGTATATAAATTCAACTGTTGTGGTGAATGTAAACAGCACCATCCGGAGTCTTACCGCTGGAAGCAATGCGAATATCACCGTTAACCCGGGTATCTCGTTAACTGTATTGCATTAATTTAATCAAATGATCTCTGTGATATATTTCTTTCTGCATAAAAAAAATCCTGCAGTTTTTCAACTGCAGGATTTTATAAATATTTCAACTGATGATTAACTGAATAAACCACCTTTCTTTAAATGCCTCGTGCCTTCTCCGATTTTAAATCCATTCTGATACACTTCAATTTTATAATCACCCACTGCAAAATTTGAATTCTGCTTCCAGTCAAAGTTCAATGTCTGACGTTGCCCCTGGTTGTAGTTTACGTTTAATTTATTGGTGAATGGTTTGTCCTGTCCTTCTCTTGTTTTAAAGATACCTGATCCAAGTGCTTCAACACTTACAGGAGTTCCGTCGGGAGCATACACGCATACATACAGATCTTTAGCGCCTGAAGGAGTAATGCGGTTTTCATCCAGATCAAAACTGATACGGAGCTTATCAACTCTCTTTGCCGTGCTGGTCTCTTTTTCTTTACCATTTCCTTTTTCATTGATACCAACAATATTGAAATTGCTTGCATGCAATGTGCCGCCAACATCAATAACGTCTTCTTTCTGTTTGATCACAACAGTTGTAGAATCATAATCTTTCTGCACTTTATCACGTTGCTGTGTCACCACTTCTTTTTCCTGGGTGAGTTGTACATTTTGTGCAGTAAGGGTTTCTACCTGTGTCTTATAATCAGCAATACTGCTGTTGAGGGAAGAAATCAATGTTTTTGCTTCTTCAAGTTCTGCGGCTGTGGCATTGGATTTTGAAAGCAGGGACTGTATTTTAACTCTTGTTGCAGCAATGTCTTTGTCTCTTCTGTTCATCGCGCTGTCTTTTGCCAGCATTGCTTTAGTATCATTGGTTTTTAATTCGTCAAAGCGTGTTGTTGCCTGGTCCAGTTCTTTCTGTAATTCATCTTTCTGTGTGCTGGTGCTTGCAACTAACTGATCTTTCTGCTGTATCGTTTCATTGGTTTTATTTTTATCCCAGATGATATAACCCCAGGTGCCCATCAGGCCAATGATTGCAATGATAAGGCCCGTCTTCAGAGCCGATGCATTATTTTTCTTTGGAGCCGGAACCTGCTGCGGTTCGGTTGCTGCCGGATAATTTTCGAATGCCATAGTTATGTAATTTTAAATGAAGAAATTTTATTCGTGCAAGCCCGACAATTTCCAAAACCATGCCAATAATCGGCGCAGATGGGTAAACGCAGTGCTGTATTGAGTATTGTTGATGAGGCCTGTTAAAATGTTAAAAAAAAACAATCCCGGACTTTAAAAAAAATTAATTGAACATGCCTGCTTTCTTTAATACCCGGATACCTTCGCCGATTTTAAAACCATTATTATATACTTCAATCTTATAAGTTCCGGTTTCAAAAACACTGTTCTGCCGCCAGTCAAAACTAACTGTCTGCCGGTTGCCTTCCACATAATTCACTTCTACTTTCTGTGTATAAAATTTTTCTTCTCCATTGCGGGTAACAAATTTTCCTGAGCCCAATGCTTCCACTGATATCGGCGTACCGTCAGGACCGGTTATACAAATAAATAATTCTTTGGTTCCCGATCCGGCAACACGGTTTTCGCCAAGCTCAAAACTGATCCGCAATTTATCAACCCGCTTTGCTACAAGTGTAGAGATTTCACCGCCATTATTTTTTTCATGAATGCTGGTAATGCTGAAGTCGGCTGCATTTAATGTAGTGGCAATATCAATGATGTCATTTTTTTGCCTGATAACCGTTAACGCAGAATCATAATTCTTTTTTGCCAGTGTTACCTGCTGACCGGCAGTTTGTTTTTCCTGGATCAAAACAATCTTTTCACCTTTCAGTGTTTCTATCTCCGTTTTAAAATTTTCAATGTCAGTATTGAGCCCCGCGATCAGTTGCCTGGCTTCCATAATCTCTTTATTGCCAGCGTTCACTTTACCCAGCAGTTGTTTAATATAAACGCTTCGCGCAGCAATAGCAGAATCACGCATACCGGCATTTCCGTTTACCTGGCTGCTCATTGTTTTTAAAACCGCATAGCGGCTGGTCACTTCTGTTAATTGTTTCTGCAGAGAATCCCGTGCAGCTGTAACAACAGGGGCAGGATTATTAACAACAGGTGCTGCTATATTCTGCTGCAGTAATTGTATGGTATGGTTCTTATCCCAGATAATATAACTGACTGCAAGCGTGAGCCCGATAAATAAACAAACTGTTACCAGTATCAACCAATTGGGCCTGGGAACCTCCCTTGTTTTTTCTTCAGCAGCCGAAGGAAAATATTCAAATGCCATGATGGGTTATTATTCCCGAAATTACTCAATGATAAATCCTTTAAAGAACGGATTGTGGATATGTGTGTAAATAGTTGATAGGGTTGAAAAGGTTAATAAAGGAAGAAGTGCATTTTTCCTAATTGTTCTAAACCTAACCTCTTTCAACTTTATCAACACTATCAACTTTATTAACTGTCCTCCAAATTGGGGGCAACTCTTAATTTTTAATTCTCAATTCTTAATTATTTTTGCCGCAATGAGCGCTGATAAAATAATAGCAGACTGGAAGAAAAAGAATTTTAAGCCGATCTATTGGCTTGAAGGGGAAGAGGATTATTATATCGATGTGGTGATGGATTATGCCGAGCACCATATATTAAGTGAAGCAGAAACTGGTTTTAACCTCACTGTTTTTTATGGTAAGGATGCCGCATGGGCCGATGTGGTTAATGCATGCCGCCGTTATCCCATGTTTGCTGAAAGACAGGTCGTCCTCCTCAAAGAAGCCCAGCAGATGAGGGACATTGATAAGCTGGAATCCTATCTCGAAAATCCTTTGGGCAGCACCATCTTTGTTGCAGGCCATAAAGAAAAGACCCTGGATGGCCGCAAGGGTATGGCCAAACTGCTGAAGAAAACTGATGGCCTCTTCACATTTAAAAAAATGTACGACAGTAAACTTCCGGAATGGACCACAGACCTGGTGGAGCAAAAAGGATTTTCTATTTCACAAAAAGCAGTAGCAGTATTGGTAGAACATATCGGCAACGACCTCAGCCGCATTGCCAACGAACTGGATAAAGTGATCTTAAACTTAGGCGGACAAAAACTTATCACCGAAGACGATATTGAAAAATATGTCGGCGTCAGTAAAGAGTACAATGTATTCGAACTGCAGGAAGCGATCGGCAGAAAAGATCTTGCCAAGGCGATGCGGATCATTCAATATTTTGAAGGAAATCCAAAAGCAGGGCCGATACAAATGGTGTTGCCTGCGCTCTATAATTATTTCAGTAAAGCCTACATGCTTTTTGCCGTGCAGGGAAAGGATGATAAAACGGCTGCTGCTGCGATCGGCGTTAATCCTTATTTTATCAAAGATTATAAAATGGTCGCCAGCAATTATAGTTATTCAGGCGTGGAGCAGGTATTGCTTTTACTGCATCATTACAATCTCCGCGGTGTTGGTGTTCATGACAATGGCACGCCCGATGCTTCGCTGATGAAGGAGATGGTGGTGAAGATGATGAATTGATTTGGAGATTTGGAAATGTGAAGATGTGAAGTTTCGGTGATGCACAAATACATTTTTGTTCTGCAAACCATTATCAACTCTGTCAACTTTTTCAACTTTCTTTTTTTGACTTACCAGACCGTACACTCATTCATATTCTGTGGGAAGGCTCATCATCTATGGGTTTGCAATCATGCATGTCTGAATATGGATTGTCAGTTCTTTCCGCCTTCCCGTCAATAAAAAACATGAAAAATTGTAAGGTACTTGATGAGCCTTCATTCGCAACATCAATAGATGTAAAAGCTTTTAAGCCAAATTACCAGATCAGAATTGAATATCCTTCAACGCTTCAATAGAATCCGCTTTGTCTTTATGCAATTGTTCTTTCAATGCTTCCAGTCCGTTAAATTTGACTTCGCTGCGCAGGTATTTTTTTACGTAGACACGGATTGTCTGGCCATAAATTTCCTGATTGAAATCAAAAAGATTCACCTCTGTCACTCTTTTTTTTCCATTCACGGTTGGACGGAATCCGATGCTCATCATTCCTTTGAGCATATGATTACTAACTGTGGCGTACACGGCATAAATACCATCACCCAGCACAATTTTTTCTTCATCGGTATTTTTTAAATTGGCAGTGGGATAACCAATGGTACGGCCGATCTTATCGCCATGCACCACTTCGCCTTCAAAGAAAAAATCGTAACCGAGTAATTTATTGGCTTCTTCAATATTACTTTGCAGAATGTCTTCGCGTATTTTGGTACTGCTTACTTTAATGGCATCAAGCAGGTGTTCGGGTATTTCTTTTAACTGGTAATTGTATTGAGCCGATCTTTCCTGCAGCAGTTTAAAATTTCCGGTACGTTCTTTACCGAACCGGTGATCATAACCGGTAATAATAGTATGCGGCCGGAATTTCGCCACCAAAAAATCGCGGATATATTCATCTGCCGATTGATTCGCAAAAAAATCGGTGAAAGCTACAACCACCAGGTGATGAATGCCGGCCTTTGTCAGCAGTTCGATCCTTTCCGTCAAGGTATTAATAAGCCTCACACCGGTGATCACTGACGAAACCACTTTGCGCGGATGCGGATGAAAAGTAATGATCACGGTCTCGCCGTCAATGGCAGCCGCTTCTTCTTTTAATTGCCGGATGATCTGCTGGTGGCCTGTGTGTACGCCATCAAATGTGCCGATGGTGATGACAGCATTGCGAAAAACCGGCAGTTCCTGTATGTTGATATGTACTTTCATTTATAACTGGTGCAAAACTATGAATATTGAATATGCAATATTGATTCGCTAACATTTATTTTTGCAACTCAAATTATTTAAATGTCTCTTTATTCAAAACGTGGTGTATCTGCACAGAAAGAAGAAGTACATGCAGCGGTAAAAAATCTTGACCAGGGACTTTATCCCAATGCGTTCTGTAAAATTTATCCGGATCATCTTGCAGGGAATGACAATTTTGTAAACGTGATGCACGCAGATGGGGCGGGAACCAAAAGCATCCTGGCTTATCTCTATTGGAAAGAAACGGGGGACATTTCTGTATGGAAAGGCATTGCGCAGGATGCGATCGTAATGAATCTTGATGATCTGTTATGTGTGGGTATTTATGATCATATTGTTTTTAATTCTACCATCGACAGAAACAAACATTTGATACCGGGAGAAGTTTTACAACAGATCATTAATGGCAGTAAGGAACTGTTTGATACATTAGCGGAGGTTGGTGTGCATATTCATTACCTCGGCGGTGAGACTGCAGACGTGGGTGATGTGGTGCGAACTGTTGCGGTAAATGGTACCATGACCTGCCGCTGGCCGAAAAATAAAATAATTACCAATGATAAAATTCAGCCGGGAGATGTGATCGTTGGTTTGGCGAGTTACGGACAGGCAACTTATGAAACAGAATATAACAGCGGTATCGGCAGCAATGGCCTGACGAGCGCAAGGCATGATGTACTGAATAAATTCTATGCAGAAAATTTTAAAGAGAGTTATGATAATGGTCTGAATGATGAAGTGGTTTATCTGGGAAAGAATAAGCTGACAGACGAAATGCCCCCGTCCCCTAAAGGGGTGAAAAGCAGTATCGGAAAATTAATATTAAGTCCAACACGAACCTATGCACCGGTGCTTAAACAATTACTTGAAGACCATTTTGAAAAGATCCATGGTTTAATTCATTGCAGCGGCGGCGGGCAAACAAAATGTCTGAAATATCTTCCGGGTAATTTTAAGATCATCAAGGATAATTTATTTGAGGTTCCTGAGATATTTAATATCATCAAAACCAATAGCGGTGCTACGGATAAAGAAATGTATGAAGTATTTAATATGGGCTGCAGAATGGAAATCTACTGCGATAAAATTCACGCTCAAATAATGATCGATGCGGCAAAGCAATTTAATATTGATGCGCAGGTCATCGGGAGAGTAGAAGCAGGGGAGAAGAAGGAACTGGTAATCAGGAATGCGGGGGATGAGATTGTGTATTGATTTTTTTTATTACACAGATTGAGGGGGATTACACGGATTTTTTAATACAGTTCTTATTACACCAATTGTTACGAATTACACGAATTCTTTATAAAGTGGTTCTGACAAAAATTACAGAAGATTCGGATTTTCTTTATCTACCTTATCAACTATGTCAACCCTGTCAACTTTAGTAAGGGCCACAACGTGATCGGCTTTCACTTCCTTCGGCTTATCTAAAAAAAGCATTTTAATCGCAATCAGGATCATCAATATTGCAAAGATCTTTTTTACTGTTTCCTGCGGTAGGCTTAAAGCTACTTTACTTCCAAAATAACTTCCGATCACAAATCCGACCGCCAGTATCGCCACCACTTTCACATCTATATTTCCTTCTTTATAATATTGCATCACGGCCAGGATGCCGACAGGCAGGAGGATCAGTCCGAGTGAAGTGCCCTGCGCCTGCTGCTGGGTAAATCCAATAAAATAAACAAGTGCCGGAACAATAATGATCCCGCCACCAACGCCTACCATACCGCTCAGCATTCCCGCGGCAATTCCTACCAGGATAATGATGAGGATCATTTGCATGTTCATATCTATTTTATTTTTTTTCATGTTTATAGAAGCCAATGGCAATGCAGAACTACTAACTATTTGTGTTCCCAAATTTCGTTTTATACAACGCGATCGCTTCTTCAATTACTTTATACGCAGCATCCTTATCCTGGAAATCATCGATCTCTACTTTTTTATTTTCAAGCACCTTGTATTGTTCAAAGTAATTTTTCAGGACAGCTGTAAAATGTCTGGGCAGGTCATTCATGGATGTGATATGATTGACGGTCGGATCTTTTGAAGCAACTGCAATGATCTTATCATCTTTTTCTCCATTGTCGATCATCTGCATATTGCCGATCACAGTTGCTTCTACCAGGCAAAGCGGTTGTATGCTTTCGCTGCACATCACTAAAATATCAAGCGGATCATTATCTGCACCGAATGTTTGTGGTATAAATCCGTAATTGACGGGATAATGGAAGGAAGAAAATATAACGCGGTCCAGTTTAAGCAGGCCTGTCTTTTTATCGATCTCATATTTTGCCCTGCTACCTTGCGGAATTTCTATTAATCCGTTTACAACCGCAGGCGATTTATCTCCGTAATGTGCACCATGCCATGGATGAAGTACGTACATGTAAGTTTTAAATTTTAAGTTTTAGGTCAGTCCGCCAATTTATACCCAAGCGCTGCAACAGCAAAGCAAATCACCAGGCTTAACATGATATAAATAATCGCGGTAAAATATTTTCCGTTTTGCAACAATTGTAAATTCTCCAGTGAAAAAGCTGAGAAGGTGGTGAAGCCGCCGCAAACACCTGTGGTTAGAAATAATTTCCAGTTGTTTTGAAAAACTTCGTGCCGCAGACTGTAAGCAAAAAAAAGCCCGATAAAAAAACTACCGATGATATTAACAGTTAATGTGGCATAAGGAAATTCTCTTGAACCAACGCCCAGCGAAATAAGATACCGCAGTACCGAACCGGCTGCGCCGCCTGCACCAACCAAAAGAATATTTTTAAGCATGATTATAAATTTCCGGAGAGTGTATATTTAAAATCGATGAGCCATTTGCCGTCAACCCGGACCAGTTTAAGTTTATTCTTTTCTTTGGGATCAAAGCTGTTGGTATAATAAATAATTTCCAAAGAATCACTTACAACAGGCTCTATCTGGTTGATGATGATGTCAGCTTTTTTATAGCCGTCAGTTTTTGTTTTGTCCTGTTTTACATAAAGCCGGCCGTAAGTTTCTATCAGTTGCGTATTCTGTTCATCTTTAAGAATATATTTTTTGGCCTCATCAATATTATTATCGAGTGTGCTGCGTATGAAGGCCTGTGCCACTTCTGTATCGGTAGTGGGAGGCTGAACTTTATTTGAACCGCAGGAAAAAAGCAGTGCGCAAACCGGAATAAGTGACAGAAATTTCCTAATCATAGTTAAAGTTAAACATCTTTCAATTAGTACAAATAAAAAAGCATTCTTTTTCAAGAATGCTTTTTAAAAGAATGTGTGTATGATTAATGAACATTTTTCAATGCCTCTTTCAATGAGTCAAGTGCTTTCATTCCTTTCATCATCGCATCTTTCAGCGAATCAGAATTCATGTTCTTGAGTTTGTCAAATCCTTCCTGCATTTTTTCTGTTCCTTCCTGCATCTTGTCTGTACCTTCAGAAGTTTTTTCCTGCATTTTATCAGTACCCATCTGCATCATGGTCGCTTTATCAAAAGCAACTTTCCAGTCGCCGCTTTCTTTTTTAAGAATGAAGTTGGTGGTCTCACCGCTCTTAATGTCTTTTACAGGAACAGTTGCCTTATCACCATCAATTTTTGATTCGCCGAATTCCATTCTTGTCTGGTCATATTTATCCATGTCTTTATCGCCGGCCATTTTCATTCCCATTTCTATCATGCTGAACATGCTTTCACTTTCTTTGGTAGCCAGTTTTTTGGCGCCTGAAATATCTTTTTTACTGAGCGCACTGAAAAAAGACATCAGTACCGTTTTTGGATCGCCGCCGCCTGATTTACAGCCCGACATAAAAAGAAATGCCGTTACAGCCGATGCAACTAATAATCTCTTCATAAAAAGTAGTTTTAAATTTGGCCAAAAGTATATTTATTTATTTTGATTTTATAATTATTTATAAACAATTATTTTCCGTTCCCGGCACAATGGCTGTAGAAAAAGATCATCCACACCCACAAACCTGAAATCTTTTATATGGCTGATATCGAACTGCAGTTTTCCTTTGCTGCCAAGTCTCAATGTTTTGTAAACAAATTCTGCGCAATACATACGGTCATTACTCTGCAGATCAAACTGCATATCGAAACGGATACCCATCCTGTAAAAAAGACGGGCAGTCGTGGTAATGCTTTGCAGCAGCGTATCCGGAAGCAGATAATGATAAACAGCAATAGTTTTGTTGGTCTGTGGATCGCCGAATATTTCCAGTGCATCGCGCCTTATCTTTTCATCAGGATTAAAATCACCGCCGATGGCATGATAAACAACAATGCTGTCGTGTTCAATACTTGCTATCCCGCAATGGGAAAATCGCTGATCACGTTGATTTAGTGACCGTAAACTTTCACTTGTAAAATCATTGCCTGTTCTCAGAATAAGATCACCGGTATGAATCAGTGGCCTTAATGAATCAATCGCTTTTAATGCAGTTGCATTTTTACGGATCTCATTCAGCGAATCTTTTTGTGAAAGCACAAGTTTTTTGTAACTGTTATTGTTCTTGCTGCTGCAGGAAAAAAATAAAACAATTGTTGTAATGAATACAGTTGGTTTGAAGAAGGTAGCAAAATGGTATCGTAAAAAAATGAATAGCACAATTGAATTGAAAGTAGGGGAATAAATTCTGGTAATGTATAAATAAAAAAAGTCAACAGGCTGATGAACCCATTGACTTTCTTAATCAGGTCTGCAGATCATCTCTGCTCATTCGCATCTTTTTCTTTATCGTATGCCCGGATGATTGCTTTTACAAGTTTGTGCCGCACCACATCTTCTTCATCAAGTTCAATGTGTGCAATGCCTTCAATATTCCGGAGTATCCTTGTTGCTTTGAAAAGTCCGCTCTGCTGATTGCGCGGCAGATCTATCTGTGTGGGATCACCGGTGATAATGGCTTTTGCATTGGGCCCGATCCTGGTCAGGAACATTTTAATCTGAAGATCATTTGTGTTCTGCGCTTCATCCAGGATTATGAATGCATTGTCGAGTGTACGACCGCGCATATAAGCCAGCGGTGCAATTTCAATTGTCCGCGTACTCATATAATAACCCAGTTTGTCTGCGGGGATCATATCATCGAGTGCATCATACAATGGCCGCAGGTAAGGATCGATCTTCTCTTTCAGATCGCCCGGAAGAAAGCCCAGATTTTCTCCGGCTTCAACAGCAGGACGTGTAAGAATGATTTTTTTTACCAGTTTATTTTTCAATGCTCTTACTGCCAAAGCTACAGCAGTATAGGTTTTACCGGTACCTGCAGGACCGAT
>JBDUCW010000192.1:0-6478 GCA_040003235.1 Ferruginibacter sp. | reverse complement strand
AGCATCGGATCATATCCGCCGCGGCGGACGGCAGTTCAAGTCTGCTCCCCGATACTAAAACCTCTTCATTGAGGTTTTTTGATTTTAAGAATTGAGGATAGCATCGGATCATATCCGCCGCGGCGGACGGCAGTTCAAGTCTATTCCCGACCTAAAGCGTTTCAATTGAGGTTTTTGAGTTTAAAAATTGGGTGCCATTGGACGACAGTTCGAGCCTGCTCCCGACCTAAAGCGTTTCAATTGAGTTTTTTGATTTTAAGAATTGAGGATAGCATTGGACGGAAGTTAAAATCTGCTTCAGTATTATTGACTTTTAAAACGTAGTGATTTATGCTGTATACCGTATATGTGCTTTTTTCGAAAGAATATCAAAAGAATTATACAGGATTTACCAGTAATATAGAGCAAAGGTTATTGTCACATAATAAGCTAGGGAAGGGTTGGACATCAAAATATAGGCCCTGGCAATTAATCTATATGAAAGAATTTGACAATAAAGCAGAAGCGATGGCTTATGAAAAATGGTTAAAGTCAGGGGTTGGAAGGGATTTTATAAAAACACTCTTGCGTTGAGCATCGGATCATATCCGCCGCGGCGGACGGCAGTTCAAGTCTGCTCCCCGATACAAAACCTCTTAATTGAGGTTTTTTTATACTTTACAGTATATTGTCGAAACTTTTATGGGCAAACTAAAAATCGGCGATAAGCATGAGGGAGGGATCATCTTTTACCTGGATGAAACCGGGCATGGCCTGATTGCTTCGCCGCAGGATCTTTCAGGTACTGCAGATTGGGAAGAAGCTATGCAATATTGTGATGAATATTCAAATGATGGCGTTACCGGCTGGCGCCTGCCTGATACAGATGAACTGAACTTATTATTTCTTCAAAAAGAAAATATTGGCGAATATATAAAATTCAGTTACTGGAGCAGTACCGTATATGCAGATCATTTTGCGTGGTTCCAGGATTTTAATACCGGTACCCGCGATAATGATTTTAAAGACAACACCTGTTATGTAAGAGCCGTGAAGAATTTTTGATCTATAAAATATTTTCCAGTTCTTTCAAATGCCGGATCATATAAGTTGGCTTTAACAGGCCTGCCGCTTCAATATGATTTACGAAAACAGAATCCATTCCTGCATTGATCGCACCCTGTATATCAGCTTCTTCATTATCCCCGAGCATGAGACTTTCATTTAATAGTGCTCCCGTTTTTTGCAAAGCAAATTCGAAAATTTCTTTCTGGGGTTTTGTATGATTGCTTCCTTCGCTGGTGATGATCTCGGTAAAATAATTATTCAGTCCGGCCTTCTGCAGTTTATTATGCTGCACCTGTTCAAAGCCATTGCTGATGATATGCATCCGGTATTTTTTTTCCCGGAGGTAATTTAAAATTTCTATCGTGTAAGGAAAAAGGGTTTTCTGATCCGGTAAAATGGTCAGGTACCTGCTGCTTAATTCCTTTGCAAATATTTCATCACCGATCTTAAAATCAAGCAATGTATGCCACATTCTTTTCCAGCGCAATTCATCCTGTTTAATAAAACCCTTGCTGTACCTGTCCCACAGCCGGTGATTGTGCACTTTATAAATGTTGTGAAAATCGGCAAAGGGCCCAACACCTTTTGAAGAAAGATCATATTCTTCATAAAGGGCTTTCAGTGTGAGTGCTGAATTGGTTTCAAAATCCCAGAGTGTGTGATCAAGGTCGAAAAATAAATGTTTGTACTTCATAACTGCTGCAAAGGTAAATAAGTTGTATTGGTTAACTTGCGCTATCAAATTAAATCGTCATGAATGTAGTTATAACGGGTGCTTCCAAAGGGATCGGCAAAGCGATTGCAGCTTCTTTTGCTGCTGCAGGCAACCATCTTTTTTTGTGTGCGAGGAATGAAGTTAATTTATACAATACGGTTGCTGCATTGCAGACTGAATATGCTTCGGCACAGATAAAAGCTATTCCTGCAGATCTGAGCAAAAAAAATGAAGTGATACATTTTGCCGAATGGGTATCTAAAAATGCAGGAACTGTTGATATTCTTGTAAACAATGCCGGATCATTTTTACCCGGAAGTATTTTTAATGAAAAAGAAGGCACACTTGAAAACATGATCGAAACCAATCTGTACAGTGCTTATCATCTTACACGATTACTGCTACCGGAAATGATGAAAAAAAAGCAGGGTCATATTTTTAATATCTGTTCTGTCGCTTCGCTGGAATCTTATCCCAATGGCGGCAGTTACAGCATCAGCAAATTTGCAATGGCAGGTTTCAGTAAAAATCTAAGAGAAGAAATGAAACCTTACCATATTAAAGTAAGCGCATTATATCCCGGAGCAGTCATGACTGATTCCTGGGGCGACTTTGATAATTCGGCCAAACGGATTATGGAAGCAGAAGATGTGGCAGCAATGGTATTGGCCATGAGCCGGCTTTCTGTTCAGGCAGTCGTAGAAGATATTGTAATGCGGCCGCAGCTGGGCGATCTATAATGTTTAACTATTAACAGTTTTTTTTAAAGTGAATCTTGTTCTGTAAAAATAAAATTGTCGGCATAGTCTATATTTGTAATCCTTGTATGCGATCAGTTTTACACAGATTATTTTTATTATTTTCAGTAACAGCCTGCAATGCTGCAATGGCACAGGTAAAATTTACTGCTACGCTGTCACCAAATATTATTGGCAGGAGTGAATATACACAACTGGACCTGACCGTAACGAATGGTAATGGAACTCCGCAGATATTGGCACCTTCCTTAAACGATTTTATCATTGTCGGAGGTCCGAGTACCATGACCAATTTTCAAAATGTAAATGGCGTCAGCTCTACCAGTTTTACACAGAGCTATGTATTAAAACCAAAAACCACCGGTAAATTCATCATCGGATCCGCTACCGCAATATTAAATGCTGTTGAGATGCGGAGCAATCCTGTTTCATTACAGGTTAGCAGCCAGGCACAGGGAAACAGCAAGCCAGGTAATAACAATCCATTTTCTTTGTTCAATCAGTCTGATCCTTTTGAAGAACAGCAGGCCGAAATTCCTTATGAAGATTATATTTTACATAAAGGAGAGAATGTAACAGATAAAGTAAGAAAAAATATTTTCATCCGGGTGGAGACCAATAAAAATTCCTGTTATGTAGGTGAACCGATCGTTGCCACTTATAAATTATATACGCGTTTAAAAAGTGAAAGTGACCTTGTTCAGAATCCGTCCTTCAATGGTTTCTCTGTGATCGATCTGCAGCAACCCGATATCAGCAATTATACAGTGGAGAGATTGAATGGGAAGGAGTATTATGTTTATACGATCAGGAAGGCACAGCTTTATCCGTTGCAGGCCGGGCAACTGGAACTGGAAGCCGCAGAAGTAGAAAATAATGTTCGTTTTATAAAAGAAGAATATCTGAAGAGCCAGCATGGCAGACCGGAAGATATATACCGCGATTTCGCTATGGCAAATATTCCGCCGGCAGGAATCGATGCAGAAAAAGTTTCTGTAAAAAGCAATCCCGTAACAGTTACTGTAAAGCCACTACCCGAACAAAAAAAGCCAGCTTCTTTCAAAGGCGCCGTAGGAAATTTTGAAATTAAAGCGGTACTTGAAAAAAATAATTTTACTACTGATGATGCAGGCAAATTAAATATCGCTGTAATGGGCAGCGGGAACATGCAATTGATTACCGCGCCGGATATCAACTGGCCTCAGGGGATCGAAGCATTTGAAAGCGTATCTACTGATGAACTTTCAAAAACAACCGTGCCTGTTACGGGAACAAAATACTTTTCTTATCCTTTTACAGCAGGAAACCCCGGGAGCTACACGATACAGCCGGTGGAACTGAGTTATTTTGATGCTACAACAAACTCCTACAAAACCATTCAGACAGAACCACTCTCCTTTACCGTTATAAAAGGAAATGGCCGCCCTTCTGATTCTGTAACGGTGGTGCAGCCTGGTAAAGAGAAATTCTTCAATCATTTTTTCAGCAACCGCTGGATCATTATCGTGCCGATTATTCTGCTCGTATTTACAGGTCTTTTTTTCTGGGTGAGAAACGAAAACAAAAAAGATGACCTTGCAAAAGCGAAAGCACAGCAGGAAAGCGTCAATAAAGAACTGAACAAAAATGCTGAAGCTTTATTGCTCGCGGATCAGGCCGATCCATTGGAATCTGTAAAAGAATGCCTGGAGAAACTTGATAGCAAAAATTTTTATGCGTGTCTGAACAGTTGCCTGCGGGAGTTTTTATCAAAAAAACTTAACATCCCCTTTGAAGAACTAAGCAAGAAACAAATTGCTGAAAAAATGGATCGTAAAGGATTCAGTAATGATATCTCCATTCAGTTACAACAACTGATGGATGAAGTGGAGTGGCAGTTATATACCAGTTCTTCTGAAGAAGAAAAAATGCAGGACATTTATGAGCGGGCTGATGAATTGATTCAGCGGTTTAAATTGAGTTGACAGTTGATAGGGAAAATTTTCTAAAACAAGTTTTTTCAAAAGATTGTGTTTGAGATTTACAAAGCAGAAATGTATTATTCGTGTCCCGATACGAATCGGGATGGCAAACTGTATTTCAGCGCCCTCTGTGGCTATTCAGTAAATTTATAACCTACACCTCTTACTGAATGAAAGTGTTCGGGATTACGGCTGTCCCTTTCAAAATATTTTCTGAAGTTGAGAATAAAATTATCGATGGTACGGGTAGTAGGATAAACATTGTAACCCCACACAGCCTGCAGAATCTTTTCTCTTGTAACTACTTCATTTTTATTTTCGATCAGCAACTTCAGCAGCATGGCTTCTTTTTTAGTAAGAGCGATTTTGCTGCCATCAGCTGAAACCCCCTGCAGTCCTTTAAAATCGATACTGTTCTTACCAAAAGTATAAATTTCCGGTAAAGGCTGCCTTTCACTCAATCTTTCACTTTTGCGGATAAGTTTATTTACACGCAGCAATAATTCTTCAAGGTTAAAAGGTTTGGTAAGATAATCGTCGGCCCCTTTTTTTAAACCCAGTACACGGTCTGCACTGCTGTTCTTTGCACTTAAAATTAAAATGGGAAGGTCAGGATTTTTTAAACGGATGGTTTCGCAGACGCTGATTCCGTCCAGTTCCGGTAACATTACATCAAGAATGATAAGGTCAAAATGTTCCAGTGCCACTGCCTTCAGAGCTTCAACACCATCATAGGCGCTTGTGATCTCATAATCTTCCAGTTCCAGGTTCAGCTTCAATGCTTCCTGAAGATTTTCTTCATCTTCTACCAGCAGTATTGAAAATTTTTTATCCATGCGAAAGTTGTAAATAATAAGTTCTATGTTATACGTCTATACAGATCCAGAACCGTAAAATCGTCAGGCCACTTTTTTGATATTTAAATAACCTGACTGTCCAGTGGCCAGACGACTCAAGTATCAAGTTCAGCAACCTCAATTGTAAAAATACTTCCGGTAGGTTGATTGTCTGTCACAAAAATGTTTGCTTTGTGTTGCTGCATGATCTTTTTTGTAAGATACAATCCCAGGCCTGTGCCTTTTGAATTTTTGGTAGCTTCATTGCCACTCCGGAAGAATTTTTTAAAGACCATTTTTTTTTCTGCATCCGGAATACCTTTGCCATTGTCTGCCACCTGTAAAATTAAATGATTATCAACTTCTTTTAAATTTATTTCTACCGCAGTTTCTTTTGGCGAATATTTGATTGCGTTATCAATTAAATTATTAATGGCGATCTGCAGCAGGAACATATCTCCTTTAATAAATAACTGCCCTGAAGTAATAAAATGTATAGTCTTTTTTGGAAAACGATTAATAAAATCGTTGCAGCAGTTGCTGACCAGTTCTGTAAAATTGATTTCTTCTTTTGTAAACTGGTATCCACCAGCTTCCATTTGCGAAGAGAGTAAAAGATTATTGCAAAGCGAATTCATACGGTTGGTTTCCTGCAATGCTGTTTCTATGATGCGTTGCTGCCTGGTCTCATCCAGTTTTCTTTTCAATAAAGTTTCGAGATTTAGTTTTGCAATAGCAATGGGCGTTTTTAATTCATGCGTAATGGCCATCATAAAATTCTGCTGTTCCTGTGTTTGCTTTAATTGCTTACGTACAATTTTAAAAACAAATACTGCACCGCCAAGAATGAGCAGCAGGAAAATAGAACCTTCACCAATATAAGCGGTTCCCTTTCTTTTTTGTTCATCTTCAACCTGCGAATATTTAACCGCATAATCATCGCTGTCATTTTTCAACTGCCTGAATTTAAAATCAGCCATCTGTGTATTAAGCCTGTTCAGCGCAATGAACCACCAGATCAGTGCGGCAACAATATAAGCCAGCAGTAACCAGTACATGATAAATACTGTACGGAATTTTTTCGGTTTGGCTGCTAATGACATGAACGTGTTGAGTGTTGAGTGTTGAGTGTTGAGTGTTGAGTGTTGAGTGTTGAGTGTT
>JBDUCW010000012.1:0-59324 GCA_040003235.1 Ferruginibacter sp. | reverse complement strand
CAGCAGGATATTAATAATCTCACCAATCATGTTTTTTCTATTCAGAATAAAATAGAAAACCTTCAGCACTCAGAAAGCAACAGCAACGCACGTCTGGAAGAAATGGATCATCAGCTCGAAACCAATCATGATGCCATTGCCGCAACAAGAGAAGAACTCCAGCGACTCAATGAACAGTTGCAGGAACTTTCAGGCAAGCTGCAATTGATCGAACAGGATTATACAGCAGCCGAACAGGAATACAATACCGCTACTTTTACTTTTAATGAAAGCAATCTTCAGTTTACCAAGCAGCAGAGCAAGATCGCTTCGCTGAAACAGGAGCTCGAATTTAAGAGTAACCAGTTAAGCGAACTGCAGCAACAGATTGAAAGCAGCAACAAACAACTGACCGATGTTGCCGGGAATCTTACCGCAACTGCCGATACATTGAAAGACCTGGAAACGGTGCTGCATGCAATGCTGCAGAATAAAGAAACAGAAGAGAAACAGCTCAACGAAGCAGACCAGGCTTATTATAATCTGCGCAATGCTTTGGCGGAAAAGGAAAGTGAAGTGCGCCATAAGCAAAAATCAAAAGAGACCATTGATACGATCCTCAATGAGATCAAGGATAAATTGACCAATCTGAAATTGCAACTGGCCGGCATGAAGGAAAGAATGATGCTGGAGTTTAAAGTTGATCTTGATGAAATTCTGGATGAGGCCCGCACGTCTGATACGCCGTTGGAAGAACTGCAGGAAAAAAATGACCGCATGCGCAAGCGGCTGGAAAATATTGGTGAAGTAAATCCAACAGCGATTGAGGCATTTACAGAAATGAAGAAGCGCTATGATTTTATTCTTGAACAAAAGAATGACCTGGTAACGGCGAAGGACAGCCTCATGCAGACGATACAGGAAGTGGAAGCAACTGCCAACCAGCAGTTCTTAACTACTTTCAATGCGGTGCGGGAAAATTTCCAGAAAGTATTCCAGGCATTATTTACCGAAGACGATACTGCCGACATGATATTGGTAGATCCTGAAAACCTTGCCGAGACCGGAATTGATATTGTGGCCAAACCGAAAGGCAAACGTCCTTCATCAATCGGGCAATTGAGTGGTGGTGAAAAAACTTTGACGGCAACTGCCTTGCTGTTTGCGATCTATCTCATCAAGCCTGCGCCATTTTGTATTCTTGATGAAGTTGACGCACCATTGGATGATGCCAATGTGGGCAAGTTCACAAATATGATCAAGAAGTTCAGTGAGAACTCACAGTTTATCATTGTTACGCACAACAAACAAACCATGAGTGCCGTAGATGTTATCTATGGTGTTACCATGCAGGAAGCCGGCGTAAGTAAACTGGTGCCGGTGGATTTCAGAAGTCTGAACTAAGAAGTTATACGTAGTAAGTTATAAGTCAAATCTTCGAGGCGATTAGCTATTGAAGATTTGACTTTTTTAATTTTTCCTTTTGACTTGTATCTTATCTCAACAAAACGCTTGTCCCTTTCTGCTCTACTTTTTTTCCTGAATCTCTATCAATATATTGCAGTATCCATACATAAGCACCGGGCTCTGCCGGTTGACCTTTCTGCTGACCATCCCATTTGTTCTGCCAATTCCGTGATTCAAAAATCAATTGACCAAAACGATTATACACTCTAAACAAAAGATCAATGGCTTTGTACGCATTGATCGGATAGAGATAATCATTCAGTCCATCATGGTTTGGTGTAAATGCCGATGCAACTGCGATGTAACAGTTGTTCACCACTTTTACCAATTGAGTTGCAGTGTCTTTGCAGCCACTGTTGGCCTGCACTATTAATTTAATGGGAACATCACGGGTAACATTAGCCGTGTTATAAACCTGTGTTGGCGGGTCTTTTAAAACGCTTGTATTGCCATTGCCAAAATCCCAGTACCAGTTGCCGATATTACCAACGCTTGTTTCTTTAATTTCTGCTTTTTCATTCGGGCAAAGAATATCGGTTACTTCAAATACAGCTTTCAGTTCATTATCTAAATTAATTGTGGCAGAAGCAGTATCACTGCAGGCACCGTTCGATACCGTGAGTTTAGTAAGTTGTTGGCCGAGCTTTGTATAAATTATTTTTGGCGAAGACAAACTGCTTGTGCCGTTGTTTTGAAATATCCATTTGTAATCAGTAATGCCAATTGTATTATTTACTGTATAACTAATGGTATCCTGTTTACAACCCAAACGAATATTATAACTGAAAACTGCATGAATACTATCGCTTGCAACAAAAGGAAAAACAGGAACCGTACTGATCTGCTGATTGCATTCGCTTACAATGGTATTGCCATCAAAACCCTGTTGAACGTGCAGTAAATAATTTCCTGAAACAGTAATCGGCTGTGACAGTTTGATTTTGATCAGCCTGGAATAAGGGCTGCCGCTGTTATAAACCGGATCGGCTTTGATAACGCTTACCGGCGATGGACCGGTAACAGCAAAGTCGCTTCCGTCAAAAGCAATACTGAGCGGATTAAGATTACCGGTAAGATATAAATTGAGTTCATCGGGAGCGCAGCCTTGTACCGCAACACTGTCAATTCCGAATGGCGGTAGCGCCCCTGCGACAAAACTCAGACTTTGATTTTCCGGTATAGCAACCTGGCAACTGTTGAGTAAAGTATTAAAATCATCACCTTTTTTTAAAGTAAGCGTGTAATTGCCCGGTGGCAAAGGATTACTCAGGCTTAATACCATGGAATCACTTTCAAAATCACTGCTGCAATTAAAACCTGTTCCGTTTGCAATCGTTGCGTTGGATGGAGAAAGGGTGAAATCTGATCCGTTGGCTGCAATTGAACTGCATAATATCTTTGTTTTAAATCGTACAACCACCTTTGAACCATCGCAATAAGTTCTTGCATCTTTTAAAGCAGGAATTGTATGATCAACAATATCTGAAGATCCAAGTTTGAGTTCCAGTTTGAAGCCTTTTGTTGACGGTGCCTGAACAAAATGAGTGATCAGCAGAAGATATTTGTGACCGGTTACAAGCGTTGGTTCGAGAGAAAATTTTGGAACATCACCGGCACAATAAGCAGACGGCGTCATATATATGTCAGTAGTACCGGTTACACCCGTCCTCCCGCTCCAATTCATTGCTACACTCAAGCTCGTATTATAATAAACTTCGAACGGCGAAGCCGCCGTTGTAATATCAAAAACTTGCCAGTCATAATCTTCTGTAAGGTCAAACGGGGTTATCATGAATGGAAAGCTGCCGCCGCTATAGCAGGTGAATCGAAACCAATAAGGATTGTCTGCACTTGAAGTTCCGCATACGCTTGTCATGGGTGATCCATCGCATAGCGACACCGTATCCTGTGTATAAGTGCTGAAACCGCACAATGGAATGGCTTTGTCGGGCGTTCTTCCCAAACCGGTACACGCCTGCGCCGCAATTTTCGGGGTAAAAACAAATAAACTATATAATACGATCAACCAACGCAACATGCCTTAAAGATAATATTTTTTCAAGAAGCGTATTTTCCATATTGATCTGTAGTTTGCATTCTTCATAAATATTGTTTTCGCAAAAGATGCAATGTTTAGTCTAAAACATTTTAACGTCAAATCCCACTGGGGAATTTTTGTCTCAGATTTTGTTATCGATTATAGTTGCCAGTACTTAAATAATTTCTGGCAGGCCGATTGCAAAACAGCTATCATCAAAATTATTTTTTAATCTTAAATAAATTATTATGGAAGCACAGGCAATTATCATAACCTTATTATTGGGAGCAGTAGCAGGCTGGCTGGGATCGCAATTATTTCAGGGCAGTGGTTTAGGACTTCTCGGAAATATTGTAGTGGGTATCATTGGTGGTTTTATCGGTTACTGGCTGTTTGGAAAACTGAACATTCATTTAGGTACAGGTGTGCTGGGATATATTCTCACAGCAGCAAGTGGTGCCATTGTTCTGCTGGCAGTGATCAATCTTATTGCACCGCGAAGAGTATAACCAAAATATTTTTTATTCGCACAAAAAGAGATGTTTGAAGCATCTCTTTTTTTTTGTATGATCTGAATCACGAGTGGATGAGCAGGAAATTTTACAGCATTGTTTTATTACGGCCTGCAGACCGATAACCTAAAATTCTTAACTTACAACTTACAACTCCAGGTATGTATAAAACCATTCTTCTGCTCACGTCATCCAATAACTTCATGACATTTGCCTGGTACGGTCACCTGAAAAATACGACAATGCCTTTGTGGAAAATGATCCTGATCAGTTGGACCATTGCATTGCTGGAATATTGTTTTATGATCCCTGCCAACCGCATCGGTTATCTAAACGGCATGAACGGTTTTCAATTAAAGATCACGCAGGAAGTAATTACACTTATCGTCTTCAGTGTATTTGCAATTCTTTACCTCAAAGAACCTTTTCACTGGAAATATCTTATCAGTTTTGCGCTCATCCTGGGCGCTGTATATTTCGCCTTTAAAAAATAGTATGCTGATTAAATGATTTAAACTATTTTCGGGCGATAATCATACAATATGAAAAAGAATATTATTATTTCAGTGCTTTTTGTATCCTTCGCTTTTATTACAAATGCGCAAACGGGTACTCCAAAAGACAGCCTGATGAAACAGATGTCGAAAGAAGTTTGTGAAGAAATGTCAAAAGGCGATACCACTGCCCCGCAAAGCATGGATGAACTGCAGATGAAGTTGAGCCAGGCTTTTGCGCCATTGCTCAGTAAATATATGGATCAGCTGCAGGCTTTAAATATTGATATATCCAGCCCTGAGGAAATGGAATCACTGGGCAGGGAGATCGGGATTCGCCTTGTTGCCAGCTGCCCGATGTTTTATAAATTTCTTTCAACAAACAGCGGCGCATTAAAACAATTCTCCAAAGAAAGATCTGCACCGGCAAAATCAACGGTCAATGGCGTATTGCTTAAAATAGTTCCCGGAGATTTTTCTTACCTGCAGGTAAAGACAAAAGCAAACAAAATAGAAAAGATCTGGTGGATGGAATATTTTGAAGGATCCAATGTGCTTACTGAAAAACCTGCTTCATTACTGAATAAAAATGTTACCATTACTTACGTTGAAAAAGAAATATATAATTCTACGCTGAAAGATTACGTAAAAGTAAAAGTGGCAGTGGCAATTGAATAACACCGCCCTGTCATCCCGAGTTTATCTAAGGCTGAGTTTACCGAAGGTTATTTTTTTAATTGAAATGATCCGTTTACAATGCTGTAACTGTGACCAAGTATTGTAATGCTTTCGCCTTCTTTCAGGTCAGCAAGATTTAAAAGATCGGTTTCCATTAAGTGTATGCTGCCAGACGTACTTCGCGCAATGTTGAGATAATCAATATTGATCTTTTCAAGCACACCGCATAAGATAATGCGCACCGGTTTATGAAGTTGCTTCAGCAATGCCATATCACTCACGCCGGAATAATTATCAGCGATCATGATCACTGAACTGCATTCCGGGCAGGCAGCTATGCCACTGATCAGTGCTTCAATATTGTTTTCAGGAATGCTGCCACCGCTGCCATTGCTCATCGCTTTAAAAGCAAGCTGTTCGGCAACTTCAAAAACAGAAGAGGCAGTGGTATAAATGCCGCCGGTTCTGCCAATTACTTTCAGGTCATCATCTTTATTATCACCATCATTAAAAAAAATAAACCTTTCAATGCGACGTTCATCTTCATGCAGTTTCATCCACAACATTAACTGCCCGGTATAAGGATACATGCTTGCTGTAACATCAGCTACCATCAGCATCCGGTTCCAGTGCATCCTGTCCAGCACTTTCAGTACCGTGGAATCGGGTGGAGGTTTGATTGAAATTTTTTCCAGGGTATCTTCAGAAGGCTTTGCATATACAAATACCGAATCATACTTTTTATAATTGACGGTTTCGCTTTCATCCATTCCTAAAAAATGAATGGCTTCATTGACCGGTAATTTTAAAACGGTCGTGTAAGGTTCTATCTCATAAATTTTTCTCAGCTCTGTAGTATCAACAGCAATAAAACCATTTCTTTTTTTACCCGGACTTCCATCTTTCGGCACCAGCATGTCTTTAAGTTTCAGAATATCCGATTGCATTGTTTCCTTATTTTGCAGTGGGCGGTAATAAATTACAAAGCCATGAAACATGTTTAATGCAGTTGCTTTTGTTACGCCGGTCATTTGTCTTACAAGTTTCCATTCAATATTCTTATCTGCAAGCGATGGGTATTTATTAAAAAGCTGAATGAACCGGTCTGTATTCAGTTTTTTCAGATTGTCATAAGAAGGATGGTCCGTGAACACAAGGTCTGCTGCAATTACCTGTACCTTTTCCGGATCAAAGCTGTTTTGCGGAAAAACAAATGCTGCACTGCCGTACTTACATGGGACTGTGAAAGATTGTTCAATGATATGATGTGTCATTTCATAAACCGGAATTTTTATTACAGGATTGGTAAGTATTTTTTCTATAACTGTTTTTTGTGCAATACATACGATACTGGAAAATAGTAATATGAAGCAGATCATCCCTCTCATATCACGAAATTAAAGGATTGCTTTCAGTCTGCCTGCCGCATCAGTACCCACTTCCGTTAGAATTATACTTCAAATTGTTTCCAAGTCTGGAATACTTACTATACTTTTACCCGGTACTACCCGTACTAAACCAAACCTTAACCTACCTGTAGCAAATGAAACTGACTGCATTGCTGCTGATCGCATTTCTGGCGACGGCACCAGCTTATTCACAGATCGCCGGAAGTTGCCCGGCAAATATCGATTTCGAACTTGGTGATTTCAGCAACTGGCAATGCTATACCGGTTCTACAGACACTGCCAATGGGCAGAACGTGATCAACCTTATTCCATCTCCGCCTACGCCCAACCGTCATGAACTGATAGCTGCAGGTTCTTTTCCGTTAAATGATCCTTATGGCAATTTTCCAAGGGTTTGTCCCAACGGAGGAAATTATTCTGTAAAGCTTGGTAATAACAGTACCGGCAAACAGGCAGAAGGGCTTTCTTATATTTTTACAGTACCTGTTGGTGTTGATACATTCAGCATTACTTATTATTATGCCGTGGTATTTGAAAATCCCGGTCATACCAGGATAGAACAACCCCGGTTTTTTGTAACGGCTTTTGATGCAGCTACCGGAGCATTGATCAATTGTGCTTCTTATGATTATGTTGCAACCGGCAGTATTCCCGGCTTTCAATCATCCAGTTCCAACCCGGATGTTTTATATAAAGGATGGACGCCCGTATCACTTTCTTTTACCGGCCTTGCGGGAAGATCAGTAGAACTGGAATTTAAAACTGCAGACTGTACCCGCGGCGGACATTTTGGATATGCGTATGTTGATGTGGGCTCGGGTTGTTCTTCAACCATTGCAACAGCCGCTTATTGTGTGGGCAGTAATGCGGTTACGCTCAATGCGCCATTTGGTTTTCAATCTTATATCTGGTACAACCAGGATTATTCGCAGGTGGTAGGCAATCAGCAGATCGTTACACTAACACCTCCTCCTGCGGTAAATACAATTTTTCATGTGGACATGATTCCTTATCCTGGTTATGGATGCAGGGACACTGCAGATGGTATTGTAAAACTATTGCCCATACCCGATACGCCTGTTGCGCAAAGCAGTTATAGTTATTGCCAGGGTGCTTCAGTAAACCCACTAACGGCTACGGCTGTATCAGGTAACAGTTTATACTGGTACAACTCCGCTTCGGGTGGACTGCCGGCCAATAGTCCGCCCATTCCATCCACAACTGTGCCCGGTATTTTTCATTATTATGTTTCCCAAAAAGAATTGTTCGGTTGCGAAAGCCCGAGAAAAGAGATCATCGTCACGGTGCTGGCTACCCCGGACGCCAATTTTACGGTCAATAATATCAAACAATGCCAGACAGGCAATCATTTTATTTTTACCAGTAGCGTTATTTCTCCCAATACCGGTTATGAATGGGACTTTGGCGATGGCCAGACTTCCACACTTGCAGTAGCAGATCATGTGTACAGCGCTTATGGCAATCTCAATGTAAAACTCAGGACATTAAATCCGCCCTCTTGTTATAACCAGAAAACACAAACTGTAATTGTAGTGCCTTCACCGGTTGCCGATTTTATTTATCCTGCAGTCATATGCGATCAGCAAACGGCTGTTATACTTTCAGATAATTCAACAGTACCCGGTTCCATCAGTACCATCAATAAATGGTACTGGAATATTAATGGAGCTCTCCAAACCGTGCAGAACCCCGTTTCCTTCTTTGCTGCCGCAGGTCCATTGCCTGTAAAGCTCGCTGTGCAAACAGTTGAGGGCTGCAGGTCTGATACGCACACAGTTGTTTTGGGTGTTCATTATCTTCCCAATGTAAAATTCAGTTACAGTAAACCGCTTTGTGAAAATGAAACAATCCGTTTTACAGACCTTTCAAATATGCCGGCAGCTGCGGCAGGAGAATCAGTTGTAAAATGGAACTGGAAATTTGATAACGGCACAACTTCTTCTTTACAGAATCCGGGAGTTGGTTTTACTACCGGAACCTTTCATGCAAAACTGATCGCTGAAAGTAATTTGGGCTGCAGGAGTAAAGAAGCCGACAGTGTATTCAACATTTATGCAAAGCCGCATATCGGTCTATATATTACAGATTCATGTGTGAACCGCGTGCTTCAATATAGTGCGATCGATGTAAGTGGAACAGTTGCGGGATGGTACTGGAATTTCGGAACAGGTCTTTATCAGAATCCTCCTGTGATTACCAGGAGTTATACATCACCCGGTTCACGTCCGTTTAATTTGATCGGCATGACAGTAAACGGTTGCAAGGATTCTATTGTAAGAGCATTTACCATTTATAACCTGAACATATTTGCAGGCAATGATACCGTAACGGCTATGAATGAACCTGTGCAGTTATTTGCAGTGCCGAGCACAACTGTAGCGCAATACAACTGGACGCCAGCATTAGGTTTGAACAACGCATTCATTCAGAATCCGGTGGCAACATATGATCATGATCAGCTGTATAATCTTAAAGCGTTCTCTGATAAAGGCTGCGACGCTTCCAGCAAGGTTTTGGTAAGAAGATACAAAGGCCCGGAACTTTATATACCAAATGCATTCTCACCCAATGGCGATGGATTAAATGATGTGCTGAAAGTATTTCCTGTAGGAATAAAATCTTTCATTTCGTTTTCGGTGTACAATCGTGGCGGGCAATTAATTTTTTCTTCTTCCGATTATTCTATTGGCTGGGATGGAACTTTCAAAGGCGCCAGATCAGACCTCGGCAATTATGTAGTAATGGCAAAAGCCATTGATTACCGCGGACGCGAAATGTTTGTAAAACAGAATGTATTGTTGCTGCATTAATCCTGATTTGGAAGCCTCACCCTCAATCCCCGCCTGAACGGATCATTCGGGCAGGCCTCTCCAAAAGAGAGAGAGAAGCCAGTTATTGCAAATATATTTTTTTGAATATAAAAGAAGTTCTATCAATAAATGGATCTAATGAATTGGAAAAATTATCCATTATCAATTATCCATTATCAATTATTCCTGCCAGGAAACAAGATTGAATGCCGGGCATGATGAGCCTTCCCACATAATATGAAAAATTGTAAGAACTGTTAAGCCATATTTGTATTGTAAGCAGGCCGATCAAATTATCAGAGCCTCATTAAAACAGCCACCAGCACAGCCGCAGCGGGTATTCCAAAGAATATAATAGCGCCCAGATACATTTTATAAGAATGCCTGTATTGTTTTTCGTGAATGGCTAATTCTGCCAGAAGAGTAGGGCCAAGTCTTCCCTGACTGATAGCCTGTTGACAGGAAGAACAGAAAGCTGCACCGGTTTTACCCGTTGGAATAAATGGAAGAAAGAACAGGTGAAAATAATTACTGTAAATAAAAAGATCTGTAGAATTTGTATGATTGCAGAACGGGCAGGTATAATCATCCACTTCATAAGAAGCGCCAAGGTGCGAACCGGTTCCATAAAAAATAAAGGCCATAATAATGCGGTTAACGGATTTTAATTTATAGTAAAGCTGCGATGTAATTTCTAAATCACTGCTGTCCGGTGAAAATTTTATCAATCTGCAGATTTCGTTAATGGATAGTATTAGTCGGCAAACAGTTTTTGTATGGCATACTTTTATTCCACTTTTGTCTTGATACAAAAGTGGAGCAAAAAATCAAGGCTGCATAAAAAAGACTAAAAATTGAATCTCCAGGCTAAAGAAAAACAAGTCACAGCATTTGAATAAATCCAAACTAAGTGCGACTTACAAGCTAATATCATTTCCGGGCTTTGGTAACATCTGTTTTTCTTTTGCGCCTTCCGCTTCAATTTTCTTAACGCCTTTTTTATGAGGCCGTTGAAACAGCATTTTAACCGGACAACACTAATCTCCAAATCACCAAATCAGTTTCCCGATTCGTCCATTTCCTCCTGCAAAAAAAACTGCTGTTCCTTTTTTTGCTTTACGGCAGGCGTTGAAAGAATCTTTACTGATCCAGTTCCAGGTATTACCATCATCAGTGCTGATGTCTGAACCATTGAGACCGCAACTGATCCATACTTTATCATGCAGGTATTCAACACAACTTCTATAACCGTGTGGTGCGGTTGTTGGAATGCTCCAGGTTTTTCCGGTATTCAGACTGTAACAGCAATTACCATCCGTTGCATCTTTGGTTGTAAAATCTCCACCAACTACAATAATTTTTTTTTGATTGACCGCAACAGAATTGGCGCCGGTACTTTCTTTTCCCTGCAACAATGGTAAGCTGTATTTTTTATTTCCAACAAGGATGTTTGATTTTTTTCCGCCACTTACCAAAACTACTTTCAGTTTTTTTGTAGAACGGATATTGGTGCCGCTGCTCGCAAAACAGGCTTCAGCACTGTCGGCAACCGGTGCAAATTTTTCGGGATACGGATACCAATGCTCACCGCCGTCCAATGTGCTCGCTTTAAAAAAATGATCATTGATCGGATCGCCAATTACAAAGCCGGTTTTATCATCAGCGAAATCCATCGCGTCTAAAAACATTCCTTTCGTTTTATTTTCATAAACTATTTTCCAGTCTTTGCCGCCATTGGTTGTCTTTAAAATATACGCAGGTTCTGAAATACCCATAATGATGGCCGTGCTGTCGTTGAATGCTTCGATATCACGAAAGTCGGTGCTGTCGAAGCCTTTTACTTTCATCCAGGTCCAGTTGTTACCGGCATCTATACTTTTACCTACGGTGCCGTTGCTGCCGCTTACCCAAATGGTATTGTCATCCACCACGCTCAATCCGCGTAAAGAAATACGATTGCCGGAACTGAGCATTTTTACTGTTTGCGCTTTTGTGAGCACTATACTAAATAATAATATCATGCAAAGGAAGTAGCGGTTTAAAATTTGGGACATCTTTTTGGAATTTAAAATTAATAATTAAGAATTTTTTGTTTTACCGCGAAGGCGCTGAAACACTAAGATAAATATAACTGCAATATTAAACGGCAATCCGAAAAGTCTGAAAATTTTAAATTGGTCTTTGTGCTTCAGTGGTAAAATTTTACTCTACGCCTCCCTGACTCTGCGGTGGAAGACGAAGCAAGGAAGTGTTATATTTGCCACATGAATTCCAATTTCAATTATGGTGTAGATCAGCTTTCAATCGATGTGGTATTATCCATTGCATCGGGCAATACAAAAGGCAAATTGAATAATGAAGCGATCAGCAGGATCAATGCATCGCAACAATACGTTCAGCAGATCGTTGCCAATGACAAAACGGTCTATGGCATCAACACCGGCTTCGGCATTTTAGCCAATACAAAAATTTCTGCTGCCGATACGGCGATCTTACAACACAAAATATTACAAAGTCATAGCGTTGGTGTCGGCGATCCCGTTCCGCAGGAAATTGCGAAACTGATGCTCATTACAAAAGTGCATTCACTCGCGAAAGGATACAGTGGGATTCAGTTGCCAACATTGCAACGCATTATCTGGCATATCGAAAACAATATCATTCCTGTTGTTCCGGAAAAAGGAAGTGTGGGCGCTTCGGGTGATCTTGCTCCGTTGGCACATTTGTTTTTACCATTGATCGGACTCGGAGAAGTATATCACCAGGGTGAAAGAAAACCTGCGGCTGAAATGTTGCGGCAGGAAAATATGAAGGCATTGCAACTCGGTCCCAAAGAAGGACTCGCATTGATCAACGGCACACAATTTATTTTATCCTACGCAATAAAAGCTGTGCAGCGGATGAATAACTGCCTGGAAGCTGCAGACATTATTGGCGCGATGAGCCTGGAAGCATTGACCGGTACGAAGGCACCATTCGATGAAAGGTTGCATGAATTGCGTCCTTACGCAGGAAGTAAATTAGTGGCACAACGGCTTCGCATTTTATTAAAAGATTCTGCCATTATGCAAAGTCATGTTGATTGTGGCCGTGTACAGGATCCATATAGTCTGCGTTGTATGCCGCAGGTGCATGGTGCTTCGCGGAATGCGTGGCAACATTTAAAAGAGTTGACAGAAATTGAATTGAATGCAGTTACTGATAACCCGATTATTTTTGCAGCAGATGATACGATCAGTGGGGGCAACTTTCACGGCCAACCGTTGGCGTTACCTTTAGACTATGCATGTTTTGCAGCCGCGGAAATCGGTAATATTTCAGACAGAAGATGTTACTTATTACTCGAAGGAAAATGGGGATTACCGATGCTGCTGATGAAAGATGTAGGACTTAACAGTGGATTTATGATACCGCAATACACAACGGCAGCGCTGGTTACAGAGAACAAGACCTTGTGTTTTCCTGCAAGTGCAGACAGTATTCCGACATCGCTCGGACAGGAAGATCATGTGAGCATGGGCAGCATCAGCGGCAGAAAACTGAACCGGGTGCTTGACAATCTTGAATATATTTTAGCAATAGAATTAATGAGCGCCTGCCAGGCCATCGAATTCCGGGCGCCTTTAAAGAGCAGTGAGTTATTGGAATTTGCACATGATCATGTAAGAACATTTGTCGGCTTTGCCGAAGAGGACCGCATTTTTGCCGATGACATCAATAAGATCACGGGCATCATTAAAGATTTTTCATTTGTTGAAAAACTGAATGCGTTTGCTTCGTCAAAGAATATTGAATTAAATAAAGATTATGATGGGTTCACTGATTAATTCTCAAGCAAAGACGAAAAGTTGATAAGAGAATACAAAGGAGCATTTAAATATTTGCGGCTTTCTTTTCTTTGCATCTTTGCGTAATTTTTTTTCGCAATTAAGTAATCATTTTAATAATCATGGTACAAACTAAGTACGATCCAATCAAATACAAAACGCCCACTGGCACTACATTAAACTGCAAAGGATGGATTCAGGAAGCAGCGCTGCGTATGTTGTTGAATAATCTCGATCCGGAGGTTGCTGAAAGACCGGATGATCTTATCGTGTATGGCGGCAGGGGAAAGGCTGCCCGCAATTTTGAAGCGCTCGATAATATCCTGGCCGCATTGAAAATACTGGAGAATGATGAATCATTATTAATTCAGTCGGGCAAGCCTGTAGGCATTTTAAAAACACATAAAGATGCACCGCGTGTACTCATCAGTAATTCGCAACTGGTGCCCAACTGGGCCAACTGGAAACATTTTGATGAGCTGGAAAAAAAAGGTTTGATGATGTATGGCCAGATGACTGCAGGTTCCTGGATCTATATCGGAAGCCAGGGTATTGTGCAGGGCACATATGAAACATTTGGTGCGATTGCAAAAAAACATTTCGGCGGAACATTGAAAAGAACACTAACGGTGACCGCTGGCCTGGGAGGAATGGGCGGCGCACAACCATTGGCAGTGACCATGAATGAAGGTGTTTGTCTTGCTGCAGAAGTAGAGAAGTGGCGCATTGAAAAAAGACTCGAAACAAAATACTGTGATTTATTAATAGAAGATATTGACGAAGCAATTGACAGGGCAGAAGAAGCCAGACGCAATGGAGAAGCATTAAGTATCGGGGTGCATTGCAATGCAGTAGCACTGTTGGAAAGATTACTGGAAAGAAATATTACGGTCGATATACTCACGGATCAAACCTCCGCACATGATCCGTTGATCGGATATATACCGCATACACTGACGAATGAAGAAGCCAATGCATTGCGACAATCTGATCCTGAAAAATATACGGACCTCAGTTATGAAAGTATGTACCTGCATGTACAACTCATGTTACAGCTGATGGACAAAGGCACGATCACTTTTGATTATGGAAATAATATAAGAGCCCGCGCATTAGAGTACGAAGCTTCAGGTAAATTTAAAAAGACAGACTTCAAATTATTGGAGTCCAGATCCCCCCTTGGGGGGGCGGGGGGGCTTTTCCCCGGCTTCGTCCCCGCATATATCCGTCCGCTCTTTTGCGAAGGCAAGGGACCATTCCGTTGGGCAGCACTCAGTGGCGATCCGGAAGACATTGCAGTAACCGATAAAGTCATACTCGAACTTTTTCCCGATGATGAAGGATTAAAAAGATGGATCGGTATGGCGCAGGAAAAAATTGCATTCCAGGGATTGCCGGCACGCATCTGCTGGATCGGCCAGGGCGATCGTGAAAAAGCAGGACTTGCATTCAATGAACTGGTGCGTACAGGAAAAGTAAAAGCACCGATCGTGATCGGCAGAGATCATCTGGATACGGGTTCTGTTGCATCACCCAACCGTGAGACAGAAGCGATGATGGATGGCTCAGATGCAGTGGCAGACTGGCCCATACTCAATGCACTTGTGAATACTGCCGGTGGTGCGAGTTGGGTTTCATTGCATCATGGCGGTGGTGTGGGCATGGGTTATTCCATTCATGCGGGGATGGTGATTGTTGCTGATGGCACTGAAGATGCAGCCATCCGTTTGAGCCGTGTATTAAGAAATGATCCGGGCATGGGCGTGATACGGCATGCGGATGCTGGTTATGAAATTGCGAAAGAAACGAGTAAGAAGTTTGGATTGGATTTGGGGGAGAAGTTGAAAAGGTAATGTAAGAAGGGCACACTAAATATTGGGCAAATTTGGTTTAAAATTTCAAAGTGAGGTCGAGGAATTGGATTATGCATCCGAAATATAATAGTATATTGACGTTAGGGTAAAATTTAAAATAACGTGTATTTATGTATTATATACCTTCCTATTGTTCCTTATTGATGTTAGCTTCGTTATGCAATAGGCTTGAACAAGAAATAGATCATAGCATTAATTTATTTTTGAAGCACTGGGCAGACAATATATAATTATATTAATTTTATTGAGAGAAAAAGATAAAATGAATAATAAGGTGTTAAGAAAAAATATTGATTTTATCTGTACGACTAAAAAAGGTACTAATAAAACAGAAAATGAGGATGCATATTTAATAATTCAGGAACCAGCATTTTCTTTTTTTATAGTATTTGATGGTGTTGGTAGCGCAAAAAATGCTAGGAAGGCTACTTTACTAAGTAAATTTTTTTTGAAAAAAAATTATAAAGCTTATATATCAGAAAAGGTCCAACTAAAAGAGCTAATGTTTGATTTAAATAATCACTTATTGGACCAATCCCAAGAAGAATTATTTACAACATATAATTTGTTATTCATTTCACATAATACAGACTTAATCTTTTTTTCATCACTAGGCGATTCTCGCCTATATAAAATGAATAATCAATTTCTTGAACAAATCTCAATAGATGATAGTTATTCAGCTAATGTAATAACAAAATGTTTAGGCTTGAAATATTATAAAGAAAGTGTTTTTGAGTCAACAATTTTGCATAAAGGGGCTTTTTCATTTTTGCTTTGTACAGATGGTTTCTATAATTTAATGGAAAAAGATAAAATTTATTATTTTGAAATTTTTTGCAAAAAACGACTTTCAAATACTAAGGATTTGCTAAGAAAGCGTATAGCAGGAAACAATAATGATGATGCAACGATAATTTATATAAAAAATGTTTAAAACCGAGAAGCAACTTGTTAATGAGCTTAAAAAAAGCTTTCACTCTATGTGTAGTTGGAATACTTTACGTTTCCCAACACACTTTATTCAAGAGGTTAATCTAGGCTTTGGAATTGCTGACTTAGTAATTTATAAGTTAAAAGATCATCAAATCAGATCAGATCAAAATTTAGAATTAAATCATTTTGATATATCTATATATAAGATCATCGAAAAGAATCGGATAACTTCGGTCGATTTACTACATGAAGTTACTGGTGCTACCAAGAAGACAATTAATACAGCAATTCAAAAACTTATTGAGAATAGTTATATCCAAAAGCACGACTCAATAATTAAATTTTGTCGTTCATATCAGAAAGCAACTAATGAAGTAATCGCAATTGAAGCTAAATTAAAAAATTGGAAAAGAGCTTTAGACCAAGCATATAGATATAAATGGTTTGCCAGCCAATCATTTGTTGTTCTTGATACGAAAAATATAATGCCTGCAAAAAAAAATATACAGGCTTTTCAAAAGTTAAATGTTGGGTTGGCGGAAATTAACAATTTTGGAGTTGTAAAAATAATATATAAGCCTCTAAAAAACGTTCCTATTGATGAAGTAATGCCCTTGGTATTAAACGAATTTATTATAAAATTACTTAGAACCGAGAAGAAACGATCTCCAAGTCTCTAAATGATAATTTTTACTTTCTTCCGTCAAATAAATACCCATCCTTTCCAATTCGTCATAAGTTTTTATGGAGTTGTCAATTTTTCGCAAGACATAATCTTTTCGAGTATCAATTGAAATATTGCTCACTTCTTTTAAAAGCCTATCTACAGACAATAGATAATTCTTGTGGACTCTTGGATTAATATTGCTCCAGCTGTAATCACTCTCTAAAATTGTATCCGAAAAAATATTTCTATCATTCCGGATAAAATCCATACCATTTAATCTGCGCACCAAAGCAAGCAGTTGATATTTCACAAAATTTAAAAGTTTTTCAGAAAAATACCATCCTTTAGAAGGTCCACCTTCTTCAGTGCTAATAAATCTACTAATATTAAAATTTCTTAAATTTTCGAATGTTGCAATTGATATGTAGTCAATATCTGTCAGAGCTAAAAATAATATAGCATCCCAATTTGCATATGAATATATAGTTATAAATTTTTGAAGCTTTAAAATTTTTAAAATTTTGGAAACATTAAAAAGGTAGTCGAAATTAAGCGTTAGTTTTTGTTTAGTTTCAGGTTTTGTCTCGCAAACAATGTAATATCCATCGAACACAATATTTAAATCTGTTAGATGGAATAGCAATTTTTCGACTTTTTCATTATTTGTAATTGTAGTTGAGCTGACAGGAATTGTCAAAAAATATTGACTTGAAGTCTTTCTATTTTTTGCTATCCACTTATTTATTTCTTTTGTTACTTGAAAAAATCTTTCTATGTCATCTGTTTCATAATAATTAGGAATAATAATTCTTGTTAGGCCTAAACTCTCTTGATATTTTACTCCAGCTTTAATTGCGTCAAATAACATGACTTCAGTTTGTGTATCATCTTTAAATCTAGCTGCAGGATGAAATGGATATGTTTCTAGTTTGCCTTTTTGTAAACCTCCGGATTGTTTCTTCCCAAAATATTGGAGATCAAAAAAAGCTTTTTCAAATATTGATTTGACTTTATGTCCATTAATTTCATCTTTTTCTTGAAAGTAATTACTATCAAAACTAAAAGCTGTAAAAATAAAACCATCCCCGATGGAGTTTTGAAAATATGAATCCAAATTCCAATTATGGTTGTGACCGATCAAATGTAAAGTTTCCATTTATAATAAATTTAATGCGTCTTCAATTTTTCTTGGTCTACTAGCAGGGCTAAATTGCATAAGGCGTGTACAAAAAACTTTTAAAGGACAGTTTTCTTCGATGTCAAAAGTTTCAATCCCGCTTTTAAATTTTTTTTCTATTTCATCTTTAGTATTTCCAAAAGGCCTTTGCTGATAAAATAAATAATAGGCGATGAGACCTAACGAAAAAAAATCTGTTCGATAAGAAATCAAATCTTTGATTCCTTCGTATTGCTCAGGGCTCGCCCATGGCCAGCTGTGAGGCTGAAAACCTGCTGGTGTAATTGTTGAGTCGGATAAATCTCTTGCTATGCCAAAATCGAGGATGACTGGAGTGCCATCTGTTTTTATTATTATGTTTTCAGGCTTTAAATCTCGATGGACATAGTTTGCAGTCCAGATCGGATGTAAAATCTGGAATATATTTTTCATTAAATTAATTATAAGAGAAGGATCATTTTTATAATTGATTATTATGTCGGAAAGAGTATCTCCCTCGATAAATTCTTCAAAAACAAATACTTGACCATGATATTCATCAATTTTGATGATTTTTGGAATTCCATCTATTGATTGAAATTCTGTGTAAATTTTCATCTCTCGATCAAATCTCTCATCTCTACCATAGTGAAAGAGTTTTAAAACCATCGGAACTTTTTCTCTAATTACGAAATGAACTTTCTTTTGGCCACATGATATAGACGGTTTAAATTCTCGTTCTATATTATAAGCTTTTAAAAAGTCATCGTGAATGCTTGTTGTTGTTATCGTTGCCATCTAAGTTGGGTTAAGGATAATAGACATCTAAAGCGACTGTCACTTATGTAAAATACAAATTATATTTAATAAGTATTATCAATTCTTAACATTTAATAACCACAGACTCTTTTAGCGAGTGAACGCACAACCTTCGAAAGAGCACAACTACATTTGGATGATGCAATGACAGCAGGTATAAATTAATAGGGCACATACTTGTTTAAGGAGTTCATGGATGGGAGCACGTAATCATGATTTATATCCCAAACATGATGAGCCTTCCCACAAGAGATGAATGAGTGAGAAGACAATTAAGCCAAAAGCAATTGATAATTGATAGTTGATAATTTCTTCAACTTGAAAGATCGTGTGTGTCTTGAAAAATTTACCGGCTCGAAAAAATTTCCAAATTTCCAAATTTCCAAATCATCAAATCAACTCAATCCAGACCGGTGCATGGTCACTGGTCTTTTCCCAACCGCGGACATGTTTGTCAACGCCGGCTTTGACGAGGCGCTTATCGAAATGAGCACTCAATAAAAAATGATCAATGCGCAGACCGGCATTTCTTCCATACGCATTGCGGAAATAATCCCAGAATGTATAAATGACCTCATCAGGATATAATTTTCTTATTGCATCGGTCCAGCCTTTGCTAACTAATTTTTTAAATGCCTTGCGTACTTCGGGACGGAACAACGCATCATCTACCCAACGTTCGGGTTTATATACATCGAGTTCTGTGGGCATTACATTGTAATCACCTGCTAAAATAACCGGCACATTTTCTTTCAATAATTCAGCTGAATGTGCAGTCAGTCTTTTAAACCATTCGAGTTTATAATCCAGTTTCGGTCCGGGTGCGGGATTGCCATTGGGTAAATACAAACAACCAATGACGATCTTATTCACGATGGCTTCAATGTAGCGGCTGTGCAGGTCTTCGGGATCACCGGGCAATGCACGGCGGACTTCTTTTATTTCCATATTGCGGGCGAGTATGGCCACACCATTCCAGCTTTTTTGTCCGTGCCAGATAGCATTGTAACCCGCATCATTGATGGCATTCAAAGGAAATTTTTCTTCGGGCGCTTTCAGTTCCTGTAAACAAACCACATCGGGTTTCGATTCTTTTAACCAGCGCAGTAAAACAGGAAGCCGGCCATTCACGCCATTCACATTGTAGGTTGCTATTTTCATGAAAGAATGATTAAGAATTACGTCTTGAGCTATGAATTTATAAAATAGAACGCAGATTTTTAAGATTGAATAGATTGATGATGATTTTTTGTATAGCTCTTAATCAAAAAAATCATAGCTCATCTATTTCGCTGTAAAATGATTACAATATGATTTGTTCTGATATTGGAAGCCAGCCAATCAGCATAAATCATATAGACCATAATAATCTGCGTGCTGTATTTTAATAGCACAACAAGGTAAATATATTAAAGAATAAAAGTAGGAAAACTCCTTCACTGAGAAGCTGTTTAAAAATAATTCCACAGATTCTATATAGTTCCTTACGAAACTTGTGTCTTGCCACGAATGCACTAATAAGCACGAATAATTCGTGTCCATTTGTGCCATTCGTGGCTAAAAGAAAAAGCGTGAATTCAAAAAAATAATTTTAAACAGCTTCTGAGAACGTTGCATTTTTTGTAAACATTATCGCATCAGGAATGTTATTCATCCTATGCAGACCAATATCATTTCTTATTCCATTCTTGATCTTGCAACGGTAGCCGAAGCCGGTACCGCAGCGGATAGTTTTCATCTCAGTCTTGAACTGGCCAAACAGGCCGAGCACCTTGGCTATACGCGTTACTGGTTTGCGGAACATCACAATATGGCGGGCGTAGCCAGTTCTGCAACATCGGTCCTCATTGGTTATATCTCGGGCAGAACAAGCAGCATTCGTGTAGGATCGGGTGGTATTATGTTGCCCAATCATGCACCATTGATCATTGCAGAACAGTTCGGAACACTGGCTTCTTTATATCCGGGCCGGATCGATCTTGGACTGGGTCGGGCACCGGGAACTGATCAACTAACGGCCAGGGCCATCCGGGGTGATAACTTCGGTGCCGAACATCATTTTCCGCAAGACATTCAGCAACTGCAGCAATTTTTTTCTGCAGACAACAGCAACAGTAAATTAAGAGCGATACCCGGTGAAGGGTTAGATATTCCGATCTGGATACTTGGCTCCAGTACAGATAGTGCAAGGGTTGCAGCCGCGATGGGCCTGCCTTATGCATTTGCCAGTCATTTTGCACCAACTTATTTTATGGAAGCAATTGCATTGTACAGAAAAAATTTTCAACCCTCTGCACAGTTAAAAGAACCTTATATAATGGCCTGTGTAAATGTAGTGGCGGCCGATACTAACAGTGATGCAGAAAGATTGGCTACATCAGTGAAGCAATTAATATTAGGTGTCATCAGCGGTAAACGGAGATTATTGCAACCTCCGTCAGACGAACTGGAAATGAGCGGCGCCGAAGCGGAAGCTGTGAAACAGATGCTCACCTATTCCTTCGTCGGCAATACAGAAAAGTTAAGCAGCGAATTACAGCAATTCATACAAGTTACAAATGTGAATGAGATCATGGCCACTTCGCACATTTTTGATCCGGAAGCAAGATTGTATTCTTATAAAATATTTGCAGATGCGATGCTGATGATCGACGAAAAAGTGGTCCGTTCCTGATATTGCACCGCAATTCTTTTTTCCTATCTTAGTCACATGAAGCAAGTGATCACTTCTTTTCTGTTGATATTGGTAACATATACTGTATATGCACAATCAACTCCCCAACAATTATATCACGATTACAGTACTGCAAAAAACCGGGCTGATAAAGGAGATATACTTACTGCTTATTTCACGAGCCTCTACCCGTTGTCTGTTGCGGATAAAGACACTTCCCTTATTGAAACATATGCATATTTTAAAGATAAGGGTGATGTATGGGGACTTGGTTATATCCAACTGGGCATGTCCTATCTTTTCAGAGTGACCGGCGAATACAGTACCGCTATAAAATATTCACTGGATGCTTTAAAGAATTTTGAATCGATTTCTGATACTGGTGCGATTGTTAATTCATTATTGCAAACGGGTTCTGCATATGCGCTTTCTCAAAATTACCGGCAGGCACTTTATTATTATGAAGAATGCAAAACACTTTTTAATTTTTATGATGATCCTAAATTGTATGCAGCCCTGCTGAACAATATGGCAGATTGCTACAACCGTATGGAGTTTCCTGATTCTGCAATGAAATTTGTGCAGCAGGCAATAGAAGTGGCGCAGCGCAACAGGGATACAACAACGCTGGGCACCTGTTATTCTATTCTTGGAGAGACCTGGCTTGCGAAAGGTGAGCATGCGATTGCAAGACCTTTTTTAATGAAGAGCCTGGATTATATCGGTGCCAGATCCAACGGTAAATTTATTGCCAATATTAATTGCGATATGGCTGCATCTTTTTATCAGACAAATAATGATGACAGTGTACTGAATTATGCAAGTACTGCAATTTCTTATGCAGACCCGGTTTTTAAAAACGAACTGATGCTGGCTTATCAATGGATGTACAAAGCTTATAAAAGAAAAGGTTCTGATTCCGCCAACATTTTTTATGAACTGGCAACGGCAATGAAAGATTCTATTTATAGCATGGAAAAGATCCGGAACATTCAGGAAATGCATTTCCAGGAAAAAATACGGGAGCAGGAAATTGCAGCAGTAAAGGCTAAAGCAGTGCAGGAGCGAAAGGATAATCTTCAATATGCTTTGATCAGTCTTGGTATTATTTTATTTGTCAGTTTCTTTTTATTGTTGAGCAGAAGTTTTATAACCAATGCAAAACTGATCAGGCTGCTGGGCATTATTGCTTTGTTGCTGGTGTTTGAATTTTTTAATCTGCTGCTTCATCCTTTTATAGAAAACCTTACGCATCATTCACCCGTATTCACTTTTCTGGCACTGGTCTGCCTGGCCGCGATACTGGCACCGCTTCATCATACAGCAGAAAAATGGGCCATTAATAAATTAATTGAAAAAAATAAAGAGGTTCGTTTAAAAGCGGCGAAAAAAACAATTGCTGAACTGGAAAGCGAAAACTGAGTTGATGACAACAGAACCTGGAGTTTTATAAATAAAAAATTATTACTTTACAACAAATTGTTTTTATGAAGAAGGCATACTTTCTTTTTTTTATGATGTTGTTTTTTGTTGCAGGCGTTTCCAGTGCTCAATCAAAATTGGGGAATGTTGCGGTCGTGTATATCACAACGGGTAATCTTGATTCTTCTGTTGTATTTTATGAAAAACTGGGCTTTGCCAAAACGGGTTCCAATGAATACCCTTCGCCGTGGGCGCAGGTAAGCGATGGCAGTTTATTGATCATGATGAGGAAGGACGACAAACCTTATATCGGACTTACGTATTATGTAAATGATCTGGATAAAACTGTGGCGCAACTGGAAAAGGACAGTATTGTTTTTGATAAGAAACCAAATGCTGATGATCCCATTAAACGTTATTATATTAAAAGTCCGGATGGTTTTAATATTGTGCTGGTCAATAATCTGGGCAACTTTAAACAACCAACAGGTATTAATTTAATAACGATGAAGCCTGCTGATTTTAATGCAGCAGATAAATATCCCAATTCGCAATGCGGTGCCTTTGGTGAGTTTGCACAACCTGTAACAGATATCAACAGATCTGTTGCATTCTGGAAGAAATTAGGGTTTAAAGCAAGTGCGGAAATGAAAGAACCTTATCCGCATGTAATCCTTACAGATGGGTTGATGATCATCGGGCTCCACCAGGCAAAACATTTTACTTTCCCGGTAGTAACTTATTTTGGCATAAATACAGCACAGCGTATTCAACAGTTAAAAGATAAAGGCCTGCATAACTTCAGCAATATGATGGGACCCAACAATGTTGATCTGAAGACCTGGGAAGGACAACATTTTTTTATATTCTCGATGGGTATGTGACCGAAGATTTGAAAAGTTTAATAAGTTCAACCTCCTCTATATTTTTTTACTGATTCTTTTTACTGCTATCATTTTAACCAGAGCATCAATGGAAATAATTTACAGGTCAGATATAAAACCCACCGCTGCTTCAATTATTGAATTGTATGAAAACGCAGGACTGCCCAGGCCAACAGATGATGCAGACCGGATTGAAAAAATGTATGAACATTCTAACCTGGTGATCACAGCGTGGGATGATGAACTGCTGGTTGGTGTTTCGCGTTGCATTACAGATTGGGTATGGAGTTGTTATCTTGCTGACCTTGCCATCCGCAAAGAATATAAAAAATCGGGCATCGGCAAAAAACTTATTGAGCTTACGCAGGAAAAATTAGGTGAACAATCAATGATCTTATTACTCTCTGTTCCAACTGCAATGGAATATTATCCCAAAGTTGGTTTTTTAAAAGAAGACCGGAGTTTTATGATAGCGCGAAAGAGTTAAGACCTCACCCCCAGCCCCTCTCCAAAAGAGAGAGGGGAGTTTGTTTTGTTTTCAATTTCAATTTTAGTTTAATCAAATCATTCGTGTTCATTCGTGTATTCGAGGCAAAATGTATTTCAGTGTTATCCGTGGCTAATGTTTTATTCGTGCATTCGTGGCAAAATATATTTTCAGTGCCATTCGTAGCGCAAACAACTTACTTTTGCTTTTTAAAACATACAACATGAGTACAACCGGAAAGATAGAAACGAATAAAGGAACTTTCAATTTCGAACTGTTTGATGAAGCAACACCCATTGCAGCAGAGAATTTTAAAAAGCTGGTTGCATCCGGTTATTATGATGGGCTCAGCTTTCACCGGGTGATTCCTAATTTTATGATCCAGACCGGGGATCCTGTTGGTAACGGTACCGGAGGCCCGGGATACAGCATTCAATGCGAAACTACTGCAGATAAACAATATCATGATCGTGGTGTAATGTCCATGGCACATCGGGGAAAAGATACCGGCGGCTCACAATTTTTTATTTGCCATAACCGCCAGGGAACGCAGCATCTTGATGGCGTACATACCTGTTTCGGAAAAATTACCGGAGGACTTGAATTTCTGGATAGTATACAGGCCGGAGATAAAATGGTGAAGGTTACGCTGGACGGATAAGAGTTGTAGGTTATAAGTTATAAGTTGTAAGTTCTAAGCAGAGCTTACAACTTTTTTATTACTTATTTCTAATTCCCGTAAACAACTGTTTCATATATTCCAGTCCCTTTTCTTTAGTAAAAGAAATATTGCGTTTTGTAATTTCTTCAATGCCGGGATAATTATCTACTGCATTGCTTACAGCATCTTCTCTTAAAAAATGCAGCATCGGGTAGGGGGAACGGTTCGTATAATTGGAAGGATCCGCTTCATTGCTTCCGGCAAATAAATAAAGCGGATGAAAACCGGCGATCTGGTATATACCTTCATATTTTTCTTTTTTATTCAACCGTTCTGCAAGATCAAGTAATTCGAGATAGGCATTGAAAGTGGAGAAACTTCCAGGAAGTATTAAAAAAGCAGTTGCTGTTGCAGCATCAGTATCCATCTGTTGCAGGATTTTCATCATTGCCGGCAGAACCTTTGCCGGCGTTGCAGCTTCGAGCACTTCATAATAAATACTCTCGCGGCTGATTTCTTTTGCAGCAAAGGGACAAAAGTTACATCCTATTACTACATCAATGATCCATTGCTTTGTATTTGCAATAACAGTTTCTTTATCTTGATGGTTCATATTTTCAGGTAAAAGATTGAATGTATAATTCCTCCACCTTCGCTCTTGCCCATGGAGTTTTACGAAGGAACTTTAAAGAAGAGTTGATCGTGGGATTGCTGGTAAAACAATTGATCTTAATGATCCTTCCCAAGTGTTCCCAACCAAAATGATGTACCAGTTCGTTCAGAATTATTTCAAGTGTTTTGCCATGAAGCGGATCATTCGACTGCATGTTATTTTTTGTAAAGATAACTTTAAAATACCCGCTGCAAGGTATGTGTCCGGTAGCCAAAACGGTTTATTTTGTGACTTAACCTTTTATTTATGAAACGGTCTCTTACATTTTTTGCCGGTATATTTTTATTGATCACAAATGCATTTGCCCAACCGGTAAATGAAACATCTTTATGCGATGGGATAAAAAAAATATACATCGCAGCTTTGAATTCTTTTAAAGAATTTGATAAAGGTTTTAATTTGCCAGACATCGGCAAAGGAGAGATTGGTAAAAGCATTTTTATTTTTCCAATGTGGGAAAAGGAAATAGATTATGCTTCCCGGGCCGAGGCCATGACAAAATACAATGATCTCGTTGCAGCACTCAATAACTGCGCACCGGAAAATGATCATTTTAGTTATATCCAGGACAATGAAGAAAAACTAAAGAGCAGGGGTAATGAAGTATCGGGAAGCTGGGAACTGCCGGCAGAAAATAAATATCATGCGATCAACCTTGACATTAAGGTTCAAAAGATAAAAAGTAATTACCGGTTGACGTTTTCCGTTACCAATTTTGATCTTTCAATCGCGGATAAAAAAGATAAAACCGTTAAAACAAATATATCAGAAGATTTTTGTGTGGCCTTCAATAAAATAATTATGAGCGGGAGCTCTTTTGAAAATATGAAAGGCACTTTCAGAGAAGAGGGTGGTGGTATAAAAATGTATGAGTCACTGGTAACACTTCCAGGTAGCAATGGCGGTTACCTGGCCATACCGGCGATCAGTTCACAATACTGGATCGCTGATTTTATTAAAACAAAAGATAAAGATGCAGCATTAAAAAAATACGAAGAAATTAAAACCTTGCTCGGTTCCTGCAAAATAGAGGTAGGCAGTTTTAATCCAAATGAAACGCTGATAGATGAGGATGCAAAAAAATATATTCTTAAACCATTCATTTTAAAATCTGCGTACGCAATCAACTACATAAATCTTAAAATACAATTGGTATTTGAGAAAACGATGTCAGGCAATTATGATGTTTATATCAGGATTGCCTATCGTCCTTGACCCTTTCCTTAAAAAAACGTAGAAAGAATTCCCTAATTGAATCAATCTCAGCTAGAGGAATAAGCTCTTTATGGCTGGCACAGTTTTTACGTCTTTGCTGTATTAAATAAATAACATGAAAAAAAATCTTGCAGCAATTATTCTCGTACTCTTCTTTGCGTCAGGCTGTGCTGAACATCATTATTATCGTCAGCACCATTCTCATACAGTCCGTTATTATCATCGTCATCATCGCACACCACCTGCGGGCCTTGAAATAGACATACACTAAGGTTGGCAGTTGATTGTTTTAAAAGAATAATTTTATCCTGACATTGCATCGGGTGCGACTGTCGCAATAGCCCCTTTTATTTTCGTCTTTGCACACGGCTTATATCATTTACTTGTCAGAAGTTTGTCTTGTCGAATATGATTACAAACTATTAAAATTCAAACAATGGCAATTCAGGAAAAAACAGTCCTTACAGTAACAACTACAGTAAATGCACCGATAGAAAAAGTTTGGGAATTCTGGACCAACCCGGAGCATATCAGCAAATGGAATACTGCTTCCGATGAATGGCATACGCCAACAGCAACAAATGATCTGCGTGTTGGTGGAAGTTTCAGTTCAAGAATGGAAGCGAAAGATGGAAGTATGGGCTTCGATTTTGGTGGCGTGTACGATGAAGTGCGTAACCATGAATATATCGAATATACGTTGGGAGATGCAAGGAAAGTGAAAATAACTTTTACAGAACAGGGTAACAGTACCAATATTTCTGAAAGCTTTGAAGCTGAAACCAAGAACCCGGTTGAATTGCAGCAGGCCGGATGGCAGGCCATCATGAATAACTTTAAAAAGTATACTGAAGAAAATCAATGATCGTAATCTCAAAATAAACAGACAGGTTACCAGTTGCAATATTAAAACTGCCAACCGCTCATTAATAGGCCCACTCTTTCGGAATAGCTGCTACTTTAGCATTCTTAACTGATCAGATGGACCAGGTTTACAATGATTATATTCTTTATTATGAAGCCCGAATGAAAAAGCGGGAGTATGATCCGTTTTATAATCATAGCTATTTAGCTGAAAAAGCAATGTATGAACTGGTAGCCTCCTGCAGCAGTATGGAAGAGCTGCAGGGCCAGGCAGATCAATTCAAAACGCTTTCTGTACAGAATGCCGTTGCGTTGGTAAAAGACCAGGAACGCTTCCGCCAAAAAATATATAACGACTGTAAAGAGACGATCCGTGCAAAAGCACCTGCTGTGATCCTGGATCAACTCGATGAAATGAAATCGGATGCGGACATTGTAAATATGGTAAACAATGTACTGCAGCAAAATAATATTGAAGTTACAGTTGATCAACTGATGCATATTTTTTACAGTGATTTTATTGCACTGGAAAATATTGAAGTCTATCAACAGGCTGTTGTTCCCGAAGAATGGAAAACTAAGATCGCTCAATATGAAAAGGACATTTTTGAAAGTGGAAAAAAAATTTGGTTGGAAAAAGAATTACCGGAAGCAGGGCAATGGCAACAGGGCTGGATATTGGATTATGCTCTTCTGAAAGAAGAACGTCACCGCAGGCTGATCCCTGTAAATGATGAGGAACTGGAAAAAAAAATTTCGCTTCATCAAAAATATAAACCTGCCTGATATGCCGATCGAAAAAATTTATGTTGATGCGATGTTGGGCACTTTCAGGAATATGCTGCAGGATTGCCGCGAAAAAAAATCGGATGGTGAATCCTTTGAAAAAATGGAAGCGTCGATGAACCGTATGGAAACTCTTGCGCTGGAGATGAATGATTTTACTGCATACAGTACAAAGCTTAGTACAGAAGGTTTATTTACTGAATTCAGTACAGCTTATGGAGCTGTTCTTGCAGAAGAAGGGCAAAAAAAATATGCAGGCAATACTTATAATGATGCACAATTATTAGAACAAACCTTGTCGGCATATGAAAACAGTTTATCTCAGCTCGATACAAATCCCGATAAAGAAAAATTACAGGCTCCGGTAAAAGCAGTACTGAAACTCGGCAGATCTGGAATCAATTATCCAACTTTTTTAAGACTGCTGATTGAAAAAGGACTTGATAAAGCAATGGAGGGCTCGGTGCTCAGCCGCGAAACTTTGGAAAAAGATCTTCAATGGGCCATTGATCTGCAGCTTCCCGTTTACATAGAAAGAAATAAAACGATATTGGCAAAGTACGATGAAATGGCTGCTGTTGCTGCATTTGCTGTTCCGGATGCTGTAGCATTCTCAATGGAACGGTTTAAAATTGAATCTGCTTTTCAACCGGCCATTAATCAATACCAGGCGATTGTGGACCGCTGGCAAAAATTATTGCAGTTACTGCACGACTGGATAGATGCCCATACATCTTTTGCGGCTTATGATGCCCGTTATGCAAGTGCCGAAGGTATGCAGGCAACATTACGCAATATTAAGTTTTACAAAGAATGCAATCCTGGTTTTTTTAAAGTACGTGAAGATATTTTTACAAGATATTTTTCCCTGCAATGGGAAGATATTTTTGTGCACGAATCTTTCCGTAACGAATGCAAAGCAAAACGTTGTTTATATACTGATGCGTACATAAATTTTTTAAGGGAAATTTATCCGGTATGCAAACCATTTACAATTCCATCACCTGATTTAATTTCCAAAGCCGAGCGTCTGCATAAAGAAAATCACGTGTTTATTTAATTATATTTAAAAGAATAAGGAATAGAAAAGCTGCGGGATTGCGCTGTCACTTTTTTATTCCTTATTTTTTATTCCTTATTTCTTTATGTATCCAAATGCGCCCTGTGTTTCATCAGCCGGACCGGCTGCAAAGAAAAGCCAGGTTGGATCTACAGTTGTTGCAGTGGCGGGTGCAAAACTGATTCCCCAGAGTCCATCAACAACTATTGTCTTTCCGTTGGATTGTAAATTTCCGAGGTAAGTTCCATCATTACCAAAGGCATTGATTCTGCCATCACCAAAATTACCGATAAGCACCACTGCACTATCACCTGTACCCAGGTAATTAACAGGCGCCTGGGTAACTCCCCATGGCGCATTCAATGCTCCCTGCGAAGCAAAACGTTTTACAAAAGAACCATCTGTGTTATACATATCAACATAGCCCAAACCATTTCCTTTTTCTTCTTCGTGTGTTGTTGCATTTACCTGTGCATAAGTGACAAATAATTTACCACTTACATTCTGAATATTAAATGGGGAATATCCGGCCGGTAAAGACGGATCTGTAAAAGGCATGCTTACGATTGAAAAATTTTTATCGAACACATCAATCTTTGCGGATTTAAAATCAGCCGCATACAAATAATTATTTCCTCCGTTTGAACCGGAAGCAAGACCCGTGTATACGGATGTTGCCGAACGGTCGACTGCCTTAAGTGCCGCCGTTCCTGAACTCCATCCCGAAATGATACCACCGGTTCCTGCAAAAATAAATTTGGCAGCACTTCCATTTGACAAAACAAAATCGGTTGTGCTGTTAAATATCTGCCCTGTAGGTGAACCACCACCGGCACCGGCAGATGATGGAATACTTACCGGTGCAAGTTTCTGCGCACCGGTCTGATCGTAAATAACACTGACATTTTTTCCCTGCGATGATATCCATGCAGTGCCTGTTGAACCAAATGCAATACCCCATCCATTTACAAGATTTGTATCTGTTCTGGATCCTGCAAAGCTCCCATTGCTGGAAACAAGATTTACCTGTGTATAACTGTGACTGATTACCGGAACCGGTATGCTGTCATCATTTTTTTTACAACCGATGATTGCTGTAATAGCCATTAAAAAAAATGCAGCAGACTTAACAAAGTCCGCCGGACCTTTCATGTTTTTTTTCATAAAATTAAATTTTCGTTTAAAAATAAAAGTGCGATAGGTTTTAGCACGGAGTGTTTCAAAACATATACCACCTCAATGTGTCAAAAGGAATTTATTTTATATCGTAAGTTTTGAGTAAAAAAATGATGTCGCGGGCAACCCCTGAAAAAAAATGATCGATTCGCGTCCTTTTTGATGATCGCTGAAATTGTGTAGCTACAAGGCTTTCCAGTTAAATTTCACTGTATATAATTATACCCAATTTATAACAATCGGGAAATATCCGGGGTTTATATACCCCCGATTGCAAAAACATTGATTGATTTTTTCCGTCTATGCACTTGCCGTAATTATGCGCTTCACAAACATGGGGCATAATAGTTGTCTATAGGGCTGCAGTCAGCAACTCAACTTTGAGCATTGCAACTCTAAAAAACAATATCATGAAAAAAATTACCGGATCTGCTGCTATTATTGTTTTAATTACAGCATGGTCATGTTCAAATCAACCGGCAGAAGTAAAAAAGGAAGTGATCGTTGTTCCAGAAAAAACAATTGTGGTAGAAAAGAAAGAAGTGGTTCCTGAAAAGAATACTTCGGTATCATTGGATAAAAACGGAATAAAGGTAACTACGAAAAAAGTTGATGTTACTATAGACCATTAATGTTCTGACGCATTACATTTCAAATTCCCAAACGGTACTATAGGTGCCGTTTTTTTCTATATACAATAACAACGCATTATAAAAAGGATCTGCACCAAGTGTTGCACTGTCGCCGATAATAAACAATTGTTCTTTCGCCCTGGTGATGGCAACATTCATCCTCCTGTAATCTTTTAAAAAGCCGATCTCGCCATCGTCATTGCTTCTTACCAATGATAAAATAATGATTTCTTTTTCCTGTCCCTGGAAACTGTCAATGGTACTGATGCGCAGTTGCTTTGGTAATATTTCTTTTGCAAGTGCTACCTGTCCTGCATAAGGTGAAATAAAAGCAGTATTTAAAACATTCAATGATTCTCTTTCAATCAATTTCTGTACGATCATCAACTCGTCTTCGTTCTGTAAACTCGTTCCATCTTTTCCATGCACTTCATTGTATCCGGCACCGGCTGTATCAATAAAACTGATATGAATACCTGTATTTGAAAGTTGTGGAGTGGTATGTAAAAGACCATTATAAAAATAGGCAGCAGAGAAACCGGCAATCGCTGCTCTCATCCGGTATTGGATATTCAATAAAAAAATCTGCTCAGTACCTGAGATACTCACTTCGAGAATCGAACGGTTTAACCCAAGTCTTGCAGCTTCATTACTCAATACAGTTGGCGGTAATTGGAGATGATCTCCAGCCAGCACATACTTTTTTGCAAACGGAAAGATGCACCAGGCCAGCGGCTCAATGCATTGACCCGCTTCGTCGATCACAAGCGTATGAAAAGTCAGTTGATGAATTCTCGCATCATACAATCCTACAGGAGTGCCTGCGATCACATCTGCTTCTGTATACAACCTTTCTTCATTGTAAGATTGTAATTTTTTTATTTCAGTCCGGATATTTTTTACTTCTTTAAAAAGAAGATTGCGTTGTTCTCTTTCGGCTTTTCCGAAACTACGTTTATATTTCAGCGCCATTTTTCTGAATTCTTCTGCACGGATCTTCAGTTGTTTTATTTCTTTCAGTTGTTTGCTATTGGATAATCTTCCTTCTGCGGTGTGCGCAAAAATGGCTTCATCCACTTTACTGGTATTGCCAACGCGTAATAAATGAACGCCCCGCTCAATCAGTCCTCTTGCAATATTATCCACTGCGGTATTGCTGGGTGCAGCTACCATTACTTTCTCCCCGGCTTTGATCAATTGTATAACAGCTTCAACAAGCGTAGTTGTTTTGCCGGTGCCTGGCGGACCGTGCACAATAGTAAGCAGTTCATTTTTTGTAATTGCCATCACAGCCTGCTGCTGGCTTTCATTTAAATTTTTATTTTGAAACTCCAGTTGCAGTGACTGCATCAGAACCGGAACTTTTTCTTTTGAACTTTCATGGTGGAGTTGCCTGAACAGATTATACAATGGCTTATTGGCTTCCAAATTATTCAGCGCTGTTTTCATGATGCTGGTTGTACGCTGATCGGGAGCCAGTTTAATTCCAACGCCATCATCTTCTATCCAGTCAGGAAAATCAGGTGCAAATAATCTGAACTCACCCGATCTCCCATCCAGGTTAATCAGTACGCCTTTTACCGGATCTTCACCTGTACAAAAACATTCAATGGCAGCACCGTCTTTAAAAAGATTTGTTTCAGATGGAAAATTTAGACGGAAACTGATCTCAGGATAATCTGCATAACCAAAATTTTTACGGGTAACTGTAATGGGATGCAATGCCAGGCCTTCTGCTTTGAGAGAACGCAGCGTATGTTGCTGATCAAGACTGTATCTCTTCACCTGTTCTTTTTCTTCCAGGTCGATACATTTCAATAAAAGTTGTAACTGTGGATCTGTTACCGGCATTGAGTGAAAATAATAAAGGGCGGCGACTGCAAAAAATAATATTGATCCTTTCTCAAAATATAATTACCAGTTCACTGCATTGCCGTTAATTTCTTTTTAACCAACCGGTGATACTCATCCGGGTCCGGCTGCTGCAGTTGACTTCATGCTCCATTTCATCGCTTTTAAAAAAAACGGCAGATTGTGCATGCGGTGCAATCCTTTCAATATTGTTATTCTGAAAAAGCATCAGTTCTCCGCCATCTGTTTCCAGCCAGTCATCATTTAAATAATTGATCAACGAAAATTTCCGCGTATCGTCATTCTTAAACTGATCTTTGTGACGTTTATAGGCAGTTCCTTTTTCATAGATCGCATAGTGAAATTCGTAACCATTGATGCCTGCATAACAGGTTCTGTTGAGGTGCCTGATAAATTCTTCTACCAGCGTTAAAAACTCCTGTTCAAAAACATTGGTATGTTTTTTATCCATCCAGTAAATGCTGTCGCCCCTCATTTTTTGTCCATCGTCCTTCAACCTGTCGTTTCCGATACCGGCTGTTATCATCTGGTTATCTTCCTGCAACTGCAGTAAATGCTGCTGCAATCCATCGGATAAGTGTTTGTTGAGAAAGCCGGCGTCAAAACCAACATTGTGATCGAGGTAACTGTCGATGAGCAGGTCAAACTGGTTGTACATTTTTTTCGTAATCGCGAAAGGTAGTTCATTTGCGGACGATTAACGATTTGAAAAATATCAGTATCTGAATCCTTTCAGCAGTTCCTGCAGATCCACATCAAGTCCCTGCGCAATGGAGGTCATTGTTGTAAAAGCAAAATTTACTTTTCCTTTTAGAATTCTTTGCACCTGGCTGTATTCCAGTCCGGATGAAGCGGCCAACTGGCGGATGCTTAAACCTTTTTCTTCCCGAAGCCTGGTAAGATGATTTGCAAACTTCAGTAATATCTTTTCCTTGTCAGTCATGCTGCAACAAGGTCAACTGAATAAAATTTATATTTGACGTATGAATGTACGCCACGCGAATAAATTGGTCTATCTTTATTAGTGCTGCCCGAATATTGAACTGAGCAGAATCCGTACAACTTATTATTTGAAAATGGAAACAGAGCAGGCCTCCATATCTTATCTAATATTTCACTATGAAGCACTGATGCAGCGCTATGCCCGGTTTATCCTGCGCAATGGAATTGATACTGCCGGAATTGTGAAAGAAGCTTTTGAAACCTACGAAGGAAAATATGCTGATGCAGCCCCATCGCAGATCAGGCAATTGCTGCAGCACGAAGTTTTATATGCCTGTGAATATTGCAGCCGCTGGCTGATGTATGCAGAGAATCGCTCATAAGTCGAACTTTTTCAGCTCTGAAAAATTAAATAACCATTCATTTCAGGCAGGCCATTGAGACAAACCCTTTATTATATCGTATTTTCCCTATCTTAAACAATAGGTAATAACACTATGCGTTATATACGTATTAAACGGCAATTTTGCAGCAGTTTAACTATTATCCTATTTTTGCCAAAGGGCAGTAAAAAACCAACAAGAACTTACTATGAATCCAAACGAAGAAAATAAAGAACCGATCAGGGTCATCATTTGCGATGACCATGTACTCTACCGGGCCGGTGTAAAAACGGCACTCAGTCCAAAGAAAGATATGAAGATAATTGCAGAGGCCGACAACGGCATGCATTTATTGAATATGCTGAAAATGATCCCCTGTGATGTAATCCTGCTGGATATTCAGATGCCGATCATGGATGGGATTGCGACTTTACCGGAATTAAAAAAATTGTATCCCAATATCAAGATCATCATGTTGACGATGATGGACGATCACAGTATGATCACGAAGCTGATGGAACTGGGAGCCAATAGTTACCTGAGCAAAACGAGTGACAGTGAAATAATTTACGAGGCCATTAAAACCTGTTACGACCAGGAATATTATTTTAATGCACTTACCAATAAAGCGCTTCTTACCAATCTGAAACAGCGCAATGTAAGTATGCCGCAGAAATTCATGGCAGAAGAAGCAAGACTGAATGATAAAGAGATCACCATTCTGAGATTGATGTGCGAAGAAAAAAGCACTAAGGAAATTGCAGAAGCTGTTGATCTCAGTCCACGAACTGTTGAAGCAATAAGAGATAAACTGAAAGTAAAGACAGGAGCTAAAAGTACAGCAGGCCTGATCATGTACGCAGTAAAACATAAACTGATCGATAACGAACTGTAACCCATAGAAGAATAATTATCCTTTACATTTGCTCATGATTTTTCATGGGCATTTTTTATGTAACCGGTAAGCAGTAAGACGGCAAAAATCATTTTATTTAAAATATTTTTAAGATGGGATTAGGGTTAATGTCTTAAAAACCTATAGGTGCTGTCGCAGATCTTTTATTCACAAGCCAGAAAAAGCATTGGCTATAAGTAAAATACTATCTTACCGACTTCCCGTCTTCCCATCAAAAACATTTTCACACTAATGAGTATTTTTTTTAACTATAACGGTAAATTTTACAAAGAAGGGACGGCGATCATTGGTCCTGATAACCGTGGCCTGCGCTATGGTGATGGTTTATTTGAGACCATGAAAATAAAAAATGGTTCCATCGAATTTGCAGATGATCATTTTGCCAGGTTGTGGAAAGGAATGAAACTGCTGGGATTTGAATTCCCCAAACATTTTTCACCAGACATGCTCGAAGAACTGGTATATGGGCTTGTTAAGAAAAACGGTCACGAATTGATGGCGAGAATCAGGCTGAATATTTTCAGGGGCGATGGTGGATTATATGATGCGAAAGATTTGAAACCAGAATATATTATCCAGTCGTGGCAATTGCCCGCCGGCAATGGAGAATGGAACAGCAACGGACTCGTACTCGGCATTAATACAGAAGCGCAGAAAAGTTGCGATCTGTTCAGTAATATTAAACATAATAATTATCTGCCTTATATCATGGCTGCATTAAAGACAAAGCAGGAAAAATGGAATGATGCTTTGTTGCTGAATGTGCACGGAAGAATCTGCGACAGTACTATTGCCAATGTATTTTTAATTAAGGATGAACAGGTATTTACAGCAGCACTCACCGAAGGATGTGTGGCCGGTATCATGCGGCAGCAGCTGATCAATATTTTAAAAAAGCATCATATCCCTGTTACTGAAACTGCAATCAGCATTGAAACATTGCTGAATGCAGATGAAGTCTTTTTAACCAACTGCATTTATAAACTGCGCTGGGTACAGCGTATCGGTGAAAGAACTTTTGAAAATCTATTTACACAAAAAATATTTTCATTGATGAACAGTTAAGAATTTTATTTTTCATCAATGATCCAGAGCGGTTTATCAAATATATTCAGAAAGTAAGGTGCAGACCAGGAAGGCAGTGTAGCCGTTCCAGCCTGACTGGCACCATTAATCCAGTTCGTTTTATAAATTGTATTGTTCTTGCCTGCGAGTGCTTCACCTAGGCCTTCCGCTTTTTCATTTTTCATTCCACCGCGATAAATATTTCCATCCTTCGGCAGCATCAGGTAACCTATTTCTTCTTTACCGGTTTTATCGGTGAAGATCACACTGCAGACGCCTGGACCAACTTTAAAATTAATTCCCTTCTTTAAAGCTTCCAGGTTGCCTTCTATGGCAAAATCACCGATCTCGATATTAACATCATTGGCCTGATGATAAATAACTTTTGCAAAAGTACCGGAGTGCTGGATCTTTTTATCAACCCATTCTTCTTTAAAATTCCCGGAGTAAAAATATTTTATGCTCTCCATGTTAAACACTTCCTGTTTAAAACCGGTCGGTTGACCTGCGCTAAACATACTCGTCAGCAAATGAAAATTACTCTGTTCGCTTGAATAAGAACCAAAGCCCTGCGGAATATTATTATCGGTTCTTCCGAAATAATTTTCTCCGTTAACGTAAGCAGTAATTCCTTTTATAGGATAAATAAAATCGGTGACCTTATAACCGATCGTTTTTTCCGCATTGGGAATGGCGCTGTTATTGAACGCAGGCTCTGTCGTCACATTTTTTTCATACACTCCGTGATTGACCTTGTTTACTTTTAGGGTAGAAGGATAATCGAATGAAATATAATTGCCATCATACTGCAGATCGTTGTCCAGCGCGCCATACATTGTACTCAGACTTGTTTCATCCAGTATGTTGATCAGGTTTCTTTTATTGCCGGTGAGTGCGCCCATCATGTTGCTGGTGATCACAAATTTTTTATTGATCTGCATTGCCGATCTGAAAACAGATTTGTTCTCCATCATCGTAAACCATTGCGCCTTATAATCATTGAAGACCACATTCATGTAATCATTTACAGGTTGGCCCTTATTCCAGTTAGCTACCCAGATCGTATTGTCAGTTTTATTATATAAAATGCCCTTGCCGTAAACAGTACCTGATGAAAACTCGCCTGCATAAAAACTGCTGTCTTCAAAAATATACATGCCATAACCATCTGCTTTATTGTCGAGCGCTTCACCATAATAGGTCCCGTTGTCAAACTTATCGCAGATCATATTCACTTTGCCCAATGCAGCAAAATCGTTAGCCTTAAAAAGATTAAAATCGGAAATTTTAGTTGAATCAAGAAAGTAGGAAACGTCAAACATGGAACTTGTTTTCTTACCCAGTGTGTCAATCGTAAATTTTTCTTTACCGATCTGCACATCTGCCTGGCCCCAGAAATAGAAATTATCGGCACTGTCATATTGTGGTTTGATGATCTCCACGCCGTTCGATCCAACATAACCATATTTATTATTGAGCTTTACTCTTAAAGGCCCACTTTTGAAATCGCCTGTCACTTCACTGTATTTAGCCGGGATGATGATCTGCCCATCCTTATTTTTAAATCCCTTCATGCCATTGGAGGCTGTATATACAACAGGAGCTTGTGAAAAACAATGAATGCCTGCTGCCAAAAAGAAAACAAGGAGAATATATTTCATCGATAAAATTATTGAAGAACAAATATGTGTATTTAAACGCAGATGATGATACGTGCCAATGGGTATTTTGCAGAAGAACAAAACGAGCCTGTCACTATTTTTGATTACTTTGAATAAATTTTCACGCCAATGTTCAGCTGCACCAGGTGCTTTCCATTTATTATTTTCATGTTGCTGAATAATAACATCGTAACAGCGCAGAACAGAACAAATCTTTGTGAACCTGCATCATTGCGTTGCGAATACCTGGTTGATCCTTTGGGAATAGATGCTGTTCATCCGCGGTTGTCGTGGCTGCTGGAAGATAAACGCAAAGGTGCGATACAAACAGCTTATGCAATTTATGTTGGAACCGATTCATTACAGATTAATAAAAATATTGCGTCTGACTGGAGCAGTGGAAAGATCAGATCACCTTTATGCATGATTAATTACAACGGAAAACCATTAAGGCCATTCACAAAATATTTCTGGAAACTAATTATTTGGGATAAAGATGGTAAACAAAGTGCAGCATCAGGCATTGCCAGTTTTGAAACAGGCATGATAGATATGAAAAACTGGAAAGGTTCCTGGATCAGCGATTCAAGAAATATTAATTTAAAACCTGCTCCTTATTTCCGTAAAATATTTACTGCGGATAAAAAAATTAAATCGGTGAGAGCTTATATTGCTGCAGCAGGATTGTATGAACTGTATATAAATGGTGAAAAGATCGGTGATCACCGGCTTGATCCCATGTATACCAGGTTTGACCGGAGAACCTTGTATGTAACTTATGATATTACTTCGCAATTACAACATGGAAACAATGTTGTTGGCGTATTACTGGGTAATGGTTGGTACAATCATCAGTCGACAGCGGTTTGGTATTTTAATGAAGCGCCATGGCGGGCAAGACCCGCATTCTGCCTGGATATCCGGATCAGGTATGAAGATGGATCTGTTGAAACAATCTCATCAGGGAAAGATTGGAAGACCGCTTTAAGTCCCGTTATTTTCAACAGCATTTATACCGGTGAACATAATGACGCACGGTTAGAACAGACCAGTTGGAATACAACAGCTTTCAATGACAGTGCCTGGCATGAAGTAATGGAACGTGCCGCACCATCCCGTAATATTGTTGCGCAGGCTATGCAACCGATTAGGAATGTAGAAAAAATTTCAGCAAAGAAGTTAACAAAAATAAACGACAGCGTTTATGTGTTTGACATGGGGCAAAATATTGCAGGTGTCAGTCAACTAACGGTGAACGGTGAAGCCGGGACTGTGATCCGTTTAAAACATGGGGAGCGCTTGTATAAAAATGGCCGGGTTGATCAATCCAATATCGATATTCATTACCGCCCGAAAGATGATTCAGATCCGTTTCAAACGGATATTTATATTCTCAATGGCAAAGCTGAAGAATCATTCATGCCGCATTTTAATTATAAAGGATTTCAGTTTGTTGAAGTAAGTTTTAATAAACCTTTGCAATTAACAAGAGAAAGCCTCATAGCTTATTTCATGCACAGCGATGTTCCAGCAATTGGAACAATTAATACGTCTGATACAATCGTAAATAAAATATGGTCAGCCACCAATCATTCTTATCTGTCTAACTTATTCGGTTATCCAACTGACTGTCCGCAACGCGAAAAGAACGGCTGGACGGGTGATGCGCATATTGCTTCAGAAACAGGTTTATATAATTTTGATGGCATTACCATTTATGAAAAGTGGATGGCCGATCATCGTGATGAACAGCAACCTAATGGCGTGCTTCCATCTATTGTTCCTTCTGACGGATGGGGATATGAATGGGGTAATGGTCCGGACTGGACAAGTACGATCGCAATTATTCCCTGGAATATTTATTTGTTTTATGGCGATAAAAAATTACTGACGGATTGTTATGATAATATCAAAAGCTATGTGGATCACATTGAATCCATCAGTAAAAATAATCTTACAGATTGGGGATTAGGAGATTGGGTACCGGTAAAATCAGTAACGCCGGTAGAGTTTACTTCCTCTGTTTATTATTTTGTTGATGCAACGATACTTGCCAATACAGCGCAACTGCTGAATAAAAAAAATGATTATCAATATTATCATCAGCTCGCTGAAAAAATAAAAAATGCGATCAATCAGAAATATTTAAATACAGCAAAGGCTGTTTATGGAAATGGATTTCAAACAGAAATGAGCGTTGCATTATATTGGGGCATTGTTCCTGTTGAATTAAAAACTAAAGTGGCTGCTAATCTTGCCAAACGTGTTGAAGCAGACAATTATCACCTGGATGTTGGCCTGCTTGGAACCAAAGCCATATTAAATGCATTGAGTGAAAACGGCTATGCTGATATTGCATTTCGTGTTGCATCGCAAAGAACTTTTCCTTCCTGGGGTTGGTGGATGTTGAATGGCGCAACAACATTGTATGAGAACTGGCCTATTGATGCAAAGTCGGACATTTCCATGAACCATATTATGTTCGGAGAAGTAGGAGCGTGGCTGTACAAAGGCATTGGCGGTATTCATCCCGATCCCGCAAAACCGGGATTTAAAAATATTTTACTCGAACCACATTTCGTTGCAGGACTTGATAGTTTTACTGCAACACATAATGGACCGTATGGTAAAATTATTTCTTCCTGGAAAAGAAAAGGAGATAAAGTTTTGTATTCCGTTACAATTCCGGCAAACAGTACAGCAACTTTTATTTATGCCAATAAAAACCACTTGCTCCAGGCCGGTAGTTACGTTTTTGAGTTAAAGTGAAAAAATTGATTTGGAAGCCTCACCCTCAGTCCCCGCCTGACTGAATCATTCGGGCAGGCCTCTCCAAAAGAGAGGGAAGGTTGTTTCTGCAAATATCTTGTTTTGAAAATAGAAGAAGGTTTGTCAGTAATAAGTGTAATATCAATACTTGCCTCGTTGGCGGGCATTCTTATCGGCTCAGCGTCTTTCCGTCAAAAAGACATAATTTGAAAACGGAACAGGATGAGCCTTCCCACAAAACATGATAAAAGAAAGGACCTGTAAGCCAAAATGCATTTGTATTCCATCACCAAATTATCAAATCACCAAATCATCAAATTGAGATTTAGTTTTTTAATATCGTGAATTCAACCCTTCTGTTCAATTGTCTTCCATCATCGGTTTCGTTGGTTGCAACCGGTTTCGTTTCGCCATAACCTTTTGAAATAATTCTGGCTGCAGCAATGCCTTTGGAAATAATGTATTCCATGACCGATCTTGCACGGTTGTCACTCAGTTTAAAATTGTAATCATCGGAACCACGGCTGTCGGTATGTGCGCTCATTTCAATTTCAATCGCGGGATTTTCAGCAAGCATTTTTACCACACGATCCAGTTCTACAAAAGATTCCGGCCGCAGATTCCATTTATCAAAATCAAAATAAACATTGTTAAGCCTGACTACTGCGCCAACTTCTATCGGAACGAGATATAAATCTTTATGTATGGTTCTGTTCCCGGCTTTGATCAATGAATCGAGATTAAAGTTTTCGGATATGGCAAAGAAATGATCGGCCTGTGCCCGGATTAAATAATTTTTATCATAAGGCAATACGATCTTGAATGAACCATCTGCAGGATTAGAAATGCCATTGCCTGCAACAGTTCCATCAGGTAATGTTTCGTAGATAAGCGAAGCGCTGAGTGGCTGATTTGTTTTTTTATTGTAAACATTTCCATCAACCAGTATTACCGGATCTGGTTTTTCTCTTTCCAGTAATTTAATGCGCACAATATCACTTTCGCCGATCGAATTTAATGCGGTGCTCATGTAAGCATATTCGCCACCGGCATCAAGTGTAAAAAAAGTATCCATGTCTTCGGTATTGATCGGGCTACCCAGATTCTCAGGTTCACTCCATTTTTGCCAGGAATTATCCAAACGTTTTGTTTTCCAGATATCCATATTTCCCAGTCCGCCCGGACGATTGCTGCTGAAATAAAGTGTCACACCATCAGGCGCGAGGTATGGAGTAGTATGATTGTAATTTTTTAAATTTATTTTCTTACCAAGGTTTTTTGGTTCAGTCCAGGTACCGTCTTTTCTTAAAAAACTTACATATAATTCATTGTAGTAACCGTTGTCTTCATCCGCCATGTAAAAGAATAGAGTCTGTCCGTCATGCGCCATGCTTGCACCATTCTGACGGCCTCTGTCATATTTAGCATAATTACTGATCAGCAGCATTTGGGGTTTGCTCCAGTTGCCATTTTCCTGTAGCTGACACATACTTACACCTTTGCCGGCATAATCACCATTGATGTAAGCACCACGAATGAGGATCCTGTTATTATCGGGAGATATCCAGTAAACAGCGTTATAATAATAAGTATTGAGCGGATAACCAAGGTGTACAGCTTCGCCCCATTTGCCAAAACTGTCTCTTTCTGCAAACCAGATATCCTGTGAATTCCGGACCTCCCCGTATTTGGTATTCTGCGGATGATTCTGGCAGATAAAAAATAAAAGATTGCCATCGGCTGAAATGGTGGGTCTCAATTCAGGAAGTATGGTATTAATATTCGGACCAAGATTTTCTACCTGTAGAATGGTTTCAGCAGTGATAATATTGTCTTTTTTTTCTTTGAGCGGTCCTGTAGAATCCGTATAAGAAGGTTGCGCAACTGCATATTGCAAACAGGCAATAAGAATGAAAAGCAGCAGTCCTTTTTTCACGATATTGGATTTTTATTAAAAGGAGAACGTAAATAACCAGATTTTAATACATTTTAATGAGATTTTTTTCATTTGCACAGAATGAAACATTTTTATTGTATTGAAAACAGGCTCAAAGCGTTAACATAAATTTATGCTGATGGCTTATATCTTTTGTACTCATTGGCAATCTTACCTGCAGAGAATTTTAAATCTCTTTTATATGGAAACAAATTTTACAAACCAGGAAATACTCATCTTTACCAACACAAGCTTTTCTTCCGGCGACTGGTGTAAAAAAGAAGAAAAAGAAAATCAAAAAAAACTTTCACAAAAAGAAAAATTAACAGAAGCCTGCTGGAATGGAATGATCACTGAACTGCTTCCCGAGATCTGTGAACAAACCTTCGATAAATCGATATCGCTCTGGAAGATCAACGAAGGCGATTCATTTCTTGATCTCAGATTTTCTAAACTTCCGGTAATGATCGAAGATGAATGCTCACTGAATCCATACGTGTTTATGGAATACCAGGAATATAATTAGTAACAAAAAATAAATTCCGTTGACTGCATCAAAATAAATAATTTTGGTGCAGTTTTATTTTTGTATGGTACAAAAAATCATCCTCTTTATTTTATTGCTGAACACAGCGCCTGCACTTACAGCGCAGCCGTTGGACTGTTATAAATTTCATGAAGGTAAATTCCGGATCAATGATAAAAGAGTAGGTGCTGTTATCGTGGCAGAACGTAAAGCTGGTTATCAAACGGAATCTATGGAATCATTAAAAGCCATTGTTCGTTTTAAGATTAGCTGGAGTAGTGACTGCAGTTATACACTCACAATAGACAAAGTGATCCGTAATGAAAATAAAATTCCCTTTCCTACCGATCTTACAGTTACTATAAAAATTATCAGCCTCACTTCCAGCGGATATATCCAGGAAGCTACTTCTTCCATTACCAATGGAAGTTATCAATCAGAAGTAGTTAAAATTGACTAGGGGGTACTGACGGCCACTGCTTTCTATATGAAAGATTTCGTAAATATTTTTTTATTTATTCTGCAATATTTGTGAACTGCATACGTTTTACCAACCTGAACCCTGAAATTAATCCACAATTATGAAAAGAACCCTCAAAACCCTTGCGGCTATGGCAGGTATTGCTTTGCTGCTCCATGCATGTTCAACCGGAAAAAATTCCGTAACAAATCCCAGAAATAATAACGATGATCAGAAAATTGATGCCAATACTGCCTGTTATATCCAGCTGAACGATGGCACCGTTAAAAAATTCAGGTCATTGAAACTGGTGACCGGCGTAATGGTTACGCCGCATTTACTGGCAGACGGAAAAGTAAAAATATATGCGGGTGAAATAAAATCATACCTGAATAACGAACACTTCGCAGTTTCACAGTCAGCGCTTACCAATCCGCGTAACAGTTGTGTAGCGGTTGAAACACTTCCTGGATTCGCAGTAAGGATCATTAAGGGAAAGCTGAATGTATACAGAAAGAAATTTTACAATGGTCAGCATGCGGTTGACGAATATTATGTTCAGTCAGGTGATGATGGACAGATTATTCCTTATTCAGCTAAAGTAATGGTAGACCTGTTGAAGGATAATCCTGAAGCCAGCAAGTTCTTCAACAATAAAAAGAATAAGGGTAATTCATCAAAATTATTGATCACAGCTGTACAATTGTTCAACAACGATCAATTGATGTCTAAGAATTAATTTTTCACCTTTCATTAAGAAGAAAAATAAAGCCTGTACCTCGTACAGGCTTTTGATATTTTAATGATGAATCAGGATTTAGTATTTTGGTTTCAGACCAATATTATAAAACATAAAACTCCATTTATCCGATTCTTCAGCAATGATCTGTTTCGTACTTCTTCCAGCGCCATGCCCGCCATTTGATTGTATGCTGATAAGTACCGGGTTATCTCCCTTTTGTTTGGCCTGCATATTGGCAGCGAATTTAAATGAGTGTGCAGGTACAACCCTGTCGTCATGATCAGCGGTTGTGATAAATGTGGCAGGATATGCCGCTTCTTTTACATTGTGTACCGGGGAATATTTATACAGGTAGTCAAACATTTCTTTATTGTCGGCAGACGTACCATAATCATAAGCCCAACCTGCACCTGCAGTAAATTTATGATAACGGAGCATGTCCATCACACCAACAGCAGGAAAAGCAACCTTACATATATCGGGATGCTGTGTAATGGTAGCGCCGATCAGTAACCCTCCATTGCTTCCACCTTCAATCGCCAGCAAATTCCTGGATGTATAACCACTATCTACCAGGAATTGTGCAGCAGCGGCAAAATCATCAAATACATTTTGTTTTTTTGTTTTAATACCTGCTTCATGCCATGCCTCGCCATATTCGCCACCACCGCGGATATTAGGAACAGCATATATGCCTCCGTTTTCCAGTAAAATAATATTTGAAGTACTGAAGTAAGGTGTGATACTTACACTGAATCCTCCATATGCATATAACAGCAATGGATTTTTTCCATCCAGTTTAATTCCTTTTTTATAAGTGATGAGCATTGGAATTTTTGTTCCATCCTTTGAAGTATAAAAAACCTGCCTGGATTCGTAATCATTCGGATCAAACTGAACTTTCGATTGTTTATACAATGATGTTTTTCCTGAAGCGATATCCAATTTATAAATTGTGTAAGGAGCGGTATAAGAAGTATAAGTATAATAAAGTTCTTTATCTCCCTGCTTGGCACCAAAGCCGCCGGCAGAGCCAAGTCCGGGCAGACTGATCTCACGAATCTGTTTGCCGGATCTGTCATACTGGTATACTTTGCTTACTGCATCCTTCAGGTATGAACAGAAAATTGAACCGCCTCCAGAACTTGCACTCAGCACTTCAGGTTTGGCTTCAACAATTGTTTTCCAGTTACTTTCTGAAGGATCAGCAATGGATACAACCATTAATTTTCCGGTAGGCGCATTGCGGTCTGTCTGGATATAAAAATTCTGGTCATCATTGTCAACAATACCATGTTGATTTTTCATATCAGCTACCAGCATTTGTATTTTTGCATCTGGTTTTGTAAGATCCAGTATCGATAAAGAATTGCCATAAGTATCATTGGCGCCGAATATTATTAACCATTTCTGATCTTCACTTACAGTGCCGCCTACATAACGTATAGGATGAGCCGCATCGCCGCCATAAATGAGCTTATCATCTTTTTGAGCTGTACCCATTTTGTGATATAGCAATTTATGATTGTCTGTTTTACCAGCCAGGAAACTTCCTTCCTTCGGGCGGTCGTACGTGCTGTAAAAAAAACCGTCATTTCCTTTCCAGGAAGCAGATCCGAATTTGATATCCTGCATGGTATCAGCCGACTGCTTTTTATTAACGGCATCCATTACAATAATTTTCTGCCAGTCACTGCCGCCCTGCGAAATATTGTAAGCCATCATGGAACCATCTTCGGAAAAATTTGTTCCGGCAAGCGATGTAGTTCCGTCTGCTGAAAATTTATTTGGATCAAGAAACTCTTCTGCAGCACCGCCTTCAACAGGTTCACGATACATTACAGATTGGTTCTGCAGACCAGAATTTTTAAAATAATAAATAAATTTTCCTTCTTTCGTGGGTGCTGAAAATTTTTCATAGTTCATCAGGTTCTCATAACGTTTGGCAATGCCATCATGGAAGGGAATCTGCTTCAGGTAATTTTGTGTCACTTCATTCTCCGCCTTAACCCAGGCGCCTGTTTCAGCACTGGTATCATTTTCCAGCCAGCGGTAAGGATCCGCCACCTGTGTGCCGAAGTAATCATCTTTAATGGTAGTATCTTTTTTTGTGTCAGGATATTTCACTGCTATGGATTTAAAATTTTCAATGCTGGAAGTGTTGCTGTTGTTGCAGGCATATAACAAAGCCATGCAACAAACTGCAGTCAGTAATTTGTTCATGTTAAAAGTTTTTGGAACAGGAAGGTAATGGAATATCCAACAAAGAACAAGGAATCCTGAATGCTAAAGTAAATATTAGTTCCGGTCCTGCTCTTCATTTATCCAGCTGGCAGAATTGATTTTTTAAAATTATATTTACTTTAAAAAAGATATGCTTCCGGTAAACAACTGCCGCTTCTTAATATCATCAATGACCTTATTATTATTCTCTGCAGGCTGTTCTTCTAAAAAAGGATCTGAAATGATGATATTTAAAACTTCTGCACGTGCATTTGCAGCGGCCAATGCAACTTTGACATCGCAAAGCAATGCATTATACGCAGCGCTAAATGACCGGATGGCAAATCACAAAGGCACAGTAGATGCCAAGACCTGGCAACTCAAAGCAATGCTTATTAAAGATTATTCTGATGAAATGCTTGCCTATTTTGATCAGGTGAAGATGGATATTAAAAATGAGTCAGGACTGCATATGGAAAATGGAAAGGAATTTTTTCGTGAAGATAATGTAGGCGCTGTTGAGCGATTGTTCGTAACAAAAGGAAAAGGAAATGAGCTATATGAGCGACTGGAAAAATATAAAGCGGATGTGCTGAATATCGATTCAGAAATAAAAAAACAATTTGAACATACCATATTGTCTGCATCAAATGAATTTGAAAAAGAAAAGAAAGAAGATTTTACCCATGCCTTTTTTAATAGTGTTCCGGCAATTGCGGCCTTATCGTTGTTGAGCCAGTTTGAAAATAATATTAAAGTCAATGAAAATGAAATGGTTCTTTATTGCTTTAACCACGCATCTGTTATTATCAAAGATTTTGATTTTATCGGGGCAATTATCGGACAGGATAAAACCTTCGTTATGCCCGGCCAGGAGATCAGCATTACAGCGGGAATCGGGGCTTATAGTACGCAAGCTGATCCCCAGATAGATTTTAATGGCATACAGGTTCCGGCCGAGAATGGTGTTTCGGTGTATCGGTTCAAAGCAAATGGAACACCTGGTAAACACAATATTTCTGTAAGAATTAATTTTTTAAAACCAGATGGCACTCATGAAATCATTACTAAAAATATTGAATACAACCTTGTCACCTGTCCCGATATTATTACAGAGCCTCTTAAAAAGTAAAAGGCTGCATTGCAGGCGTAGGGCCGGATTCACATCTATTCCATTACTTCAAACAAAAGAAATTGTGTTTTTTCTGCGACAGCAAAATTATTGTCTGCAACAAACAGCAATGTCTTGTGGCCATTGGGCAATACAGGCCCGAAAGTAGCGCCTTCGATATTATCAATGTAAATACCAAGGTCATCCATATTCAGTAATAATTTTTTCTGTACCGGTTTAAAATCTTTATTTGCTTTCAGCGAACTGATTTCTTTAATGTCAGTAGCATTTGAAAGATCAGCAATAAATACTCTTATGGTGCAGGCCATCCGCCCGGTTGAAAAAGAACGTTCGGTTACCATTAACTTATTATTGCCCAGCCATAAAATATCGGGAACACCATTTATTTTAAATTCGTTTTCAGGTTTCGCAGGATGGGCAACAGGTTCCAGCTTGTAGGCAAATTGTTTGGTATTCTGTTTTGAGGCCACATCAAATTTCAGCAGGCGGATAAAAGTATTGTTGTCTGTAACATCGGCCCGTGGCCCGTCTTCATACAATGGTTCTTCCACATTTACATACAATGTTCTGTAATGATCGGCAAAACTCATTCCTTCCAGTACACCATTTTGCCTCGGGCCTTTTTCCGTAAGCTGCATTTTCAGATTGGAAGGCAATGGAAAATTGCCTTGATATTTTCCATCCTTTGAAATAATATTTATTTCGGGATCTTCCAGCACGGTGTCTTTTGATTTAATGATCCGCTCACCTTCGCTGCTCCAGACAAGGTTTCCTGATGACGGATTATACCGCATGGCTTCAGGATCCGGCACATGCATTTTATCCTGTTTATTGTTGGGATAAACATTACCGTTTGGTTGGAGTAAACTTTTCACATCAATGAACCTGACGCTGTCTATGCTATGTGCGGTGAAAAATATTTTTGCTGTATAAAACCTTGCCGGGTTGATTGCACTCCGGTCATCACAGATCATATAATAGCAGTCGTTTTTAATATCATAATCAATGGAAGATAATCCGCCTACAGTGGTATTATTAAATGGTAAATTATGGGGCAGATCATATTCACCTAAAAATTTAAGTGAACTGATATTGGAAGCGGTTATAGCGTTGGTAGATTTTTTTGAAGTAGAGCAGGAGAGACTATGACAAACAATAAATGAAAAAAGCAGCAGCCTTGAAATGGATCGCATAAATAAAAGTTGTCAGCAAAGTTGCACATTAACTGCGAATTCACCATTAGCGATTTTAGTGAAACATCTTCTATAATCGCAAATTACCCGGTGCAGGGTATTCACAAGAGTTGCTGAATTTTTACTTTGCATCAAATTATCTGTATGAATTTTCTCTCCATCATTTATTTCAGTCAATATTATGAACTCAAACATTCAGGAAGGGATCCGCTGAAAGGCAGGCTCAATGGTAATTTACTCTGTGCAGTTATCATTATTCTCAATATGGTATCGCTGGGATTGATACTGCATAAATTTTCCCCGCACAACATCGCCATTCAATGGATCACGGGATTGTTTACAGGATATGAAGGCGATGGTAAAGCAATGGGCAAACTGATCGGCTTATTGATAATCGCTGTCATTGGAGGATTGCTCTGGTTGACCATCGGTAGTGAAAAATCTTATCTGCGTATCGCTGACAGGTTTCTGCAATTGCCCGATGATCTTCAGAAAAAAACGATCAGACAGGCATTGATTATTTTTTTGGTATCATTTGCAGGATTTCTTTTTTGTATTTTTCTACTTTGATAAAAGTCATTTTCTTCTGTTCAATTTGATCAGCAGATAAGCGCTTAATAAAATGATCACAGTTTCAAAAACAAGCAATGAATTAATAATGCCTGAATGATCGGCGAGATAACCCAGGAAAATGGCCGGTATACCAAACCCAATATACCCAACAAACATATATCCTGAAACGGCCCTTGCTTTTTGTATGCCGCCCAGGTTGGAAATTAAATTCAGTCCTCCCACATAAGAAAAACCATAAGCCGCAGTTCCGATCACGAAAGTTCCCAGTAGAATGATCCACAATATTCCGGTATAACATCCTGTGATCAATAATGCAAATCCGGCAGGAATCAATATAGCACCGATCTTTACGGACAGCATTGCATTCATCTTCCTGATAAATGGTTGCAGTAAGGCGCCAGACCAGTTCACCAGCACAAGACAGAATCCTGCATACGGAGTCAATCCAAACTTTGCGAGTTGTGCAGGTATGATTGCGATCACAACACCAGTTGCTGCCCAGCAGATGGCAATGGAAATATTTATTTCAAAACTTCCTTTTGGAAAATAAGGCAAGCGGATCAGACTGCCGCCAATTGGTTTTATTGGAGGAAGAAAAAAAGTTAACAGCAATCCTGCAATGGTAACGCTGATCAATACCTGGTAAGTAACCGGGACCAATGTAAAATGATTCAACAGCACAATTGCGGTGGCGAGTGCACCACCGCCAAATCCGATGGATGTTGCAAGCGAAGCCATATTCGCCGACCTGGATGCTGCATTATTTCCGGTCATCAGCTCACTGATATAAGCAGTGCCGCAACCCATACTCAGTCCGAGCGCAATGCCCTGCAGCAATCTTGAAATGATGAGTGCATGCACATTGGGAAATAGGTTGATCACTATTGTTGAAGCCAATGCACAAAGCAAGCTCGCGATAATTACAGGTTTGCGGCCAAGCTTATCCGATATGCCGCCTAAAAAAACATAGCAGGGAAGCATGCCCGTTATATAAGCGGCCAGTACAAGTGATGTCTGGCCATTGTTTAAACCCGCTGCTGCAGCGTAAACGCGAAACAAAGGCATGGAAATATTTACAGCCAGAGTTACCAGGCACAAGGCAATCGCAACAACCTGCGGTGGAGAAATTATTTTTTTCATTGCTGTTGACATTCGCGGACGGGAACGAATATAATGCGCAATAATTTATTCACGGCAATATTGGAAAAAAATAAAGAGTCTCTGAAAAGAGACTCTTTAGCATTTATAAAAATAAAATTGCTGTTACTGAATGATCAGTTTTGTTACGGAAGAAATTTTATCGGCATTGCTGATCACTTTGATCAGGTATGTTCCTTTTGCGATCATATCGGGAAGTTTAAGATCAGCAACCTGGATCTTGCTGCTGAGTGCAATATTGGTACTGCTGATGGTTTGGCCGGAAAGATCTGTGAGCTGCACGGTATAATTTCCTGCAGGTTGATTGCTGAAAGAAAGTTTAACGGTACCGCCGCTCGCCGGATTGGGATAAACGCTGATGCTGCCTTCAGGTACAGCCTGCACTGTCTTTACAATTTCTTCGGGTACAGTTACGGGTGGGATGATATCATTTTTATCTTCTTTCTTTTTCTTTTCAAAAGCAAGATTGCCATTGGCAAGATCGGATGCATTGAAGACATTGCCATCTGAAGAAATTTTTTCTGCCTGCATTGTTGTAAGGTCAAACCTATAGTAACCAACAGTTGATTCAGCGCTGCATACAATTACTTTACTGCCTTCTTCTACCATGGCGCCATTGGTATTGTAACCCTGTGGTAAACCTTTGATATTACCGAGATAGCTGGCCACTTTAGTAGCAATAGAAATTCTGAACACACGACGGTTAGCGGTGATGAGGTATAAATTATTATTCGCATCTGCGACCATATCACCACCATAACCATTGCGGCTGTGCACAGAAAAATTTCCATTGGATACGTCATCGGTTAATGCGCCCAGATCAGTGATGACAGGTTTTTTTCCTGTGCTGAAACTGATCAGGTGATCGGCACTGTTACTAAGTGCGTAGCCATTGCCATCAGAACCAAATACCATTCGTGTGATCTGGTTGCCAATATCTCCAAAACCCGTAGATGCACCGAAAGTTTCATCTTCAAAATAATTAATGGATGGTGTTTTCGATTTCAGATCTATATAGCGCAGTTGATTTATGTTCATCGGCGTATAATAAAGACGGTCATGTTTTTTGTCATAGGCAATGGCCGCAGAACCGGTTGCAAAGGGCTTATCAGAAGAGATCCTGTCAAAAGTAAAATGACTGCTTCTGAGGATCATCACACTGTTATTATCATTTTTATTGGGAGAGATGATCTTGCCATTGGCATCCGTTGGTAAAGGCACCATTTTATTATTGGCATCAATGGTATATGCCTGGAAACTTGGTTGCGCAATTTTCTCTGCGAGAGGAACTATAGCAGGATCTTTTTTCTGAATAGCTTTTCCGGTTCTTGCATTCAGTAAAGGAATTTCCTGGTTGGTTTGATAAATAGGTTGCACTACTTCGCCCGTATTGATGTTCAGAAGACGGACTTCCTTCCAGTTACTCTGACCTTTTTCAGGAGCAGTGATCGCATAACCGGTTAATGCTTTTTGATTTTGTGCCTGTGTTGAAGTAATGAGCAGGGTCATTACGAACGAGAATAAAATTTTTTGTTTCATGACATATAGTTTAGAAAATTAATTTACGACAAGTTTCGTTGATGCGCAAAAAAAATTTATATGACGCTTATTTTTTTGTATAAATGGTTTGAAAACGTAAAAACTGTCTGGTTTTTACAGAGCCATGAATCATGATAGTGATGTACACTTATAACTTAATTGTACCTTCATCAGCATGCGTTATATCTGTTTATTTATTTTTTTATCTTTTAATAATATTGCAATTTCCCAGGCAAGAACAGATCTGTTCTTACAAAATATGCTGTCAACCAACCACGAAAATATTTTGCAGCAAGTATTGAAAGATCCCAATACTTACCGGTTGCAGATCATTTATACGCAGATCAACCGGGATAAAAATAACCGACCTTCTTTTAAAAATTATTATTTTCATTTTGATCCTTTGTTGTATTTCAATCCGGCTTCCATGGTTAAACTTCCGTTGGCTGCATTGGCGTTGGAGAAGTTTAATAAAATGCACATTGAGGGCGTTGATAAATATACTTCAATTCAGTACGACAGCAGTTATATGGGGCAGTCACCAGAATATATTGACAGCAGTTCGGAGAATGGCCTTCCATCTATTGCGCATTTTATTAAAAAGGTTTTCCTGGTGAGTGATAACAATGCATATAACCGTTTGTATGAATTTATCGGGCAGCAGACAATCAATAAAAACCTGCATGATAAAGGTTATAATGATATCCGCATTACCCGCCAGTTCAGGCCATTCAATGCAGATCAGAACCGGCATAGCAACCAGGTTCGTTTTATTGATCAAAATAAAAACAACATTTACACGCAGGCAACTACTTTCAATACCGATTCATTTCATTTTCCTGCATCAATAAAAATAGGGAAGGGGCATTATAACGGTAATGACAGTCTGATTAATGAGCCGATGGATTTCACCACGCATAATGATGTTTCGCTGGAAGATTTTCAGCAGGTGCTTCAGTCTGTTTTATTTCCCGCTTCTGTTGCAGGTAAACAACGATTCATGTTAACAGATGATGATCGTCAATTGCTGTACAGGTATATGTCGCAGTATCCTTCAGAAACCAATTACCCGAAATACGACAGCAATAAATATTACGACAGTTATGTGAAATTCTTTTTTAAGGACAGCACGCATAAAATTCCTGCGGATATCAGAGTCTTCAATAAAGTAGGTTGGTCTTATGGATTTCTTACAGATGTATCTTATATAGCAGATTTCAAAAATAAAATCGAGTTCATGTTGTCAGCAACGCTGTATGTAAACAGTGATGGTATTCTGAATGATGACAAATATGATTATGAAACGATCGGTTATCCGTTTATGCATCAACTTGGGCAAACCCTTTATCAATATGAGCTGAAGCGAAAAAAAAATTATCAGCCGGATCTTTCGCAATTTAAAATGACTTATAAAAAGCAGGATGGTTCCAATACGCGGCCAGCCATAAAGCAGATCGATAACTGAATTATTTTTTTATTTCCCCGGTAGGAATAATAAATAACGGGATGCTGCTGTGATGAAAAACTTTTTCTGCAACACTTCCCATCAACAATTTATCAAGGCCATGCCGGCTATGTGTGCCAAGCACAATAATATCAGCTGCTTCATTCTTTGCAACCTCCAGAATAGCTTCAGAAAAAATACCTTCAACAATAACAGTCCTGATATTTTCATCACCTAAATGTGCTTTCGATTCTTCCAGAAAACGCAATGATTCCCTTTTTAGTTCTTCATTCAGTTCGGGAATATTCGGATCAGTAACTCCCATAAAACCTGTAAAGCCCATGATGGGAGAATAATCCATAGAAGAATAATACGAAGGTTCAGCTACCACGTGCAGTAATACAACAGATGCGTTCATGGCTTTTGCCAGTTGATAACCGGTTTCTGCAACTTTCTGAGCAGAAGGATCATAATCAATTGCAATAAGTATTTTTTTCATAATGATTGTTTTACAAGATTTTTTCCGGATAAAAGCCCAATAAAAATGCCAAGTAAAACCAGCATCGCAGAGATAGCTGTAACTGAATACTGGTATCATTCTCAGCATTGATAGATTTATCTCCATTAAAGCTAAGATAAAATTCCGGGGAATTGTTTCCACAAAAAATAGCAAAGAACAGGATTAAAAATAATGAACTCAATGACTTTGTTGATTATATGTGGAAACCGCTACAAAATAAAATGGGTTACCTTTTTTTAAGTATTGTATTAACCGGGGAAATCCCTGTTTCAACGGGATTTCAAAACAATCTATCTAAACAAAAAAAATTATGATGGCTAAGAAAGTAACTTTTACATTGCCGGCTGATATTGTAGCAGAAGCTTCGGCAGGTTTATTATTGGGCGAATTTAATAACTGGGATCTGCAGAGCGGCGCCAGTCTGAAAAAACAAAAGGATGGTTCTATGAAAGCCATACTGGCACTGGAACCCGGGCAAACTTATCAATACCGGTATTTGCTTAATGATGGCCGCTGGGTAAATGATCAGACCTCTGCAGATTATGCATATGTGTCAGGTTATCATATCGAAAATTGCGTGATAACAGTTCCGGTTGAAGCTGCAACGAAACCTGCAAAGGCAAAAGTAGTAGCTGACCAGGTGGCGCAAGCAGATGATCTTACAAAAATTGAAGGCATCGGGAAAAAAATAGCTGAACTACTTGTCGCTGAAAAAATTGTAACATTTAAAGACTTGTCAAAAGCAACTGCAAAAAAACTGAAATCAATACTCGATAAAGCAGGAAGTAAGTTTAATGTACACAATCCGGCCAGCTGGCCCAAACAGGCTAAAATTGCTGCGGCAGGAAACTGGGAAGAACTGGATACACTTCAGAAAGAACTTGTAGCGGGTAAATAATTATTTTATTTCTTTAAGAATAGAAAAGGTCCGGCCACAAACCGGATCTTTTTATTAATTACCATCAATGATGCTGTTCTGTTTCGTGATCGGTGAGTTTGTTTTCTATTCTTTTATCCGGAATGAACCATGATGCAGCCACGATTACATACATGGAAAAGCCAAGCCAGTTATTGATAAAACTGAGACCAATACCAACGGCATAGATGACCACTGACAGTATTCCCTTGCGGTCTTTGCCGAGTGCTTTTGCAATGGTGGATTCTTTTCCATGAAGCGCAGCAAGACAATGCGCCAGGAAATAATAAGCCACTCCGGCCATCAATAACACACAGCCATAAATTGCAACAGGCCAGGTGCTGAAATGATTTTCGCCCATCCATGCTGTTGCAAAAGGGATCAGGGAAAGCCAGAACAGCAAATGGATATTGGTCCACAATACTGCTCCATTTACCTGCTTCACAGCATGCATCATGTGATGATGATTGTTCCAGTAAATACCAATATTGATAAAGCTGAGTATATAACTTAAAAAGACAGGCAACAGAGGTTTTAATGATTCCGGTGTATCGCCGTGCGGTACTTTCAGTTCCAATACCATAATGGTAATAATGATCGCCAATACACCATCACTGAATGCTTCCAGTCTGCCTTTACCCATAAACTAATTGTTTGACTAGTTGTTGAATTGGTACATTGTTAAACGGCTGTTTAGCCAGCACCTTTAATTAACCATTCAACAATTTAACCATATAACAATAAAAAATGAGCTTACTGATAAATTATTCTATTGTTGAATTCTTTCGTAAATTTCCTGAAAAAAAATGCCGCAATCTAAAAACAGGCCACATCCGCATCATCAGACACCGCATCGTGCAGCTAAGAAAAGTTACAGAGTAGTTATTGCAGCAGCAATATTTTTTGGACTGGTTGGATTAGGGATTACTTATTTCGTTGTGGGGCCCGGAACCTGGTTAATTGCAGGTGCAGTGATCGGAGGCATCGTCGGTTACTTTGCCGGAATGCAGATTGAGAAGGCTATTTACAAAAAATAACTGTTGTCTTGTGAATAGTTATATTGTTGAATGGCTAAATAGTTGATCAGCTACATATTCTTTGAAATGCTATCAACCATTTAACCATCTAACCTTTAACCATTATTTTTTAAGGTTTGAAATTTCCTTTAAACTCCCTTTTAAATTTTTCAAAATCAGGAATGGAAACATTCTGTACATATCCATTCTCCGGGTGATTGGAAACATATTCCTGGTGATAAGCTTCGGCTTTATAAAAAGTTGTGAAAGGAACGACCTGCGTCACAACTTTATCTTTATATTTTTTTGAATCATTGATCCTTTTAATTTCAGCTTCTATTATTTGTTTTTCTTCAGGAGTGCGGTAAAAAGCAATGGAACGGTATTCTGTTCCCGCATCATTTCCCTGCCTGTTCAGTTCAGTAGGATCCATACTTGCAAAAAGAGCAGCCACCAGTGTTTTATAAGTTATTTTGGAAGGATCATAATAAATCTGTACAGTTTCCGCATGGCCGGTTTGTCCGCTTGCCACTTCTTCATAAGTAGGTTTGCTGGTAGTTCCGCCTGCGTAACCTGAGACTGCATCACGAACGCCTACCAGACTTTGAAATACAATTTCTGCATGCCAGAAACAACCTTCAGAAAAAGTTGCTACGGCTTCATTAGCAGCAGGAGCTTGCTTCTCAGCAACAGCTATCTTTTCTGATCTGCCGGAAGACTGTGCGCAGGAAACAAAACTAAGCAGGATAAAAGCCGGTAATAATGATCTCATGATTTTATTTTTTATACAACAAAGAAACGTAATACATTGTTGAGCGGTTCTCGCAGTTTTGTTAATAATATCAAAAGTGTTTGCAAAATCATCTGTAAATTTCAGACAGCCATTGGCGACACCCGTTCCATCTATGCTATAAGAACATCGGTTGATAAAAAAGGGGCACGGCCATATTTATTTCAAGCACATCTTCACATAAAAAAGTGAAGATGGATAAAATTATAATATTGCTGTTGATGCTTGGATGTTGTGGAAATGCCGTTGCGCAGGGAAAGATCAGTATCAGCGTTTTAAATGAACAGCAACAGCCAATAGAAAATGTTACCGTAGTATTATTAAGAAGCAAGGACTCTGCTTTGCTCAAGACTTCCATCACTGATAAGAACGGCCGGGCAGATTTCGATCATATTAAAACAGGTGATTATCTATTGAAGGCCATGGCCGTAAATTTTATTACCCGTTATTCCGCGAAAATAAGTATCACAACCGAAACCCCTGCAACCAACGTCCCGCCATTGTTATTGGTTAAAAATAAACAGCAATTGAATGAAGTGCTGGTCACAACACGTAAACCTTTTATTCAGCGATTGAACGACCGCATTGTAGTGAATGTAGATAACAGCATTATCAACGCAGGCAGTTCTGCAATGGATGTATTGGAAAAATCGCCCGGAGTAAATATCGATCAGAATGATGTGATCGGTTTACGCGGCAAGCAGGGTGTGATCATCATGATAGATGGAAAACCAAGCCCGATGACGGGCGCCGACCTTGCCAATTATTTACGCGGCCTACCTTCTGCAGCCATCGACCGTATCGACATCATCAGCAATCCCTCTTCGAAATATGATGCAGCGGGTAATGCAGGCATCATCGACATTCACATGAAAAAAGATCAGCGCATCGGTACCAACGGAACTTTTACTGCAGGTTATGGGCAAGGCGTTTATCCAAAAACAAATACAGGCGTTACTTTCAACTACCGCAATAAAAAAGTGAATGTATTCGGTAATTATAATTACGCCTACCGCATCAATCTGAATCATCTGGTACTGGACAGAAATTTTTATAACAACGGAACTTTCAGCGGGCAGGATAAAAAAGACAATTATTCAAAAACGCCTTTCAATACACATACGGGCAGGCTGGGCGCCGATTTCTTTCCTGATAAAAAAACGATTATTGGTTTTGTGGTAAATTCTAATTTCAGCCACATCAACCGCACAAATGATAATAATTCGCTTGTGATAGATGATCATAAAAATCCGTTGTTTACATTCAAAGCCTTTTCCAGTAATCACGATCACCAGGGAAATGTTGTGGGCAACATCAATTATAAACACACATTCGACAGCACGGGCAAAGAATTGACGGCTGACATAGATTACGGAAGTTATTTTTCCGGATCATTGTCAAGAACGGCAACCCAATACTTTAACCTGAACGGCAGCAGTCAGCAACCCGATTATATACTCGATGGTGACCAGGATGGCAGGTTGATATTGCGTACTGCAAAAATGGATTTTACAGACCCATTAAAAAAATCAGCAAAACTGGAAATGGGATTTAAAAGCAGTTATGTTTCTTCGGATAATGATGCAAAATTTTTTGATGCCAGTTCAGGCACCCCTCAAAATGATACTACCAAGACCAATCACTTTTTTTATGATGAATATAATAATGCTGCTTATCTGAATTACAGCCGTGATTTTAAAAAATATGATATACAGTTTGGGTTAAGAGGTGAGCAGACCAATGTAAAAACGCGGCAGGCGAAAGGGGATATCCGTTTTGATACGGCGTACTTCCAGTTATTCCCGAGCGCTTTTTTTAATTACAAACTGGCAGAAGATAAAAAGGTCGGCGTATCTGTCAGCCGTCGTATTGACCGGCCGGGTTATTCGCAATTAAATCCATTTTTATTTTTGATAGATGTTACAACCTACGCAACGGGTAATCCTGCACTGCTGCCGCAACTTACCTGGTCGTATGAATTAAATTATACAGTAAAGGATCTGAACCTGACCCTGAATTACAGTCATACAAAAAATAATCAGAACGTTGCTATCGCCAGGTTCAAAGATGTATTTCCAAATGCCGTTTCTGCGGATAATGTAACGGTGCAGATACCGGTCAATATCGCTTCATCTGATTATATCGGACTGAACATTGCATCGCCCTTTAAAATAAATAAATGCTGGAATATGATAACAGATGCCAATCTTTATTATAATCACTTCAATGGATCACTGGGCGGCACTACCTTAAACAATGGTAAGCCTGCTTATGATGTAAGGTTGAACAATGCATTTACTTTTAAAAAGGGTTGGTCTGCGGAATTG
>JBDUCW010000075.1:0-21935 GCA_040003235.1 Ferruginibacter sp. | reverse complement strand
CCATTCACGGGTAAGAAACACAAATTCCGGAGGTGTTGCAGTAATAAAATTGATGGTCAGTTTGCTGTAATCATCGTTACAACTCCAGGTGCCATTGTATACGGTCGTGCCTTTTGTTGCAGTCATGGGGCCATCGAGCAGCGTATTTTTTAATAATTTAAAAAGATAGCCATTATAATTCGCGGTAAGATCATGAGTAGTATCAGTGGCCAGGATCACTGTATAATTCTGGTTGAGAATATTGGTCTCAAAATACTGTTGCAGAAAATCCTGCTGGGCCTGTGTAATTGCATTTTTCTTGCAGCCGGATAATAATAAAATCGTTGCCAGTAAGATCGCTGTCCAGATCCTCATATTATATACAAGATTAGGTTTATCCCCAAATCTACTGAATATAGATGGTATTGTATTTTTTTGTGGCATAGTTTATAAAGTGGTCCGGGTTTAAGTTTTCACCGGTAGCTTTTTTACAGAGTTCAGCAGAAGTAAATTGCCTGCCATATTGATGAATATTCCTCCGGAGCCAATCAAGCAGGGTATGATTGTTCCCGGATCTTATGTCTTCTTCCAAAGACCTGTTTTGTGTGTCAACCGCTGCATAGAACTGTGCGGCATATAAACTTCCAAGACTGTAAGTGGCAAAATAACCAAAACTGCCATGGCTCCAGTGCACATCCTGTAAGCAACCGCTTTTATCATCAGGTACTTTTACATCCAGGTATTTTTTATATTGTTCATTCCAATATGCAGGAATATCTTTTGTTGTAATATTTCCACTGATCAGCATTTTTTCCAGTTCATAACGTATCATCACATGAAAATGATAAGTCAGTTCATCTGCTTCGGTCCGGATCAGCGAAGGCTGTACTTTATTGATCGCTTTATAAAATTGATCCATGCCGATATTACTGAACTGCTGTGGAAAAAACGTTTGCAGCAGTGAAAAATTGTGTTGCCAGAATGGAAGTCCACGCCCAACACAGTTTTCCCATAAACGACTTTGACTTTCATGAATACCAAGACTGCAGTATTCACCGAGTGGAAGGCCGTACTGGTCTCCGGGCAATCCCTGTTCATACAAAGCGTGACCAGCTTCATGAATACAGCTCCAGAGCATGTTGGTAAAATCATTTTCATCAATGCGGGTTGTCACTCTTACATCACTGTTACTGAAGTTGGTGGTAAAAGGATGTTCGCTGATGTCCTGCCGGCCTGCTTCAAAATCAAACTGCAAACGTTTTAAGATTTCAATACCCAGTTTCCATTGTGCGTCCTTGTCAAAATGCTGATGAAGAAAATCATCATCAACCTGCGCCCGGTCTTCAATAGCCGATAATATTTTTTTAAGTCTTGGTGCAAGCTTTTCAAATATATCATCCACCATTGCCACCGTCACACCCTTTTCATAATCGTTCATCAAAGCGTTGTAAGGATGTGTTTCGTAACCGAGCAGATCGGCTTCCTGTTTTTTTAATTGAATGAGTTCATCGAGCGGCTTTTCAAAAACCCTGAAAGAATTTTCTTTGCGGGCATCGAGCCAGGCATAAAAACTTTTGTTTACAGTTTCGCTCATGGTCCTTACAAAAGTTGCGGGTAATTTTTTATTTCTGTTATAATCTTCCAGTGTAAGTTCTATATTCCTTTTTTCCCGAATGGAAAGTTCATTGCTGCTCATAAGTTCATGCAGTAAAGCACCCAGTTTTTCATCTGTAAATTTCTCATGTGCTATTTCACTGAGCGTTGCGATCTGCCGGCCCCTGATAGTGCCGCCTTTTTTAGGAATATAAGTTTCCTGGTCCCATTGTAAAACGGCGGACGCATATTTTACATCTGCAATTTTCTGAAGGCTGTCGCGGTATTGTTCGTAAAGAGAAGGCATTTGCTTTTTTTGCAAATGTATTAAGGTCTCAGCAAGTGTGATTACAATGATTGATAAACAAATGCAATTTTGAAATAATCGGTGGGGGTATTGGGCAGTAAAATTTCCTGCGGGTATCCATTGTTCTTGTAAATATAATGCCCGGTATAATCATCACCATCATATAAATGCGGGTTGATGCCGGTAGAAACTTCATACATGTGGAGCAGGTTGTTTTGCTGCGGAAATTCTTCCAGGAAAGTTTCGCCGCTGGGAAAGATCATAAATGTTTTGAAATTGCTCAGGTGTGTAAAAGGCGAAGGGTGATTGTCAAAAGTTGCAGTAGAAATTATTTTCTGGGAACCCCGCAGTTTTGTATTGGAAACCAGGTTGCCATTTGCATCCAGTGTTGCAGTATCGGTAGCCAATACAGTAGTAGGACTGTATTTAATACCAAAAATAGTATTGCCATTATAAATGTACCTGCTTACATCAGTATTTACTGAATAGGTAGGCACAGAAAGACTTGTGTTAAGGCTTCGCGTAATAAAAGAATCACGGCCCTTTTTTCCGCCGGCATCAAAATAATGCCATATCTCAATGGTATCTTTTTCTACGAGTGAATAATAATAATGAGTGGTTTTATAAGGAACAGTATCAGTTCCGTTATAAGAATATCGATAGGCTTCCTGAAGATAAATCGGTGCCAGGTCAGGAGTTGAATCAACGAGCGACGTTACCCTTTTCAGGTTATCATAACTGTATATCCAGTTATCCGTGGTATCAATCCCGGACGGATCTGCATAAATATAAAAAAACCTGGAAAGATAATTACTGTCGGGACCTGTTGTTGGTGTATTGATGGGAGGAGTAGTTGTTCCATTGCCGTTTCCGTTCTCAATGCTCATTTCTTTCTGACAACCACTCAGCATTATAAAAAAGGTTAAAACAGAAAAAGTAAATTGAAGGGTCCGGTTCATTGATAATATTATATCCTTAAAAATAATAAATTTTATGATCTGATCCTGAAATCTTCTAAATTGAGTGATGAAAATAAATGAGGTCATTGGTTGCCTGGAAAATATAGCTCCTCCTTCATTGCAGGAATCTTATGATAATTGCGGATTGCTTACCGGAAGTGATTCATGGGAATGCAGCGGCATTATCGTTTCGCTCGATGCAACCGAAGCAGTCGTTGAAGAAGCTATTGCAAAAGGCTGTAATCTGATTGTTGCACATCATCCCATCATTTTCAGTGGCTTAAAAAAAATAACCGGAAAAAATTATGTGGAGCGCACCGTAATTGCTGCCATTAAAAATGATATTGCCATTTATGCCATTCATACCAATCTCGACAATGTGCTGCATGGTGTAAATGGGCGCATTGCAGATAAACTCGGATTGAAGAACCGCAGGATTTTGTCTGCAAAAAAAGAAACGCTTAAAAAATTATTTACTTATGTCCCGGTTGAACATCTTGATAAGGTCCGTGATGCCGTTTTTGCGGCCGGTGGAGGAATGATCGGTAATTATTCTGAATGCAGTTTTGCTGGGGAAGGCACCGGAAGTTTTAAGGCGAATGAAGGGATGGATCCATTTGTGGGCGATGTTGGCCAGCGCCATTATGAAAAAGAAGCAAAGCTTGAAATTGTTTTTGAGGCCTGGAAAGAAAAACAAATACTGAATGCACTGATCCGGAACCATCCTTACGAAGAAGTGGCTTATGACATCATCAGTCTGGATAATGTATACCAACAGACAGGTAGCGGACTGATTGGTGAACTGGAAGCTGAAACCGATGAAATATTTTTCCTGGATAATATTAAAAAGGCCTTTGGCCTGAAGATCATCCGCCATACTGCTTTATCAGGGAAGAAAATAAAAAAAGTGGCCATTTGCGGCGGGGCCGGAAGTTTTTTGATTAATGCTGCAATAGCCGCCGGTGCTGATCTCTACGTCACATCAGACATTAAATACCATGATTTTTTTGAGGCAGATAACCGGGTCGTTTTGGCAGATATCGGTCATTATGAGAGCGAACAGTTCACAATCGACCTGTTGGCTGAATTTTTGGAGAATAAATTCCCTACCTTTGCCGTCCTCAAAACAGGTGTGAAAACCAATCCTGTTGAATATTATTGAGGAATTGATGAACAAAGGTATACGGCTGAAGAGTGCGACGCAACGATGTTGATCAGCAGTACAAAGCCGGTAACCAAAAACTTCACATTCAAACACAAAATTATTATGGCTAAAGTTGCAGATTTTTCGGTTGAAGAGAAATTGTCTTCACTGGTTCGTTTACAGAAAGTAGACAGTAAGCTCGACCAGTTACAGATCTTAAAAGGCGAATTACCCATGGAAGTGAAAGACCTGGAAGATGAGATCGCCGGTCTTCATGCAAGGCAGACAAGGATTGAAGAAGAGATCAATGGCATGCAGGAATTCATTGAGCAAAAGAAAACGGGCATTGTTGAAGCGAATGCATTGATAAAAAAATATGAGAAGCAAAGTGATAATGTAAAGAACAACCGTGAGTTTGAAGCCATCAACAAAGAGATGGAAATGCAAACGCTGGAAGTAAAACTCTGCGAAAAACATATCAAAGATGCTACAGAAGAAATTTCTGATAAAGCAAGAGCTCTCGAAAGCGCTAAAAAAGCGGTAAGCACCAAGGAAACTAATCTGAACAATAAAAAAGGTGAACTGGAAAAGATTGTAGGCGAAACAGATAAAGAGGAAAAGCAATATAACAAGCAGGCTTCTGAAGCCCGCAGTCATGTTGACGAAAGACTGGTAAACAGTTATGATCGTATCCGCAAAAATTACCGCAATGGCCTGGCTGTAGTGCCGGTAGAAAGAGATGCGTGCGGCGGTTGCTACCATGCAATTCCACCACAGAAACAAAGTGAGATCAAAATGCGTAAGAAAATTATGGTTTGTGAAAACTGTGGCCGTATCCTTGTTGATGATACGTTGAATGATTCCGTAGAAGTGAAATAAAATACCTGATCAAAATATTTGAAGAGCTCACGAAAGTGGGCTCTTTTTTTTTGACCTCATCCCAACCCTTCTCCAAAAGGAGAAGGAACTCGAAGGGGGATAATTTAATCAAGTCATCTTTTGTAATTTGCGACTATAAAAAGCATCTGGAGTATTAAGCTAAAAAATTCGTGGAATAAAATAATGTAATCCGTGTAATCCTCATAATCCGTGTAATTAATTCCTGTAAATTCGTGCAACATGCTTCAAAAATTAAACATACAGAATTACGCGATCATTGATGAACTGGAGATTTCATTCTCAAATAATCTGAATATTATCACCGGGGAAACAGGCGCCGGTAAAAGTATCGTCATGGGTGCACTGAGTTTGATCCTGGGCGACCGTGCAGACAGCAGCGTAATGATGCACAAAGAAAAAAAATCTGTTGTGGAAGGATGGTTTAATGCCAGGGGTTTAAAAGAAAAAAAAGAGATCAAGGATTTGTTTCAGATAAATGAACTTGAGTGGGAAGACGATCTGCTGATCAGGCGTGAGATTGCAGCCAATGGTAAATCACGCGCTTTTGTGAATGATACGCCTGTAAACCTTTCGGTGCTTAAAGAAATATCTTCCATGCTCGTTGACCTTCACCAGCAATTTGATACACTTGAACTGAGTGACAATAATTTTCAGCGCGAAGTACTGGATGCACTGGCGGGTAACAATGATCTGCTTGCGCAATATACGCTGCAGTACAGCAAATATATTCAGACAAAAAAAGAACTGCAGGCTTTGCAGTTGCAGCAAACCAATGCCAATAAAGAACTCGACTATAATAAATTTCTTTTTGATGAACTGGAAGAAGCGGGCTTGAAAGAAAATGAACTGGAAGAACTGGACCAGGAATTGAAATTGCTCAGCAATGCAGAAAATATCAAGCAACAATTAGCGGGTGTTTATTTTGAATTGAAAGAAAGCGAGCAACCGATCGTTCAGCAATTAAAATCGTTGCTGAACAAACTGCATGTGATGGAACAATATCATACTGCTATTCCGGAGTTGGTAAAACGTTTGCAAAGCAGCCAGATAGAATTACAGGATATTGCCGATGAACTGGAACAGGTAAACTACAGCGTGCAGTACAGTCCTGAAAGGATACAGCAGGTGAATGATAAAATTTCACTCGGATATAAATTGCTGAAGAAACATGGTGTGACTTCTACAAACGAATTGATTTTAATAAAAAATAATCTTCAGCAAAAACTGGATGCCATTTTCAATATCAGCGAAACCATTCAGCAGAAGGAAAAAGAAACGGAGCAGTTATTACAGCAATGCCTGTTGCTGGCAAAAAAAATATCGGCTAACAGGATCAAAACCGCAAAACCATTTTCCGAAAAAGTGAATGGATTACTGGCGCAGGTGGGCATGCCCAACGCTGTTTTAAAAGCAACCGTTGAGCAATTGGATGCTCCCAATAATTACGGACTAGACGATATACAGTTTTTATTCGATGCCAATAAAAGTAATCGTTTTGAACCACTGTATAAAGTCGCAAGTGGTGGCGAGCTCAGCCGTTTGATGCTTTGTATCAAATCGCTGGTGGCACAGAAATTACAGTTACCTACTTTGATCTTTGATGAGATTGATACCGGTATTAGTGGAGAAGCTGCACGCCAGGTTGGAAACATTATGAAAGAACTGGCTGCACAGCACCAGGTCATTTCCATAACACATCAACCGCAGATAGCCGCTAAAGCCGATGCACATTATTTTGTATACAAAGAAATAAAAGGTAATGCCATTGCAACTAATATCCGTTTGCTAAATAATGACGAGCGCATTACGGCCATTGCAAAAATGCTCAGCGGCGAAAAGCCTACTGCTGCTGCATTGGAGAATGCGAAAGAAATGGTGGGGAATTAAGTTATAAGTTTTAAGTTGTATGTTATAAGTTTTGGATCTTTTAAATTGAAAGATCAAGAGATTAATTTGTAAAAAGATTTTAATAAGTTAATCCAGAAATTCACTCGTGGAAGAGCCTCACCCTCGGTCCCTCTCCTAAAGAGAGCGGGAAGTTTGTTTTTAGTTTTATTTTACAATCACAAAATATTCGTGTTCATCCGTGTAATTCGTGGCAAATTGTATATTGTATTCCGTGAATATCCGTGGCTAATTGTATTGTATGAAAAAATTGTTATTTCTTGCACTCCTCATTGCCGTTACATTCTGCAGTTATCTGCTGCACCAGTTTATTAAAAAGAAGATAGATCCGAGGTTATCTGCAGCTAATTTCTTTTTATACTTTGCCGCGCATATCCTGGTCATTTTTTTATTGGTGTCGATTGCCGGTCTTGTTGTTATTCATTTCAAAGATTTTTTCTTTAAGTAATAAGCTGTTATTTTTACCAACAAATCAACGAACATGTCATACAACCTGCTCAAAGGAAAAAAAGGAATCATCTTCGGCGCACTGGATTCAAATTCAATTGCATGGAAAACGGCACAGCATTGTTATGCAGAAGGTGCCCAGCTCGTACTGACCAACGCACCTGTTGCATTGCGCATGGGCGAGATCAATAAGCTTGCAGAAGAATGTGGCAACGCTCCCGTGATCGGCGCCGATGTTACCAGCATGGATGATCTTAAAAATCTTATTTCAAAAAGTAAAGAACATTTCGGTGGCGGCTTCGATTTTGTTTTACATTCTGTGGGCATGAGCATTAATGTGCGCAAGAATATTCCATATACCAGTCTCAATCACGAGTTCTCGCATAAAAGTTTTGATATCTCTGCCATGAGCCTGCACCGTTTGTGCCAGTGCCTGTATGAAGCTGATGCGATGAATGAATGGGGAAGTATTGTTGCACTGACTTATATCGCGGCTCAACGTGTGTTTCCCGATTACAGTGAAATGGCCGATGCCAAAGCATTGCTCGAAAGTATTGCCCGCAGTTTCGGTTATCATTTCGGTGTGAAAAAGAAAGTACGCGTAAATACCATCTCACAATCACCTACAAGAACAACAGCAGGCAGTGGTGTAAAAGGATTTGACGGTTTTATTTCTTTTGCAGAAAAAATGAGCCCGCTTGGAAATGCTTCCGGAGATGATTGCGCCAATTATACAGTAAGTCTTTTCAGTGATCTGACGCGGATGGTAACAATGCAGAATTTATTTCATGACGGTGGATTTTCTTTTACCGGTGTAACGAAGGAAGTGATTGAGCAGATGGAGAAATAAGCTTTAGGTTTTACGTTATACGTTTTACGTTCAGAGTATAAAATTTTGTAAGACTTTTTCAAATTTTTCTTTTCTGTTCTTACGCATAACGTACGACGTAAAACGTATAACTACAAAAAAGCCATCAGTTTTGCTGATGGCTTTTTACTTATAAAACTCTTCTGAGTTAAAGGAATCCTTAATTCTTAACTCTTAATTAATATTCGTCTTCATTAAAAAAGAAATCGTCCTGGCTCGGATAATCAGGCCAGATATCTTCCAGTCCTTCATACACTTCACCTTCATCTTCCAGTTCCTGCAGGTTCTCAATTACTTCAATTGGTGCACCACTTCTGATGGCATAATCAATCAATTCATCTTTGGTGGCGGGCCAGGGTGCATCTTCTAAGTGGGAGGCTAATTCTAGTGTCCAGAACATCTTGTATCGGGGTTTATTTTTTTGCAAATGTAGAAGTTCATTCCTAATAACCAAAACTCTTTTTTAAATGAGTCGTTAATGCCATAAAAGTCGTTGTTGGCAATTGGTTTACAAAGAGCCTTCCTGTTTTTTATGTGAAGCGCAACGGGAGTCTGTAACCCGGCACCAGTCCTGCTTTCCCTGTCCGAATGGATTCATCCGGGCGGGCGCTGCAAGGCCGGCATTGATACAACTCTCCTGGAAGACGCTTTATCAGCTGCCGGGCTTTCCCGTCCGAATGGCAGGCCGGGCGGGCGCTTCAATCAGGGCTATTTTTGTCAGCGCCTGATCATTACCCGGCATTTACGATGCATCACAGCTTTTCAATTATTTATTCCTTATTTTTATTTTATGTTATCAGCACAGGGCATTTATAAAAATTACGGCGCATTACAGGTATTAAAAGGAGTGGATATTTTAATCAGCAAGGGAGAAGTGGTGAGTATTGTCGGTTCATCGGGTGCAGGAAAAAGTACCTTGCTGCATATACTCGGTTCACTGGATAATGCAGACAGCGGTCAGATCTTTCTTAACAACGAACGCATTGATCAACTCTCCGGAAAAAAACTGGCGGCCTTCCGCAACACACATATCGGATTTGTATTTCAGTTCCATCATTTGCTTCCCGAATTCACGTCATTGGAAAATGTTTGTATCCCGGGATGGATCGCAGGTAAAAAAAAGAAGGAAGTAGAAGCAAGAGCTATTGAATTATTGCGGCTGCTCGGACTTGCCGACCGCATGGAAAATAAACCGCAGCAACTCAGTGGAGGAGAACAGCAACGCGTGGCCGTAGCAAGAGCACTCATCAATAATCCATCGATTGTAATGGCTGATGAACCAACGGGTAATCTCGACAGTACGCATGCAACAGAACTTCATCAACTCTTTCTCGATCTGCGCAATCAGTTCAATCAAACATTTTTAATTGTTACGCACAATGAAGAACTCGCGCAGAAAAGCGACCGGGTGCTGCATATGAAAGATGGGAAGATGGTCTAAAGAATAGGTTTAATAAGTTTAAGACGTTTAAGAATTATACAAGAACCCCAGGTTATAAAAAACATTAAACGATTTAAACCTTAGACGATGTTTTCTCTAACAAATTATAAGAGTCTTTAAACACGGGGCTTCCACGGCGTTTCCTCCACCTTTAATAAATGCCCGGTATATCTTGCAAGTACAAATAAATAATCGCTCAGGCGGTTAATGTATTTAATTACGAGTGGGTCAACAAACAATTCATGTTCCTGCATGTTTACGCAGAGCCTTTCAGCGCGCCGGCAGATGCAGCGGGCTACATGCGTTGTGCTGACCGCAACATGTCCGCCAGGCAAAATAAAAAATTTCATGGGAGCAAGCGTTTCATTCATGCTGTCCATTTCTTTTTCCAGCAGAACTACATCTTCTTCTTTCAGATCCGGCATTTTTAATTTCGGTTCTTTTTCGGGATCACAGGCCAGTGATGATCCGATGGTAAACAAACGGTCCTGTATTTCTTTTAAAACAGCTCTGGAATTTGTATCGGAAAGCAGATCGCTTACTAATCCAATATAAGAATTCAATTCATCAACGGTGCCGTAGGTTTCAATGCGCAAGTGGCTTTTCGGAACCTTTGTTCCGCCGATCAGGCTCGTCTTACCGAGATCGCCTGTCTTGGTATATATCTTAAGAGACATAATTTTTTTTAAGCAAAACTAAAGTTTAGTTCTTTGTAAATAAATTATTCTTCGGGCATGCTATGCCATTTTTTCGCCAGGTAATTGAAATAAAAAGCAACATACAGGAAAACAAACAAAATATTTATCTGCATAATTACTTTTGAATGATCATCCACCCAACTGCTGATGGGAAAATCCTTTGCCATTCTTTTTGTCCCGTTTTCAAAACCATCATACAGTAAACTGAGATGATCATGATAATAAGCAGACATCAGCATAATGATGATCATCAGCAAAAAAGGAAGCATGGCAATATGCCAGTTCAGCAATACACCTGAAACATTTTTGAAACTATTACTTTTTATCAGACTGATACCTATGATAAAAAAAGCCGCAAAAAGAAATAGGAAAAAATAACCGATGGGCTCTTCACTGTGGGCGCTGATGCCGATCAATCCGAAAATGATCAGCCATACCAGCGAGCCGACCATGCCGATAAGGAAAACTTTTTTACTGAATCTTTTATAACAAAGCAGCATGATTGAAAAGCAAAGGGCAAAATATAATTCTGTGCTGAAAGATGTCTGGTTAATCAGGCTGCCATGACTTTCTTCTACCATTTCAAGTGCCCGTTGCAAACTATATGTACTGATATAACGGTCGCTCGTTATATTGTTATCGTACTCGGATGTCTTGATCAATTTTGTAACGGAATGATTTGCATTTGCAAACGGAAGTGCTGCAAGCTCGTTAATGTTTAACTGGTTATCGATCTTATATTTTTTGCAGACTGCAATAAAATTCTCCAGAGCAGTTTTGATGGAATCCTGGTTATTGTTCTGTATCCACCTGTTCTTTACAACAACCCAGTTGTAACTGGTAAATTGGTTAAGGTCCTCATCCAGTGTAATGAAATTACTGCAGTAATTCAGGTAACTGAAAGCATTGGGTAAACGTAAAGCTGCTCTCACACGAATGGCCTGTGTATCGCTTACAGAAATATTATTGGTATCATTATAATCCCTGTTTTCATTATATACTACATCGCTGTTTCTGGCCTCATTGCAATTGTTCAGGATGAAATAATCTGACTTGCCGGTGGGGATAAAAGCCATGCCCAGGTTACAGGTATTGACTTCTGCTACCATTTCATTGCGACTGGTCAGTGCTCTTGTACGAACCTTGTTTCCGATATAATAAGATTCAAAATAAACCAGTGAAGAAAGAATGATTAAAAAGATCAGGAAAAATTCTTTTACCAGATGGTACCTGTCGATTATATAGAAATTTTTAAAGGCATTGTTGCGCAGGTAAAATACCAGCCAGAATATTAATGTGGCAATACTGCACATAACAGAAAATGAAAATACGGCTGTATTGCCTGAATAGATGCTGTAATATTTCTGCAGCTCTTCTACAGAAATGGAACCAAAGCCCGCTATAAAAAACAGGAAGTAGATGATAATATTTGCCAGCAATACCCATATTATTTTGCTGTTCCACAATAATGGATAATGGGTAAGTAAATACTGGTTTAATCTGTTGAGCATTTCGTAAAAAATTATAATTTTTTAAAATAGGGTAAAAGGAAATGGATCATTATGCATCAAAAAAGCGCCTGCTGCTGCTGGAAATATCTCTGAAATATTTTACGGATAAACCGGCTTCTCCCAGTTTCCTGGTGACTTCTGCGGCCGTAATGCTTCCTTCAAAATAAAGTATATAAACACCCCCGTTAAAAGATAATTTCTGCAGATTGTCTTTTCCGAACAATTGTTGAAGCGCATCTCTTGAAGCCGTTGTTTCCAGTTCTATCACCAGTGGAACCGATTCAGTAGTATCATTGGTTTCAGTTTTTGTATGTTGAAACCTCGCAACGCCTTTCTGCAAAAAGATCACCTGTTCAGAAACTTTTTCCACTTCATATAATTGCTGCGAACTTAAAATAATACTCAGTGGCATGCTCACTGATTGCGCCATGTATTTTAAATCTTCGAGGATGATCTGTTGAGCCAGTACATCGAGGTTGGCCAATGGTTCATCCAGTAATAATATTTCAGGGCGCCGCAACAATGTTTTAGCAAGCTCGAATCTCATCTTATAACCCGAAGAAATCTTACTCCAGGTATAGGTACGAAAAGGACGCAGCCCCATTCTTGCCGCGATCATTTCTGTCCATAAAAAATTTTCTTTCCCCTTCATGCCATAGTGCGCACTGGTAAACTGAAGATTATCCATCAATGAACCATACCAGGCATTGGGCCGTTGTGGTATAAATGCAAGCCTGGTCTTGATATCATAAAAGCTGGCTCGCTCCGGAACATGCTGAAGATTATATTGTATGCTGCCGGTATCAGGTTGCAGTTCGCCAAAAAGCAATCTTAATAAAGTTGTTTTACCATTGCCATTCTCGCCCACCAGTCCAATGATCTGCGAACGTTGCAGGCTGATATCTAGTTTTGATAAACTGAAAGAGCCGCTGCTGTATTTTTTTGAGATGTCCACTGCCGTGAGTACAGGTGCTGTGTTGGTATTTTCCGGAACCGGTGCCTGTGCAATTTTTTCAAGCAAAGCATTTACATGAGCAGAAAGATCAACTCCTGCAGAATGATCTGTTACTGTATCATACCAATAACAAAATTCAAGGGTGGCTTCATATACAGTGCTGTTCTGCGTTTCAATGGCTGCATCTAACAGTCTTCGGTAGCCCAGATGAATATCGCCATTATCAAAATAATTTTTTACTTCGTTCATGCGGGTGGTATTGTACGGGTTCATGAAAGGGAATTGACAGATTATAAAACGTGAAGAAACGAAATTGGCTTTACATTGTGCGAAATTTTATTGGCAGCCCGGGTATAAAAAAATCTCCGTTCTTTTGAAACGGAGATAAATATTCTTGAAAAAAAATGATTGCAAATGCTGTTAATAGGCTCTTCTGCTTTCCTGGCGTCCACGGAAATTTGAATTACCGGAATTGCCCCTGCTGAATCCTCTGTTATTACCATTTCTGTGTGCAGGCTTCTGCTGAGGTTTAAAACTTGAAACACTGGCATGTACCTTACTGTAAGGATGATCTGTTACCGGAATATTTTTACCGATCAGTTTTTGAATATCTCTTAAGAATTCCATTTCTTCTGCATCGCAGAATGAAAAAGCCTGTCCGCTTGCACCAGCACGACCTGTACGGCCGATACGGTGTACATAAGTTTCAGGAACATTCGGAAGATCGTAATTGATCACGTAAGCCAGTTCATCAATATCAATTCCGCGGGCAGCAATGTCCGTTGCAACCAGCACCCGTGTTTCCTGTGATTTAAAATTCTGCAGTGCACGCTGCCTTGCATTCTGCGATTTATTACCATGAATGGCTTCCGCAGTAACACCTGAGCGTTGCAGGTCTTTTACTACTTTATCAGCACCATGCTTTGTACGCGTAAATACCAATGCAGTTTTAATATCATTATCCTTGAGGATCATGTTCAGTAACAAACGCTTTTCAGGTTTGTCTAAAAAATAAATGCTTTGCTTTACAGTTTCCGCGGTGGAAGACGCAGGCGTTACTTCTATTTTTACCGGGTTATGCAAAATGGTATTGGCCAGTGTTTGAATAACGGGCGGCATCGTTGCAGAAAAAAATAAGGTCTGTCTTTTAGCAGGTAGTTTGGTAATGATCCTTTTCACATCGTGAACAAAACCCATGTCCAGCATTCTGTCCGCTTCATCAAGTACAAATATTTCCAGGTGTTTTAATTGAATGAAACCCTGGTTGGCAAGATCAATCAATCTGCCGGGCGTGGCAATTAAAATATCAACACCACGGCGCAGCGCCTGTTCCTGCGGTTGCTGTGATACGCCACCAAAAACCACGGTTTGTTTCAGCCCTGTAAATCTTCCGTAAGCTCTGAAGCTTTCTTCGATCTGTATAGCCAGTTCGCGTGTTGGTGTCAGCACGAGTACTTTAATGAATGGATTGTTTTGTGTAGCCTGCTGTTTTCTTTTGTGCAGCAATTGTAAAATGGGAAGTGCAAAAGCAGCTGTTTTACCGGTGCCGGTCTGGGCGCAGCCCAAAAGGTCTTTTTCCAATAATAATTCCGGGATAGCCTGTTCCTGAATGGGGGTGGGTGTCGTGTACCCTTCCTGTTGTAAAGCCTTTAATAATGGCTCTATCAAACCTAGTTGATCGAATGTCAATGTATAAAATTTTGATTAAAAATGTGTGGTAAGGCTACCAATTGAGGGTTGATACTTTACCTGCCTTGCCGTTCAATACTTTCTCTACTCGTTAAGAAAAATCTGTAATAAATAGTAAATGCAGAAAACTGAAGAACCACAAAGATAGGGGTTTCTTCCGAAAATATTGTCTTTAAAGTGAAAAGTTGTAATGGTTGACAGTTAACAGATGACAGTTGGCAGCCGAAAAAATAAAATTATTTGATGATGACCTAAAACTTTTTTGGCTTAGATATTCTTTCGCTTATTCATAGCCGGTGGGAAGGCTCATCCTGTCTGGGTTTTAAACGAGGTGAGCTGTATATCCAATGAACTGCTTTCTTAATTCTTAACTCTTAATTTTTAACTCTTAATTGTTACGGCCCGCGTTTTATCACTTTCAATAACGCCGTCACGCAAACGGATAATGCGGTGGGCATACGTTGAGATATCCTCTTCATGTGTTACCAGTATCACCGTATTACCCGCATTATGAATATCGCCGAATATATCCATGATCTCATTGGAAGTTTTAGTGTCAAGGTTACCGGTAGGTTCATCGGCAAGAATGATGGAAGGATTATTGATCAGCGCCCGGGCAATGGCTACACGCTGGCACTGGCCTCCACTGAGTTCATTGGGTTTATGGTGACTGCGGTCCTGCAACTTTACTTTTTCCAGTACATCCAGCGCCCGCTGAACTCTTTCTTTTTTACTGCAACCGCTGTAGACAAGGGGCAGTGCTACATTTTCGGCGGCTGTCAATCTTGGTAAAAGATTAAACTGCTGAAAAACAAAACCGATCTCTTTGTTGCGCACTTCAGCAAGATCATTGTCGGGCATCCTGCTTACATCTTTGCCATTGAGTATATAACTGCCACCCGTGGGCGAATCAAGACAACCAAGAATATTCATCAAGGTACTTTTACCGCTGCCGCTGGGCCCCATCAATGCTACGTATTCATTTTTAAAAATATCAAGATTGATCCCTTTCAGTACCGGTAGTTCCTGCTTTCCAAGAAAGTAACTCTTCAGAATATTCTCCAGATGGATGATGCCCGTCATTGAAAGATGATAATTGAATTGTAAAAGAAAAAAGTATGCTGTATATTATTTTTTAATCACCTTCGGAACTTTAAAAAACTGCTCATCGTGCAGCGGGGCATTTTTTAATCCCAGTTCCCTGCTGATACTCCCCTTAACATCATCGGCTCTAAGAATATTTACACTATCGCTCATGTGCAGCAATGGTTTTACTCCTGTAGTATCAAGTTCATTTAATTTTTCAACAAAGGAGATCATCTTCTGCAGATCGTTTCTCACAGTTTCCTTATCAGCTTCGTTGACCTGCAGTCTGGCCAGGTGGGCGATCTTTTCTACCAATGCATCATTTACTTCCATGGAACAAATATAACGTTCAGCCGCCAGTTGACAATACGACCCGGTTTGGTGCAGCAGAATTTGCCGCTAACTTCAGTCGTGAACGCCAACAACGGACATTCCTTATCTTCGCCGTCTGATGGAAAAGAATAAAACAATTGTAATGAGTGGCATCCGGCCTACAGGTTTTTTACACCTGGGGAATTACTTTGGCGCCATCCGGAATTATGTAAAAATGCAGGAAGAATTTGAGTGTTATTTTATGGTGGCTGATCTGCATGCATTAACCACACACCCGGATACAAAAGAATTAAAAGCCAATGTGCAGCGGGTGCTGGCCGAAAATATTGCCTGCGGCCTTGATCCGGAAAAAGCTGCTTTCTATTGTCAGAGCCATGTGCATGAAACTGCAGAATTATATTTGTATCTGAATATGATGGCTTATAAAGGGGAACTGGAAAAAACAACAACGTTTAAAGATAAGGTGCGGCTGAATCCTGAAAATGTAAATGCAGGATTGCTGACGTATCCTGTTTTGCAGGCAGCGGATATTTTGCTGCATCGTGCAAAACATGTTCCTGTTGGAAAAGACCAGGAACAACATCTGGAAATGGCGCGGACTTTTGCCAATCGTTTCAATCATCGCTATGGCGATGTTTTTCCCGAACCTTATGCATTTAATTATAATGATGAATTGATAAAAGTTCCGAGCCTGGATGGAAGTGGCAAGATGAGTAAAAGTGAAAATCATCTGGCAACCTTATATTTGGCCGATGATGATGCAACAATCCGTAAAAAAGTAATGAAGGCAAAGACCGATGCCGGACCGGGTGCGCCCAATACTGCAAAGCCGGATTACATTGAGAATATTTTTTTACTGATGAAACTGGTTTGTAAAGAAGATACAATACAAAAATTTGAAACAGATTATAATAATGGCAACATCCGTTATGGCGATCTTAAAAAACAGCTTGCCGAAGATATGGTAGCGTTTATATCTCCGAAAAGGGAAAAAGTAAATGCGATTTTAAGCGATGAAATTTATCTTCGCCAGGTAATGGAGCAGGGTGCAGAAAAAGCACGGAAGAGCGCTGTTGCCACTATGCAAGTCGCAAGGGAAGCAATCGGGCTTAATTATTTTTAAGACAACAGGAGACTGCATTTATCAAAGAATATATAATTGAAATATTCTAAAGTTTGCATACTTTCAGCCTTCAAACACAAGTATCATTAAATCATAAAATTCTCAGCAGGAGATAGGCATGGCTAAAACAAAAAAACCAAAACACATTGCAATTGCGGGTAACATCGGTGCAGGTAAAACCACTTTGACGGAAATGCTGAGCAAGCATTATAAATGGATACCGCAGTTTGAAGATGTGGATCATAATCCATACCTCAATGATTTTTATGAGGACATGCCACGCTGGAGTTTTAACCTGCAGATATTTTTTCTGAACAGCCGGCTCAACCAGTTACTGGAAATTCATCGTGGTACAGAGACTGTAATACAGGACCGCACCATTTATGAAGATGCAAATATTTTCGCACCGAATCTTCATGATATGGGGTTGATGGGCAAACGCGATTTTGATAATTATTATAAATTTTTCGAAACATTAAAATCAATGGTGCAGCCACCTGACCTGTTGATATATCTGAAAGCATCGGTGCCAACGCTGGTTGCGCAGATACAAAAGAGGGGAAGGGAGTATGAAGAAAATATCCGGTTGGATTATTTAAAGAAGCTGAATGATTATTATGAGAATTTCATTAATAGTTATAAAGAAGGGCCGTTATTGATTATAGATGCAGATAAAAATAAATTTGCTGAAAATGAAGAGCATCTGGGACAGATTATCTCAAGGATCGATTCGCAGCTGTTTGGGCTATTTTAAAAAACCATTAATCAATCAATTGATTCTTCATGGCGTAGAACACAAGCCCAACGCTGTTTTTCACGCCAAAGCGTTCCATCAGTCTGTCTTTTATAGCTTCAACGGTACGAGGGCTGATATTCATTTTCTGCGAAATTTCAGACGCAGTAAATTCCATACAAACAAGTGTCAGTACTTCTTTTTCCCTTTCACTTAATACAACTTCGCTGGTAAGCGTTGGATTGAATTTTTGTTTGGCGTAATTTTTTTTGATCAGTACTTTGTTAACAAATGGGTTCAGATAAAAGCCGGTTCTCATGACATCCATAATGGCTCTTTTTATTTCTGCGGGATCGGTACTTTTCAAAAGATATCCGGAAGCTCCACAGTCCATCAGGTGACCAACAAATCTTTCATCTTCATACATTGTGAGGATGATGACGCGGATGTTGGGAAAATTTTTTACGATTTGTTTGGTAGTATCTATTCCGTCTTTCTTTGGCATTTTCAAATCACACAAAACCACATCGGGTTGTGATTCTGTGAGACCTTCCAGCAAGCTATCACCATCTTCGGCCTCTTGTACAAAACGGATATTGGTATAAGGTCGCATGGAAAGAATAACTCCTTTGCGGAATATTTTATGATCGTCTACAATTGCTACTTTGATTTGGGTTGTCTGATCCATGGTATTAGATATGCCTAAAGTTACAAAACTTTAATATTACATTGTTCCGCATTGAAATATACAATTAAAGAGTCCGCCTGAATAAAGCCGAAATATTATTTTTTTATTCTTTAGGAATTTCAATGGTTACTTTATAATAAGTATTAGTTGGGTCGATTTCAAAATAAATCCTGCCATTTAATACTTTTATTCTGCTGGCAATATTTTTCAATCCAAGTCCAACAGCACTATGATTAAGTTTATCGAATTCCTGTTGTACAATTCCTTTCCCATCATGGTGTAATCTGAAATAGCAATGTGTTGCTGTGGCATTTTGAGTTAGGTGAATAAATCCGGAATTACTGTGTTTAAGAACATTATTAACGAGTTCCTGAACAATCCGGAAGACTAAAAGTTCCTGTTCAACCTGTAACCTGGTTCTGTAATCATGAAAACGGGCGCTGGCCTGAACAATACCGCTTCCGCTGATTTTATTAAACAGGTCTGTGATGGCACTTTCAAGTCCGAAATTCTTAAGAGTGGGCGGCATCAGACTATGACTGATATTGCGGACAAGTGTTATGGTATCATCAATAATCTGCTTGGCGTTATAAATATTTTGAAGTTGTACAGCTTTGTCCTGATTAATCAGATTTTCATTTAAGTACAAACGTGCAGTGGCGAGCAATGGCCCGGCGTCATCATGAAGATCAGCAGCGATCCTGTTACGTTCCTCTTCCTGGAAGCGGATACTCGCGTTAAGCATGATTTGTTGCTTTTCTTCTTCTAGCTTTCTCAATTGATCATTAAAGCGCTTTACTTTCTTTTGGTGCAATACGGTAAATAAAACAAGTCCACCGGCCAGTACCAACATGCCTAGGGTACCAAAGAGCATAATATACCCTGGACTCATATTATTTGGCGCCTGTAGGATGTACATGAGGAAAATTATAATTTGATTTCGGGTAATAAAGTTTATTTATAGGGTAAAATCCAGTTTTAAATTTTTAACACTCTTGTCATCATCGGTTCTTTCCATAGTTCCATTTTTAATGGCGATACCAATACAAATAAGTAAGTTTTTTAGAATCACCAATGGTGTGTATACAACCGTATAAAGGTCATTCTTTGGATAGCCTAAACGATAAAGGAAAAGGAAAAAATTGCCTGAAAAAAATATAAAATACGCAATTGCAATCCAGAAAATAGTTGTACTATATATAGGCGTGATTGTTTCTAATTGAATTTTCTCTATTAAAAAGTAAAGAGAATAGGTCACCAATATAAAACACTCAACTGTAATCGGCAGGAAGTCAGATTTAGTTTTCTCTGTTGTCAAAAAACTATAAATACATAATAGTAAATAAGGGACAAGTATAATTTTGATAACTTTCCTAACCATCCGGTTAGTAATACTATAATAAAAAACCGCTGATAATAAAGTAAATTCAATTAATATAAATAGACGGTAGGTTATCTGATAGTTTGCCTTTGAATTTGACACATAAAGAAAATATATAATTAAAAATAAACATATAACTAATAAGATTGTATATAAAAAAAAAACCCTCATATCTTTCTGTTTGATTTTTTTAGAAAAAATCAAACAGAAGATGAAAGGGAGTACTTCTACTGAATAATTGATATATTTGAGATAGTCTTGAATATTCTTTTATTCAAAAATAACTATCTAAAAATCATTAAACAAGAAAAATTAGCAGAATAATTCAAATAAGAAATTGAAAATTTGATCTGTTGACATAAAAAAATGGTTTTTTAGTGGTTTTAAAAGTTATTTATAAGTGCAACTTGCCCCAAAACCTGAGACTATCCAACACGCAAACCTTCGGATCAAAAAGATAAAAATCCATAAAAAGCAGTAGGAACAAGTATTTTAACGATTTTGGAGCGTATTTTAATCACCTAAACATGGGTAAAGATACGAGAAACAATAGTAATTTTACTGTTTAAACTATTCGTATGTTTGCGAAGTAATATTACCAATAATGTGGATATGTGGATAAGATTATTTAAGGAGAATTCTATAAGTGGAGATAGGGTTCTGAAATGATACGTGTTTGATAATACTAAATAAAAACAACTTTCCTTTTGGAAAGTTGCAATGCTTTTAAAGTGGTGGGTTTTAATTGAGCCTGAGGTAAGAGGTATGGGATTTAAAAACGGGAATTAAAGAAAATTAGTTGATTGACAAAGAAAACACAAGCACAAACAGGATTTTATAAGATAATTGGATTTCACTTGTTTTTTCAAAAATTTGGATTTTTAGTGAACTTTTGGATAAAAGAAAAAGTGTATCAATGTCAATCAACTGGTACAAAAATAGAGTTCAGGATTCCCTAAACCAATAGCAATATCCCGCATTTTTATTACTGATATTATTACCACTGCTTACGTACTAATTCTTTTTTGTAAGGTAAAACAACGATTCGGTGGAAAGGTAGTTTTACGATTGCAGTGCATGTATAAAACCAAATCCTAAGTATATATTCCCTAAAACAATATATACTTAAATAAATAAAGTCCTTCATTATTTGTTCAAGAGTCTTTTTTAATTAATCTATAAAAATGTATATTGCAAACTACTAAACCCAATTGCACAAAAAGCTATGTCAACCGAATACCTGATTAAAATCGCGATTGCCGATGATCATAAAATTTTCAGAGATGGTATTAAGATGGCGCTCGGTAGTAAGAAAGATCTCAAGATGATATGGGAAGCAGAAGATGGTAAAGACATGATGCACAAGATCGAGATTAAAAAACCTGACGTTTTGCTAATGGATATAAGGATGCCGGAAATAGACGGCATCAATGCTATCGGCCTTATCCGGAAAAGCTATGAGGATATAAAAATTATTGTTCTCACCATGTATGATGATCAGCAAATGATCAGTAAGATGATGGAAATGGGCGCCAATGCTTATCTCACCAAGACAACCGACCCCGAAGAAATATACAGCGCTATTCTTACCTGCATGAACGATGACTTCTACTTTAACGATCTGGTCAATAAAGCGGTGATGGGCAGATTGATGCAGAAAAAAAATGTACGGCAGCACTATGGAAGTAATGTTCCCATAAACTTTAATGATAAAGAACTGAAAATACTTCAGTTGCTTGGAGAAGATAAAACGACTGACGAAATCTCCAAAATCATTTTTTTAAGTCCCCGCACAATTGAGACCATCCGGCAGAATATGAAGACCAAAGTAGGCGCTAAAACAATCGGCGGACTTATTATGTACGGTATGCGGAATAAACTGATCGAATAATTTTCCTTCCTGCTTATTTTAAAATATCATGCCCCAGTTTATCACGTTTGGTAGTCAGGTATTTTTCATTGTGCGGATTTGGTTGTATCTCTATCGCCACGGTACCTGTAACTTCCAGTCCATAACCCAGCAGTCCTGCGCGTTTACGTGGATTGTTACTCATCAGGATCATTTTACTTACCCCCAGACTTCTTAATATCTGTGCCCCTATACCATAATCTCTTTCATCCATTCCAAAACCCAGTTCCAGGTTGGCTTCCACGGTATCCATTCCCTGCTCCTGAAGTTTGTATGCTTTTAATTT
>JBDUCW010000011.1:0-59428 GCA_040003235.1 Ferruginibacter sp. | reverse complement strand
TATTTCTTATTATTTAATAATCACTAACTCTTAAAACTTAGTCCATCCTTTCCACCATGTGTCGCCGGGACCTACTGCGCCTTTGTACGTTACAGGAGTAAAGCCCGCAAGTTTTGTATGTGTAAATGTGGCACCTGTTAATAACGGTGATCCTGTCATTGGCGTGTAATCTGGATTACCTGTGGCATTAAATGCGTCAGTAATTTTTACGTCACTGCTATTTGGTAATATCGAATTATTGTATGCAGGTGTGTTGAACCAATTGGTCAGATCTGTGATAGTGAAACCTGTTGGTGCAGTCGTGCTTGCCTGATATTTAAGTGGCGTTGCACATCCTGCAATAATGCTGTTCTGAAAATTAAGATTTACTCCCTGATTAGGTGTAGCTGGTGTCCCGGTAATATTGATATCCGTTGGTGTTCCCGTAGAAGCATCAATGAACAATCCTGTTGGCCATCCCAACATTACTGAATTGAAGATTGACATAGCAGAGTTACGGCGAATCTGTGCTCCGTTTTTGAAAAGTGAATTTCCAATATTATTAGTTGTTGCTCGTGGCCCGATCATGGTAACATTGCTCCACACAGCACTCGTTTGTGGTTGCACGGCAGTTTGTCCGGTAGGAATAACTACGGCGATCCCGTTTGCATCATTGTCGCTTTCCCAGCCATTGCTTCCTGAAACGTCAGCAACAGTGCTATCTCTTTGGCAAATTACAAACTGTACTTTTCCGCTGTATCCATTGTCATTATCCTGTTCATCATCCAACCCTTTATAAGCGATCAGGTGATCAGCGTTTACGTTTCCCCCAAACCATTCGAATGAGTCATCATTTGCGTAAGAAACCTGAATATATTGCAGCGTAGTTCCTTTACCAAGTGCGTACATACTAAGACCGTTTAATTCTTTGTCGGGTAAAAACGCATAGCCTGCATATTCAATGCGTACATATTTTAAAGAACCGCTGTTATCATTATCATCAGTTCCTCCGAAAAGACCAAGTCCGTCACCATTGTTGATTCCGCCTTCTGCTTCACCCAATCCCGGTGTACCGTTGTAACTCGCATTAGTTCTAGCGCGACCAAGCAATACGATCCCTGCCCAGTCACCACGTTGAGGTGTAGCCTGATCAGAAGTAAAAACTATCGGTTGAGTAGCAGTACCATTTGCAATAAGCTTGGCACCACGTGTAACGATCAATGCGCCACGGGTATTTTTTTCTCCTACGATTTTAGTTCCCGGCTCAATGGTCAATGTAGCACCACCTGTTAAGTAAACAAGATCACGCAATGTGTAAGTGTATGCTGCGTGTAAAGTACGGTCTGCCGTAATACGGCCGGACAGAATGGTATTTTCTGTTGTGCCTGTTGGAGGAGTAACAACTGTAGTTGTTCCATCCACTTCTATTTTTCTGCAGCCATTGCTGATCAGGACAAACCCGGCGATTGCAGTTAAGAAAATTGTCTTTTTCATTTTTGAATGATTATTTTAAGATTTGTTTTATTTGATGTTGTATCCGAAAGTGAGACTGAATGTGGTGCCGTAATTTCTTTCAATGGCCAGCGCGTCTACTTTAGATCCGTACTTGCCGTTTTCATTGAGATCATGATAGAAATACGCTTTGGTATTTAAGATGTCGCTGACGTTTAATTTCAACTCGCCCCTGCTTTTGATTATCTTTTTTGCCAGCTGGAAATCAAGCAACGGCCTTGGAGCTTCCCAGATAACAGGCGTTTGATCATTTCCAACATAAGCTACTCTTCTTCCGATCTGGTTAAATAATAATGTTGAGGTAATACCTGCTTTTTCAAGATCATATTGTAACCCTGCATTGATTACATAAGGACTTTGTCCCTGCATCGGTCTATCAAGTTTTGCATTACTGCTCCCCTGAACTCTGTTGTGTATATAAGAAAGATTGGAAGTGAACGTGAAGTTTTTCAGGCTCTGTGAGAAGTCCAGCTTTTTACGCATTTCAAATTCAACACCATAACCGGTAGCTTTGTCCGCGTTCACAAAATTGAACGTATTGCTGCTGCCTGCGCCGCTCTGGTTCAGATAAGATTCAATTGGATTGCTGAAATATTTGTAAAAAACACCGAGGGTAAATAATTCGCCGGCGCGTGGATAAATTTCATAACGCAGATCGGCATTGGTAATTTTCGTTCTTTTCAGATCTCTGTTTCCCAATACGGTTGCACCCAATTCAAAGTCATAGAAAGCAAAATCAGATAACTCACGGAACTCAGGACGTACAACGGTTTGCGAGCCTGACAAACGGATATTTGTTTTATTGTTGAGTTTGTAGGTAAAGTTCAGTGCCGGTAAAAAATCTTCTACTTTATTGTGTACAAAACGGGAATCGCTTTCTTTTAAACTACCTACCAACTGATCAAAATTTTCATAACGAACGCCCCAAACAACACGCAATTTATCAGTCAACAGATTATCCATCTGCAGATATCCTGCATTCAGAATTGTGTTTGCGATATAGCGGTATTGTTTTCCAACAAATTCATCAAAGCCAAGTTTGCCAGGTACAAAATTAGCTGCATTGAAAATCTGATCTTCCGGTAAAGTTTTTAAACTATTGTCAAATAACTTAATGAAAAATGGCCTTGAATCAAACAGTCTGTCTTTTACCTGGAAAAAATACCCGCCTTTGATCGTTTGTTTGTTGCCAAACAATGTGTAATTCTTGGCAAGGTCACCACCTGCTGTATAAATATAATCAGAGAGATTTGAATAAAACACGCTGCCGCTTTTCTGCGATTGTCCTGCAGAAACGCGGGCTTCATAATTACCAACACCACCGTTCTGAATATATTCCAGCCTGCGTTGCTGCGGAATATATTGATCAAGAATATTGAAACTTCCAAACCAGTTAAATTTCATTCCAAACTTTTGAATATTGTGTTCGCCCGAAACCTGTGTGTTATAAAATATATTTGTGCGCTGCGCCAATTCACGTGAACGAACATTATCAACGCCACTCAAAAATTCCTGTCCGGTTCTTAGTGAAGCATAATCGGTACTGTTTACATTGAAAAGATTTTTAACAGTGATTTTATTGCTGCTGTTTAGTTGTATAGAGAAATTAGCCAATCCACCCCAAAGCACGTCTTCTGCATATTTATCTGTATTGTAAATAAAATCAGGAGAAGCCAGGTTATTATTTACAGTAAAGAAAGAGTTCTTGAATTCATAATGGCGGATGTTTCTGTTGTAATTGATCGCGAGTATTGCCCCAACCTTTTTGCCCAGTACTTTTCCGGTAAGACCACCGCTTAATTGTAAAGATGCATTTGGAGCAGTTGCTGTTTTGTTTACGCCCCAGTTCGTGGCAATAGTTTTTCCCAAAGCCAGTTTATCATTGTCTGATAAAGAACTGAAAGTTGTTTTATTTGGAAAAGAAGATGGCAATGTTCTTACGCCATTGTCAAATCCAAGAAAGTCAAGATTACTTCCTTTGTATGTATAAAAGTCTTTGCCTAAAACATTGGTGTTAAACCCTGTTCCAAGTTGAATATTCATGAAGTTTTTTGCAGGTATATCTTTTGTATTTACCTGTACCAAACCACCTGCCCACTCGCCTGGAAGTTCAGGTATGAATGCTTTATTGATGATTATATTGTCGATCATAGCAGCGGGAAAGATGTCGAAAGAAAAAGTTTTCCTGTCCGGCTCTGTGCTGCTCAATAATATGCCGTTGAGCATTGCCTGATTATAACGGTCTGCAAGGCCACGAACCACCAAATATTTTCCATCTTGTACAGAAGTTCCTGGAACTCTCTTTAAAACCTCACCTGTATTTTTATCAGGGCTGCGCCTGATAGTTTCGGCACTGATTACCTGGGCTACTACAGAAGTATTTTTTTGATACCCGATCAACGCAACAGCACTCTCTTTTCTGGCGCTTGTTGATGTGACTACCACTTCTGTATTTGTTTTTGATTTTATTTCAAATGAAACGTCCTGCGTGGTAACTTTACCGTCTTTTATTTCAATATCTGATACTTCTTTCGTGATGCCATTATAAGAAAAAACCAAGGTGATTGTTGTGCCTTCTATGCCACTGATTATATATCTTCCTTCCAGATCAGATGCAACTCCTTTGGAAGTGCCTTTTACAATCACAGATACACCAGCCAATGCAACTCCTGTTTTAGCATCCGTAATTTTTCCTTCAATCTTTCCTTTTTGTGCAAACGAAGCGAAGGAAATAGAAAAAAATGTGAGCAAAATAATTATCGATCTCATGCAATTAATTTATGCTGCAAAGAGACCAACTCAATGTTACCGGAGCATTACTTGAATGTTACCGAATTGTTACCATACTATCTTATTGAAATGGCTGGAAAAAATGCACCGGCTTTATCAGGTTATCCGATCATTAGTTCAGGATACAAGAAATCGAGTTGCTGGTATTCAGTCTGGTGGCCATTAGTCACAGGCATTTTCAATATCTGCCGTGTATTGAATTTTATTTTTCGTGGCATCCCGGATTGAATCGCAGATCCGGAATTTTTCGACGTAGTTATTGTTTCTGTTTCCATATTACCGGACGGAAATATGTTTTCGGGTTGGCAGTTGATAAGATTTTCGCTGAACATAATTGTATTACGGAGATATGAGCAATGCCGGATTTTTTTACCGGTAAAAAATTATAAAGCCAACGAGTCGATATAAAAATCAATATTTTCTTTCACTACACTCAGCCTTCCATTCACTTTTGGTTTTTTGCTGTAACCATTATCTTTAAAATCCGCTTCATCATATTGATAGATGTGCCAGCTGTGATCGTAGTATTCCAATGCAGTAAGGTTTTCAACCCAATCACCGGAATTAAGATAAGTTACTTTCCCGTTCTTTGTAACAATATCTTTTTGCTGTGGCTGATGAATATGACCGCAGATCACGTAGTCATAATTTTTTTCTATGGCAAGAATGGCCGCAGTTTCTTCAAAGCGATTGATATAACTGATAGCTTTTTTTACGCTGTTCTTCACTTTTTTTGAAAAAGATACTTTTTCGCGGCCGAATTTTTTTAATGAGAAATTAATAGCACGGTTCAGCAAGATGAGCATATCATATCCATGCCCACCCAGCTTTGCAAGTATCTTAGCACTGCCCTGTGTTGTGTTATCAAATACATCTCCGTGAAATATCCAGGTAAGTTTGCCGTCAATTTCAATCACCAGTTTATCTGTAAGTTGAAAATTACCAATGTGCAGATCGCTGTATTTCCGGAGAAACTCATCATGATTGCCAGTGATATAAACCAGCCTTGTTCCATTGGCCTGCAGATTGAATATTTCCCTGATCACCTGCAGATGCGTATCTGGAAAATAATGTTTACTGAATTGCCAGCCATCAATAATATCACCATTCAGTATCAGCAAATTCGGGCTGACAGATTTGAGATAATTCAAGATCTCCACAGCATGGCAACCATAAGTGCCCAGGTGAAGATCCGAGATCACTGCAACATCTACAAAACGCTTTTTCATAAAAAATGGTTTCTCAAAATTCCATAATACCTGTTATGCCAACATGAACAAACAGTTACGCATTTATTATGAAAAGGTGAAGAAAAGGTTATGGTAATATCCTGAAGACAACAGCGGTTTCAGGATTATTCCTGTCATATATTTTAAAACCTGAACTGCAAACGGCAGGTAAACACATCATCTTTGAGGTCGTCGGTAAAACCGCTTAATTGTGTTTTTTCATTCCATACACGTTCATACCAAAGCATGAGCCGCACATTTTCATTGATCATATTAATGTATCCAAAGCCAAGTGTGGAGTATTTAATATTTGCCGCGCTGATATTGGTTCCTGGCCGGCCGATGTCATCCCCTTTCACTTTTGTATTGGGATCGTACCAGTCAAATTTTATTCCCAGCTGATGATGCAGGTTAACAATGTGCTGCAGAAAATAAAAATAGCCACCCGCAAAATTCCTGATATAATATCCGTCAGTTCCTGTCAGTAAGGCTGCCGGTGTTTCGCTGGTAAGAACGGTTGCGGTTTGCTTCCCCGTTAATATTTCAGCCCGCAGTTCTGTAAAACCTGCTTTGTTTTTTATCTTCAGTTGTATATCGGCACCATAATATTTTCTTGGTGCTGTTTTTCCCATATTTGTTACAGAAGAATCCAGCAGGAAAATTTTCCCATTGCTGTTACTGCCCGAAGTATAAATGTATTTTGTGTTTTGCAAAAAGCCACCGTTGAAATAAGAAACTGCAGCTGAGAGAATGACCTTTTGGGATAAGGGATATGGTTTCAGATAAGCTCTTGTAATAAAATCTTTATGGCTATCGATATCATTCGTGGCATTTAATCCCGGACCATTAAAAAGTCCTGCATCTATTTTGAAATATTTCACAACGGGGTTTTTATTCCGGTCTTCAAAGCTCAGCATCGCGCCAATATCTCTTTCCACTTTCATGAGCAACTGGCTCATGCGGCCGCGTTCAGGACTTTCCCTGTCAGCAGAACTTAAATTCAATTCATAACTGATGGGCCTTGCAAACAGTCCTACCGAAACCGAAAAAAGTTTATACTTATTTTCAAACAATCTTCCCCAGACATCTCTAGCAAAAACACCACGTTCAGTTCCATCAAGTTGAAAAACAAATTGTACTGAAGGGCTTTTGTCATCAGAAAAATGAGCATATTCAAATTTCACTCTCGCCCTGCGCAGCATAAAACGATTATCTACATTTGGCGCAAAATCGCCGCCGTCAAAACTTTTGGCAGCCTTTTTCTGCGTAACCTGAAACTGTGGTTGTATATAACCGGTGATCCGGATCCGGTCCAATCTTTTATATAAAGACAAAAGCCCCTTACCACTCTCTTTGCTGGTATCGATCATGTCCATCAGGTATTGGGCTGTGACAATATGCGTTGAAAGGCTCAAAAGCAGCAGCAGTATGATTTTCCTGAACAATGTCGGTTAAGTTTGAACAAAGAAATAATAATTTAATGTTACCTCAATATTAATTTAATGTTACCATTTTTAAAGTTTTGCCTCCCTGTTTCATTAAGGCTATTTTTGCCCAAATTTTAAAACTATGTCAGGCCTGAATTCAATTCTTAAAATATTTTTGCCGAAGGACAGGGTATTCTTTCAACTATTTGAAAATGTAGCTTCCGTCTTGGTGAAAATGGGAGAAAAATTAAAAGAAGTGGTGAGTGAGCCAGACTTTGAAAAACGCGGTCAGCTCATCAAAGAGATAGAAGACATGGAACATATCAACGATGATTATACCCATGAGATCTTTACGCAGCTCGGAAAAAATTTTATTACTCCTTTCGACCGGGAAGATATCCATTACCTCGCTTCTGCGCTCGATGATATTGCCGATTACATTTACGCTTCCGCAAAAAAAATAAATTTTTACAAGGTCAACCCAAACGATATCGGTATTCAGAAAATGGCCGATGTAATTGCGCATGGCTGTGTAGCGGTACACAATGCCGTTACCGAGCTTCGAGACATGAAAAATATGCGCAAGATCACGGATGCACTCGTTGCCATCAACAGCATAGAAAATCAGGGTGATGATATTTTTGACATGAGTATTGAACGCCTTTTTGATACCGAACCCGATGCAAAAGAAGTAATCAAAAAAAGAGAGATCTACCAGGTAATGGAGATCGTTACTGATAAGTGTGAAGATGCAGCGAATGTAATTGAAAGTATCATTGTGAAGTATGCATAGGTCTATTGTCCCTGGTCTGTGGTCCATGGACAATAGATAAGACCATTCTGATAAACCAACAACTGATCAAATGTCTACCTTATTAATAGTTATTATTTTCCTGGCCATCACATTCGATTTTATCAATGGCTTTCATGATGCGGCCAATTCCATTGCCACCATTGTTTCTACTAAAGTACTTACGCCTTTCCAGGCAGTTGTGTGGGCAGCCTTTTTCAACTTTGTAGCTTTTTTTATTTTTAAGGAACATACGATCGCCAACACAGTTGCAAAAACAGTTCATCCTGAAGTGATCACCGGAAACACAGGCCTGATCATTATCCTGGCAGGATTGATCGCTGCGATTTTCTGGAACCTGCTTACCTGGTGGTATGGTATTCCTTCCTCTTCATCGCATACATTGATCGGTGGTTTTGCCGGCGCAGCCATTGCTCATGGCGGCTTTGGTATTATTGATGCCACGATGATCTATAAAACTTTGTTGTTCATTGTACTTGCACCATTGATCGGTATGTTTATTTCTATTTTTATTACACTGGTAACGGTACAAAATAATTTCTGGAAAAAAATCTCGATCATTATTGGACTGGTGACAGTATGTGTACTGTTCGTTCCTTTTAAAGGCCAGAAAGGTGCGATTGAAAAATGGATGTTGCTTGGGCTGGGAATTATATTTGTAGTGGCTTATTTTTACAACCATGTAAAAGGAGAAAACGCTTACCGCACTGCTAACATGTACAAAAAATTACAATTGGTTTCTTCTGCTGCTTTCAGTATCGGTCATGGTGGTTCCGATTCTCAAAAAGTAATGGGTATTATCACAGCTGCTTTAATGGCAAGCGGCTATATACATCGTTTTGAAGATATGCCCTGGTGGGTACCGCTGGTTTGTTATACTGCGATTTCTGTAGGCACCATGAGTGGTGGCTGGAAGATCATCAAAACTATGGGAACAAAAATTACCAAGGTAACACCACTGGAAGGTGTATGTGCTGAGACCGCCGGTGCCATTACATTATTTACTGCTGCAAATTTGGGTGCACCTGTCAGCACCACACATACAATCACGGGTTCTATTATCGGAGTAGGTGCTACCAAGAGGTTAAGTGCAGTGCGCTGGGGTGTTACCATCAACCTCATCTGGGCATGGATACTAACGATACCGGTGAGTGGCCTTTTGGCAATGGGTGTTTATGAATTACTGAGATTATTTCTCTGATTTTTATAGAAAAAATATTCCGGCCCTGCAATCAATCTTTAATATTCAACCTTGTAAAAGTAGTAAAGTCAGTGGAAGGGATTGTTGTTACACCAACCTGCCGCAGCATCGTAACTATTTGTCCGCGATGATAAGTACTGTGATTGAATACATGATTCACCAATATATAAACGGGTTGTACAAAACTTTCTCCTGCAAGATTTTTATAAGATAAATTTTTCAGCAATTCTTCTTCCGTTATTTCATGTACCCATTTTTTCCAAAGACCGGATTGCGCAATAATATTATCGTTCAATTCAGCGCCAGTACCTGCAAAACTTAATGCAGGAATATTTTTCTGAGACACTTCCTGCATCCGCAACAACCAGATACTTTCCGCGCCCCAGTAATGAACAAGCGTTTTATAAATGCTGTTGAAACTGCTGACGATCTCCCGGTGCAACTGTTCATCATCAATGCCTGAAACAACATTAGTTATTTTTTGATTCGCCCAGTAATTATATGCTGCATACTGTTGTAATAACTGCTTCATGATTTTACTTTATTTTTGATCCACTAAAATACAGATAAGGAATGAGTATTAATATAAGGAGAGCGACTAAAGAAGATTGCGGACAAATGATGGAACTGGTAAATGAACTGGCTATATATGAGCGGGCGCCAGAGCAAGTAACCGTAAGCATGGATCATTTTATTGAAAGTGGTTTTGGTGAAAATCCGGTCTGGTGGGCGTTTGTAGCTACCAGTTCTGAAGCAGGTAATCAGGAGAAGGTAGTGGGGTTTGCTTTGTGGTATATCCGCTATTCTACCTGGAAAGGTCAACGTTTATACCTGGAAGATTTTTTAGTCTCTGAAAAAATGCGCGGAGCCGGCATCGGCAAATTATTATTTGATCAGCTGATTGAAGAATGTAAAACAAAAAAATACAGTGGTATGGTTTGGCAGGTGCTCGACTGGAACGAACCAGCCATCAACTTTTATAAAAAATATGAAGGCGTTCAGTTTGATACCGGTTGGATGAACTGCAGTATTAATTTTCAAAATACCTGAAAAATAGTTGTAATGTTTGCGGCAAATAAGTCAATCAGTGTGTCTTTCTATTGAATCTTAATTTGTACATCCTCAATTGCAACTGTTATGAATCATATCCCTCCTTTCAAAAGAGCAATCGTTTTTCTTCCGCTACTTGTACTAATGATCTTTTGGGGCTGTCAAAAAGAATTAAGCAGCACCAGTAATATTAGCATAGTTGACACGCCTGCTGATCTTACCAGCAAAGCAACCGTTTCTATGGTATCGGGTTTTGTTACCGATGAAAATAACGCAGTAGTAAAAAATGCTGATGTAAAAATGGGCAATGTTGTTACTACCACTGACAGATTTGGTTACTTCGAAATCAGAAATGTTGAAGTGATAAAAAATGCGGCTTTCGTTTCAGTAACTTATCCGGGATATTTTAAGGGATTCAAAACCTTTATTGCCAATGACAATGAAGGTGCATTCTTCCGAATCAAGTTGGTCACGAAACCAAATTCAGGAAGTATCAATGCAACAGCAGGCGGCAATGTTGTTTTGTCCAATGGTTTGGCTGTTGCCTTGCCTGCCAACGGCATTGTTACAGCCTCGACAGGTGCGGCTTACACAGGAATTGTAAAAGTTGCAGCTTCATGGCTCAATCCGGATGCAACCGACATTAACGATATCATGCCCGGCGATCTCCGTGGTATCAACAGCAATGGCGCAATTAAAATGTTACAGACTTATGGAATGGCCGATGTAGAATTGACCGGCGCTTCAGGCGAATTATTACAAGTTGCTTCAGGAAAAAAAGCAACACTCACGTTTCCATTACCTGCTTCTTTAACCGCATCTGCTCCTATATCTATTCCGCTTTGGTATTTTGATGAAACAAACGGCCTTTGGAAACAAGATGGTGCTGCTGTAAAAACAGGTAATGCGTATGTTGGTGATGTAAGTCATTTTTCGTGTTGGAATTGTGATCTTCCTCTTTCCAATGCAGTACGGTTTGATCTGACGGTTGTAGATTCGTTGGGAAACCCTTTGCAAAATGCTGACGTTGCTTTTATCCGCAGTAACGGCGATTACACAGGCTGTCATGGATATACTGATTCAGCTGGCCATGTATCCGGTTCAATTCCTGCCAACTCTTCTCTTGTATTTAATATAGTTTTTGCCTACAGTTCAAATAGTGCAGCTGTTTACAGCAAGGCTGTCAATACAAACTCAACAGATATTTCATTAGGAACGGTTAAAGCATCCAACACTGCAACTTATACGGCAGACGTTTCTGGAATTGCATTGGATTGTGGCGGCCAACCCGTTTCCAATGGTTACGCGGTGCTTCAGTTTGGTTCGCACGCAGTGAGTGTAAGCATCAATAGCAGTGGTATATTTCATTTGAGTACAACTATTCCATGTGGTAATAATATTGCAAAACTTTCTGTGGTTGATTTTGCCAATAAAAAGAAAAGCATAACCTACGCAATTAATTTGAATAAAGGTCTGAATGATGTTGGCAGCATGAATACCTGTAGCAGTCCTTTGGAAAGCTTTATGGTTTATACCGTGAACGGAACACTGACAGCACTAGCCTTTCCAGCACAATTTCCGGTTAATGGCTTTCCCGCCAATTCAATGGATGTGGCTGGTATTCAAACCGCTTCAAATAACTTAGAAACAGGATTAACTCTGCAAATTGATAGTACAAATATCAGGGCCGGTAGTGTTCAGGATCTTATTTATCTTGAATCTACCCAAACCAGCGGTGTGATGATACCCACATATCAACATGTAAATATTACTGAGTACGGAAACGTTGGCCAATACATTTCAGGAAATTTTACGGGTACAGTTGTAGGATTTGCAGCACCGCACACATCTTTCACGATGACCTGTTCCTTTAGGGTAAAAAGGCAGTATTAATTTAATAAAAACAAACAGACTTTCTATAACGGCTTCCTTCTGGAAGCCTTTTTTTATTCGGTCATTTATCTGGGCGCCACTGTGCGATCAATTTCTGATCATCTGAAAATAATTATGATACCGGGCAACGGATGTTCTGCTGTAAGTATCTACTTATCGAACATATTTACATCCCTAATTACAATTGTTATGAATCTCATCTTCCCTTTCAAAAAAAGAGTCGTTTTCCTTACACTGCTTTCGATGATCACTTTCTTTGGTTGTCAGAAAGAACTCAGTGAACAAAATGCCGGTACAACAACAGTCGTTGGTACACCCGCAGATCTTTCTACAAAAGTTACCGCATCAATGATTTCAGGTTTTGTTACCGACGAAAATAATTTGCCCGTATTGAATGCTCCGGTAAAATCGGGCATTGCTGTTACCAGTACCGATAAGTATGGCTATTTTGAATTTAAAAATATTGAGGTAATAAAAAATGCAGCCTTCGTTACTGTAACAGTGCCTGGTTATTTTAAAGGCATCAAAACATTTGTAGCCACAGCGGGCAAGGGCGCTTTTTTCAGAATTAAATTAATTCCGAAAATAAATGCAGGTTCGGTTGATGCAACTACAGGCGGCAAGGTAACGCTGAGCAACAACCTGTCTGTTTCATTACCGGCAAATGCTATAGTGAATGCTGGTACCGGCGCGACTTATAGCGGATCTGTGAAAATTGCTGCGTACTGGATCAATCCTGATGCAACGGATCTTAATGATATTATGCCTGGCGATCTTCGCGGTATCAATACTGCCGGTGCAATCAAAATGCTGCAAACCTATGGTATGTCAGCTGTTGAATTAACCGGTGCTTCAGGCGAATTACTACAGATCGCTTCCGGTAAAAAAGCAACACTTACTTTTCCATTGCCTGCTTCGCTTGCAGCAACGGCTCCGGCATCCATTCCGCTTTGGTATTTTGATGAAACAAATGGATTGTGGAAAGAAGATGGAGCGGCAACAAAAACAGGCAACACTTATGTAGGTGATGTAAGTCATTTTTCTTATTGGAATTGTGATATTCCTTTTTCAAATGCGGTGCAATTTGACCTGACTGTAGTGGATGTTGCCGGAAATCCTGTGCAGAATGCAAACGTACAATTCTCCTACAGTAATGGTGGTTACACGGGTTGCCATGGTATAACCGATTCTGCCGGCCATGTATCAGGTTCAATTCCTGCCAATGCATCGCTGATCCTCCAGGTATTCTCTTACCAGGTTTGTCCCAATACACCAGTTTATACACAGGCTGTTACGACTACCAATGTAAATATTTCTTTGGGTACGATCACACTTTCGGCCACTAGCTCTTATGTTGCTGAAATTTCGGGAATTGTATTGGATTGTAACGGACTGCCTGTTACAAATGGTTACGTTATGCTTCAATTAGGCTATATCAACATCAGAGGCAATACAAATAGCAGTGGCGTATTTCATATAAATACAATTATATGCGGTAATAACAGCGTGGCAACTATTTTCGCAATCGACCTTACCACACTTCAGCAAAGCACCACAACCAGCATTAACCTGGTTAACGGACAAAACAACCTCGGGAATATTACAGCCTGCGGTACTTCTGCCCTGGCCTTCATTAATTACACACTCAACGGAACTCCGGTAGCGATTACTTTTCCAACGGGAACGATCTACCAATTGCCTGACAGCACGCAGTTCCCTGCCTTGAGGATGGGTGGTTATGAAGCACTGACTAACAACATAGTGAATTCAGCCAGCATGACAATCAGCAATCAGAATATTGCACCCGGCAGCATACAGGATCTTTTGAAATTTGAGTCTGCTCAAACCGGCTCAACAACAATACCAACACCGATTGCTGTCAACATTACTGAATACGGAAGCATTGGTCAATACATTGCAGGCAATTATATTGGCACTGTTGTGGGAGCAGCACTACCCAATACTTCTTATACACTTAGCTGTTCTTTCAGGGTAAAGCGAAGCTATTAATTTTTATAAAATAATCGGGCTTTCTATAATGGCTTTCTGCGGGAAGCCATTTTTTTTATAGATGAATGCTATCTCCATTATCAATCATGACGGCTTATTTTTGCAAAGTGAAATTGTTGCTGAATAAAGATTAACTGTACAAGAGTGCGACGCCAATGAGGTTGAATGTAGAACATCGGCCGGGCTCAAAAAAAAAAAACATGGCAGAAAAAATTTCAATGGGTGCTGATGGTAAATTAATTGTTCCCAATCATCCAACCATTCCTTTTATTGAAGGTGATGGTATCGGTCCGGATATCTGGAAAGCCGCCGTGCGTGTATTTGATGCGGCCATTGACAAAGCTTATAAAGGAGAAAAAAAAATTGATTGGCTGGAAGTTTTAGCAGGTGAAAAAGCATTCAATGCAACCGGTAGCTGGATGCCTGAAGCAACCATGGATGCTTTTAAAAAATATTTACTCAGCATCAAAGGTCCGCTTACAACGCCCGTTGGTGGCGGCATCCGTTCATTGAATGTTGCGCTACGCCAGGAATTGGATCTATATGTCTGTCTGCGCCCGGTAAAATATTTTGAAGGCGTTCCTTCGCCGATGTGGCAACCGGAAAAAGTAAGCATGACCATCTTCCGTGAAAACACAGAGGACATTTATGCCGGTATCGAATACATGACCGGAACACCTGAGGCAAAAAAATTACTCGACTTTTTAATGAACGAAATGGGTGTGAAGAATATCCGTTTCCCCAATACGACTTCACTTGGCATCAAGCCCGTAAGTAAGGAAGGCAGTGAACGTTTGATACGCTCTGCAATTGAATTTGCGATTGCGAATAAATTACCCAGTGTAACGATCGTGCACAAAGGCAATATTATGAAATATACTGAAGGCGCTTTTAAGAACTGGGGTTATGAACTGGCCGAAAAAGAATTCAGCGGAAATGTATATACCTGGCAGCAATGGGAAAGAACCAAAAAAGAAAGTGGTGAAGCGGTAGCCAATGAAGAAATGAAAATATCATCCGTTGGTGGTAAAGTAATTATTAAAGATGCTATCGCTGATAATTTTTTGCAGCAGGCATTGCTGGCGCCGCAGGATTATTCAGTGATCGCTACGCTGAATTTAAACGGCGATTATATCAGTGATGCATTGGCCGCACAGGTAGGCGGAATCGGCATTGCGCCCGGCGCCAATATTAATTACTTAACCGGGCATGCTGTGTTTGAAGCAACGCACGGAACAGCTCCGCGTTTTGCCAATACCAATACCATGAATCCATCTTCTGTTATTCTCAGCGGAGTAATGATGCTGGAATATATGGGTTGGCGCGATGCTGCAGAATTAATTACCAACGCCGTTGGAAAAACGATCCGTAATAAAACAGTAACGATCGATTTTTATAACCTGATGAAAGAAGGAACATTGCTGAAGACGAGCGAGTTTGCGGATGAGATCATTAAAAATCTGTAATAGAACGCAGATCTTTATGATTTAAAGATTTACGCAGATTTCTATTTTCAAATCTGTTTAACTCCGTGAAAAAAACTCCTTCAACTCTGTGGTAAAAAATAAACTCTAGGTTTGGAGACTGTTGTCGAGTCATTAGCATTCAATCATATCTTATCTAAAAATCATAAGGATCAGCGTTCCATTCTTTCGTACTTTCGCAAAAATTTTAAGCACAATGGCAAAAATACAAGTAGCAAATCCTGTTGTAGAATTAGACGGCGATGAAATGACCCGCATTATCTGGAAATTCATTAAAGACAAACTGATCCTTCCTTACCTGGAAGTGCCGATTCAATATTATGATCTTGGTATGGAATACCGCGATGAAACCAACGACCAGGTTACCATTGATGCCGCGAATGCCATCAAAGCCTGTGGCGTGGGTATTAAATGCGCTACCATCACACCGGATGAAGCCCGCGTTAAAGAATTTAATTTAAAACAAATGTGGAAGAGCCCGAATGGTACCATCAGAAATATTCTGGATGGAACTGTTTTCCGGGAACCCATCGTAATGCAGAATGTACCGCGCCTTGTTACTAACTGGACGGCACCCATCATTGTCGGCCGTCATGCTTTTGGTGATCAATACCGTGCGACAGATACGGTAATAAAAGGCAAAGGAAAATTAACCATGACCTTCACTCCTGAAAATGGTGGAGAAGCACAAATATTTGAAGTTTATAATTATAAAGGCGATGGTGTTGCATTGTGTATGTACAATACTGATGAAAGTATTTATGGTTTTGCAAGAAGCTGTTTCAATATGGCGCTTAGCAAAAAATGGCCTTTATATCTTTCTACAAAAAATACCATTCTAAAAAAATATGATGGCCGTTTCAAAGATATTTTTGAAGAAGTGTATCAAAATGAATTCAAAGCTTCTTATGCTGAGGCTGGTATTACTTACGAGCATCGTTTGATCGATGACATGGTAGCAAGCGCTTTAAAATGGCACGGTAATTTTGTATGGGCCTGTAAAAATTATGACGGCGATGTGCAAAGTGATACGGTTGCTCAGGGATTCGGTTCACTTGGTTTGATGACCTCAGTACTGGTTACTCCTGATGGAAATACGATGGAAGCGGAAGCTGCACATGGCACTGTAACCCGCCACTACCGTGATCATCAGGCTGGCAAACCAACTTCTACCAATCCAATTGCTTCTATTTTTGCCTGGACAAGAGGTCTTGCCTTCCGCGGCAAACTGGATAACAACCAACCCCTGATCGATTTCTGTCATGCACTGGAAGCTGTTTGTATTGAAACGGTTGAAAGTGGTATGATGACCAAAGATCTTGCTGTTTGTATTCATGGTAACAAGGTTACGCATGGTACAGATTACCTGTACACTGAAGAATTCCTGGATGCGATTGATGAAAATCTGAAAAAGAAAATGAATATTAATTAATAATGCCTGCCTGCCGGCAAGGCAGGGATAATTGATAATTGATAATATTTGAATAGAAGAAACTGGTATTTTATTTTATAGTTTTCCAAGGTTGAACATTATCAATTATCAATTTTTAATTATCAATTACAGAAATAAAAAACGCCTCAAAAAATTGAAGCGCTTTTATCCAAAAACCCTGTAGAAGAAAATAACTGATTACCTTAAAATAAGGATCAGCAATAAAATAATAATGATGATTGCACCTACAGACAGGTATACTTTTCTATCAAGTGTAGATGCCTGATTTTTCATATCCTTCAATTCGCTTCTCAATGCTTTCTTTTCAGAACCGGTCAGATTTTCTTTGTCCATGTTCTGAATTTCATTTACACGTCTTGTAATATCGGCCAGTGTTTTAGCATCTTTTTCCGGATCTCCTGCTATTGCAGCAATTTTAGCAGGCATTGCAAAACTGCTGACTGGATTTACAATTGCAATCATAACAACCAGTGCTGCTATTCTTAAGAAGTTTTTAAGTTTCATGCATTTAAATTTTTATTTTTAGAAAAAAATGATATGCAGTATTTAATCTGTTAACTGAAATCTTACAGGTAATGTAAAACGTGTCTTTACGTTTTTACCTTTTATCTGGCCTGGTGTCCAGGTTGGCATTTTATTAAAAACCCTCAATGCTTCTTCGTCAATTCCATTCCCTACTTTTTGTCCGATTACTTTTGGCGAAGACACTTTACCTTTTTCATCAACAGCAAAACTGATGTTCACGGTTCCTTCTGTACCATTATCTGTTGCAACCTGTGGATATTCAATATTATTTTCAAAAAAGCTTTCCAATGCTTTTTGTCCGCCCGGATAAGAAGGCCACACTTCTACATTATTATAAATACCTTCTTTATCCATATCCATGCTGCTGCTGCTTGGTTTTTGATTCATCACGATCATCACTTTTCCTTTCTTTCCTTTTTTGCCGGCATTCATTTTAGAAACAGACGACATAGAATCTTTTGACATTTTAGATGCCATTGCAGTATCCATATTATTCACCGTAGTATTGTCCTGACGGTTAGCCATTGAACCTGTATCAATCATTTTAGATCCTGAATCAGTAGTTACCGTTGTCATTTCAGGTTTTTCATTATTGTTATTACAACTGCTGGTACCGATCATCAAAAAACCGGCACAGGTAGCAATAAATGAAAATGAAATTAATTTTTTGTTCATAAAATATTTTTTGTTGCAGTGCTGGTAATTTCAAATACAGTGCCGTGGCTATTTTCCACTGTTTAGTGGAATGGAAGAAAATAACAAGGCATTTCTTTTCTCAATCTGAGGAATATAATCATCAAAATTATGGTCATTAGTGCAATCTGTTCAGCAACTACAGTTTTTCTATTGGTAACCGTCTGTAGCATTTAAAGTGACTGCTGATTGATCACTTTTATAATTTGCTTAAAGAATAACTTACCATTCAATCATTCGATTTTAGCATGAATAACAGAAGAAGGAAAATTTGTAAGCAGAAAATTATTATTCGTCATATTCCAGGCAGACTGCCTTGCAAACACCAGTAATTTGCAGAAAGAAAAAGTAACCTGACCGTCTTTTATTCTTGAAAAATATTTTATGAATACCTCCTGCAATATTTCTTCTGCAATTTTCTGGTCCTTTACGCAGGAATAAATCATTCCATAAACTGCCGGTGAGTATTGGTCATAGATTATTTCAAATTCTTTAGGGGTTAATGAATTCATGTGCTGGTTTGATGCAGACATTGATCGTAATACCATGCCATTATGCAAGCTAAAAAAACTTGTATAACACTTATGACCAGCCGGCTGAATTCTATTAAACAAAAATTAAGGAAGATCATAGAAACGCCACTGGGGCTGGTAATTCTGGTCAATGGAGTGTCCGGTAAGAATATTGCGCAGCATTTCTATCGGCATACTGTTCTCATTCATTACTGCATCGTGATATTGTTTTAATGTCATTTTTCCACTGTTGACAATTTCATTTTTCAATGCCATTAATTGTAAACCACCAATCATATATCCAACCTGGTATAAAGGATTGTACCCGCCTGCAAAAGAACGACGGACCTCACCTGCCGCGTTTGCGCGTTCATGACCAACACGTTCAACTAAAAAATCAATGCATTGCTGTGGCGACCATTTCTGCATGTGATAGTTCAATGAAAAAATAATTCTCGCACAGCGATGCATGCGCCAGAACAGCATGCCAATGCGGTCTTCAGGTGATTGCGCAAACCCTTCATTCCACAGAATCATTTCCCAGTAAAGCGACCAGCCTTCTGTCCAGAATGCAGTTCCATAATTGCGGTATGTATTAATACGTTCATTCATGAACTGCTGCAGATAATGCCCGGCGATCAGTTCATGATGAACTACTGCCCGCGAAAAATGGGGATTGTTTCCCCGCATGCTCATCAGGCGGTCTTCATAATCCATTGTATTTGTCGGATAAGAAACGGCAAATTCTTCACCTCCATAAAAAAAAGGCGTGAGCAATTGTTGCTGCGGACTCATCATAGCAATTCGCCAGGTTTCTTCGGCCAGTGGAGGAATGCTGATCAGGTCCTTCGATTTTAAAAAGGCAATGGATTCGTCATATAATTTTACCATAGCTGCCGGTTGTTCGCCTGCAGGCACATAAGATTGTTTCACTTTTTCCAGCGCCGCATGCCAGTCGTTACCAAAACCCATTGCAGCAGAGGCTTTCAGCATTTCTTTATCGCACCAGGCAAATTCTTTATTGGCAATGCTGATCAATTCTTCCGGTGTATACGGGATCATTTCATATTTAAGTTTCCTGATCAGTTCATCACGCCCGATCGGAAAGCCGATGATACCACTGGAATCTTTTCCGGGAGCATTTTTCTCTGAAGTTGTTTTAAAGGCAGCGGAATAAACAGTAAGCATACTGTCCATCTTTTTATAAGTGCCCGGCACCCACCAGGTGAATAATGGATCGTAAGTATTATAAAAGCTATACACATTTTTAGCAGCATCCTGTAATCCCCGGATAATGACTGCAGCGCGACGGCTATTGCTGACAGTTATATTTTCCGAGGAAGTTAATTTAGACTGCAGTTGCCTGATCTGCCTGCTGGTATTAAAAAAAACGGCGGCTACATCCTGGGCATCAACCTTTCCGCCGCGCCTGCGGATCTTTTCTATTGCGTAGATAGAATCTGCAAATGGAAACCATTGCTGCAGGCTGTTATATTCTTTCTGTTCTTTAACCGCATCATACAGCACTTCATTCAGATCCCTTTTAAATAATACATAATCTGCTTTACAGTCCTGCGGCAGATTGCGGAAACTAATCTCTTCCAATCTGCTGACATAATCTTCAGCGAGTTTTTTATAGCGTTCCCGCTTTTCGGGAGAACCATCAACAATATATACCCTGTTGAGTGCAGTAACATCAGCATAATAATTCTGAATAATATTGGGCATTTCGCTGCAAGGCACATAATCTTTATTGATCTGGGCCGATAAAGAAAGCGTAATAAATGAACTCAGAAATAAGATTGATTTTTTCATAAAGAAAAATTGCAGGTTTGGTAATGGCAGAAAGATATAAATGCTAAATTACAGAATAGGAAGGAACGCCGATTAAAATGATTTTTATGATATAGATAAAATCTGCGGAGTTGTTTCAAATCATAATAATAAACCTTGATGTTCAGTAAAACAAGTCGTCTGTTTGCAACCTGCATTGCCATCATCGCATGGAGCACTGTCATGATGCAATTATATATTAACATCAATCTGAAGCTCAACCCACTTTCCGAAACACTGATCAGGTTCTTTAGTTATTTTACGGTCCTTACCAATATCCTGGTTGCTGTTTGCTGCACGGCAATTGCAACGGGAAGTAAAAAATTTTTTTCCCGGCCTGCTACAATATGTGCTGTTGCAGTTTATATTTCAATTGTAGGAATTATCTACAACGTTATACTCCGCAACCTCTGGCATCCAACAGGAACACAGAAGATTGTAGATGAGTTATTGCACGTAGTTGTTCCGGTGTTATTTATTTTGTTCTGGCTATTGCTCGTACCTAAAAATATGCTTCAATGGAAAAATGCATTTCCCTGGTTGCTGTATCCACTCATTTATTTAATTGCAGTCATGTGCCGGGGATCTTTTTCCGGCTTTTATCCTTATCCATTTCTTGATCTTTCTTTATCGGCATTTCAACAGGTATTATTGAACTGCTGTATGATCTGCGCAGCATTTCTTTTCATTAGCCTGTTATTCATCTGGATTGCAAAACTGACTTCAAAAAAATAATCTATTACACAGATTTTGCTTTTTAAGCTGCATAAAATAATCATGGTTTCAAATCTGTGTAATCCTTTGTAATCTGTGTAGTAAAGATTTATTTCTTCGGATCGCGTGTGCCGCTGTACAATTCGTATTCAAGCAACCGGCAATCAATTTTTCCTGTATAAAATTCAATCCGTTTTTTTGGTTTGAGGCCGATTTTCTTGGCCAGTTCAAGGTTGCCGGTAAAAATGTATCCCATATAACCTTTGCATTTCTTTTTCAAAAAATCGCCGATCAATCCATAAGTTGTTTCAAGTTCTGCTTCTTCACCCAGCCGGTCGCCATACTCTGGATTAAAATAAATAATCCCGTTCTCATTTTCGGGAACAACCGTTTGTTGAAAATCACAAACCTCAAATGTTATCAGTTGCTCTACACCAGCAATACCTGCATTTACTTTTGAAACATAAATAGCATCCTCACTGATATCAGTAGCCGTAATTTTCAGACCGGGTATTTCAATAACCTGCTGTTCCAGTTTTTTATACGCTTCGTCATATATCTTTTCATCATAACCAACCAAATGCATGAACCCGTAATTATTGCGGTACAATCCGGGCTTCCGTTTCGTGGCAAGCATGATCGCCTCGATCGCCAATGTTCCCGAACCACACATTGGGTTAATGAATGGAGAACTCCGGTCCCATTTGGTAGCCAGCAAAGTGGCTGCTGCAAGGGATTCCATCATCGGCGCCTTACCCGGAATTTTCCGGTATCCATGTTTGGATAAAGTTTGCCCCGATGTATCAATAAATAATTCTACATAGTTGTCTGTCCAGAAAAGATTCATCACCGCCTGGTCCACTTCAGGACCTGAATCCGGACGACTGCCCGTTCTGTTGCGGAAACGGTCCGCAATGGCATCTTTCACTTTTACATTTACATATAAAGGATTGTCAACAGTTGGATTGTTAACATTACTGCTCACTGAAAAATAGCCATCGGCTTTTAAAATATTTTCCCATGGATATTGCAGGAGCATGTTGTAAATATCTTCTGTATTATCTGCCCTGAATTCTTTCAAAGAAAATAATACCTGGCTTGCGCAACGAAGATTCAGATTCAGTTGAATGCAATCGCTCATCGATCCGTTTAATTCAATGCCTGTCTTGAAAATACGCACCGGTTTAAAACCCAGCTCTTCAATTTCCATCTGAAGCCATGGTGCCAGGCGATTGCTGCAGGTGACGATAATTCTGCTGGTAGTTGAAAAAATATCCATAGCGGCGAAATTAACCTTTAATAATCATCTTACGAATCTGTCAAACAAATCTCATTGTTCAGAAAATGTTCAATATTCAATTTTCAATAATCAATTCTCAGGTTGAGGAGTTTCTTACCTTGAACATTGAACATTGAACATTGATTGTTGATTATTTATTTTAGATGAGAAAGCAGGGTCAAGAAAAATCTGTAGAAAAAAGAATTATATTGTGTAATGGATATTCAACGCGATATACGGCTTGCGGTACTGATTGATGCCGATAATGTTCCATACAGTAATGTAAAAGGCATGATGGAAGAAATTGCTAAATATGGTACCCCCACTTTTAAAAGAATTTATGGCGACTGGACCCGGCCTACCGTGTCCGGATGGAAAAATGTACTGCTTGAAAATGCCATTACCCCGATTCAGCAATACAGTTATACGAGTGGAAAAAATTCCAGTGATTCCGCATTGATCATTGACGCAATGGATATTCTGTACTCAGGAAAAGTAGATGGGTTCTGCATTGTATCAAGCGACAGTGACTTTACAAGACTTGCCACAAGACTGCGCGAAGCCGGCATGAAAGTATTTGGTATCGGTCAAAAGAAAACACCAAATCCATTTATTGTTGCGTGTGATAAATTCATTTACATGGAGATCATTCCTGTTCCGGGTGCTGCAGAAACAGATATTGATACACTAAAAACAAAAGCAGCAAAACCACAACAAAGAAATTCAGTCGATAAAATCGATAAGGCAACGATCAAGTTAATCGCAGCCACCATCAATGATCTTGCAGATGAGAATGGCTGGGCCTTCCTGGGAGATGTTGGCAATCTTTTATTAAAAAAGCAACCGAATTTTGATCCAAGAAACTACGGTTTTTTAAAACTCACGCCATTGTTCAAATCATTACCCCAGTTTGAAATTGATAAACGCGAAACAGAAAGAGGTGGAACTAAACTCGTGTTCATCAGAAATAAAGAGGACAACAAATAAATTTAATTTCTTTATGAAAAAATATTTTTTAATAATTATAAGCCTGTCAATCTGTTTTTTTTTAAAAGCGCAAACAACTTACGAGAGCCAGATAAAACAGGTAGTAAAAGCGGTGAGTGACCGTTTCATTAAATATGATCCGAAAAGACATCGCAATATGCCTTATCAAATGCGTGACTCGATAACTTTGTCCGCTAACTTTACAGACATTGATTATTCTGATTTGTTTACAACCGATCCGGTGAAAGACTGGACGGGCGCACTTCCTAAATATAAAAAAGGAGCAGCCAACACTCCGGTTGCGAAGACGATTACAGATACTGCGATCTTAAATATGATTGATCCTTCCGATATTTTCGGCATGGCAAAACCTGCCCAGACAACTGGACCCCGTAAACTTAAAATTTATTTTTCCGCAGAACGCAGTAATGAAAATTATATCATTGCAACGATCAAGTCTACCATGCCCGGTTTCGCTGAACGCTTATCTTTTTTCAGATTTGAAAATGGAATTTTGAAAGATAAATTTTTCCTGGAACTTTAGTTCATCAGATCAAGCCAGGAGTGTCAAACATTTTTCTAAGCTCGATTTCCATTCCGGAATACTCAGATCAAACTCTTTTTCAATTTTTGAAAGATCCAGGACAGAGTACTGTGGCCGCTTTGCGGGAGTTGGATATGAAGAAGTTGGCACTGGGTTAACAATGCAATTACTACCCGATAATTCTTTAATTGCGACCGCAAAATCATACCAGCTGATTTTTTCTCCGCTATCAGAAAAATGATAAAGGGATGAATATTTTTTCCCCGTGGCAGCTTTTTCAATCAGGATATTCATGATGGCTTCCGCAAGATCAGCTGCATAAGTTGGTCTTCCGAACTGGTCGCTCACTACACTGATACTTTCTTTTTCTTTCATTAACCGCAGCATCGTTTTCACAAAATTATTACCATAGGATGAATACACCCATGATGTACGGATGGTGATCGCATCTTCATTGTTTTGCTGAACAAGTTCTTCCCCCTTTAATTTTGATGCACCATAAACATTTACCGGATCAGTGGATTGCTCTTCTTTATAGGGAGCAGTTCCCATTCCATTAAAAACATAATCCGTGGAAACGTGAATGAATGCAGCATTATATCGTTTGCATATTGTTGCAAGATTTCCTGCTGCCGTACCATTGATGAGAAATGCAGTGTCCGGCGCGGCTTCTGCTTTGTCAACAGCAGTATATGCAGCGCAATTGATGCAATAAGAAATTTTATTTGCTGAGAAATATTTCTCCAGCGCCGTCATATCTTCTATCGCCAGGGTATCCATATCGGTAAACAGAAAATCATAAACCGGATAATTACCCGATATTTTTTTGATCTCCGAACCAAGTTGGCCGTACGCTCCGGTGATTAATATAGTTTGACTTGACATAAATTTTTTTTACCGCGAAGGCGCTGAAGCGCTAATATCTCCTTATTCTGTAAATCAGTTGCATTGAAAATTATCTTTGATAACTTTGCGACTCAGTACCTTTGCGGTGATTATTGTTTAAAAGCAAAATTATTTTTACATCCCGCTATGCCAGGATACACGAGGTCTTTTTCTGAAACGATCATTTGGTCCGCAGGAATTTTCCAATCAATATTTAATCCAGCATCATTATAAAGAATACCGCCTTCATTTTCTTTATTGTAAAAAGCGTCGCATTTATAAAACACTTCTGCGGTTTCACTTAATACAGAATAGCCATGGGCAAAACCCTGTGGCACGAGTAATTGTTTTTTATTTTCTGATGACAATTCAATGCTGAAAACCTTACCAAACATAGGACTGCCCTTACGGATGTCGACCACCACATCGAGAATGGTTCCTGAAAGGGCCCGGATCAGTTTTGTCTGAGCATGTGGATCAAGCTGATAATGCAGTCCACGCAAAACGCCATAAGCAGAGCGGGCCTGGTTATCCTGCACAAATTTTATTTCAACGCCGCCGGCAGAAAAACTATTGGCATTATAACTTTCAAAAAAATAGCCGCGACTGTCCTGAAATACTTTTGGTTCATATACCATCAGTCCCGGGAACTCTGTTTTTATAAAAGGCATTGTGTACGTTTTACGTTATACGTTATATGTAGTACGTACAACGGAATAAATTAACTATATAGCTGTTTAAAAAACTCGATCGTTTCGGTAAGGCCGTCTTCAAATTTTTTAGTCGGTTGGTAACCAAGTAAATTTTTCGCCAGCGAAATATCAGCAAGGGAATCGCGGATATCTCCGGCTCTTGGTTCCCGGTAGGTTGCTTCAAAATCACTTCCCAGATGCTGCTGGCAGGCATTGTATAAATAATTTACGGAAAATCTTTCTCCTACTGCAACATTGTATGCCTTGTCAAAAGCTTCAGCATTATCTGTAAGCATCCCTTTTATATTTACCTGAACTGCATTGTCAACAAATGTAAAGTCGCGGGTCTGTTCGCCATCTCCGTTAATATAAACAGGTGTGCGTTTCATGATGCCTTTTACAAACAAAGGAATGACCGCAGCATAAGGGCCATCAGGATCCTGGCGTGAACCGAATATATTAAAGTAACGGAAGCCCATCAGTTTTAAACCATAAGCGTTGGCAAAAACTTTTGCAAATAATTCATTGGTTCTTTTGGTAACGGCATAAGGAGATAATGCATTCCCGATCTTGTCTTCCTGCTTGGGTAACGTTTGTTCATCGCCGTATACAGATGATGAAGATGCATACACCAGTTGTTTTACTTTATTATCAACAGCGGCTTTGAGCATGTTTACAAAACCCGTAATATTAACCTCGCTGAAATAGCCAGGCTCTTTCATACTCCGCGGAACAGAACCCAATGCAGCCTGGTGGCTAACATAATCAATTCCTTCGCAGGCTTTGTTGCAGACATCCACATTGCGGATATCGCCTTCAATGAATTCGAAATTGTTGTACTGACGGAGAATTTTGAGATTGGTTTCAAAACCATTGACCATATTATCCAGTACGCGGACTTTCTGCGCACCGTTCTTTAAAAGATATTCTGCAATATGACTGCCGATAAAACCGGCACCACCGGTAACGAGAAAGTTACTTATGCTGAGATCTTTATTGTGAAAGTCTGTACTCATGCCCGATTTCCTTAAGGAATCTATTTTGATTAAAAATATTTTTTCGTTATCCGCTTATACTTCTCACTTTGAGCATTGAAAATTGAATATTGAATATTTTCCTGCAATCATTTGAAACATTGATCAAAATGAAATGCTAAATAATCAACTCTCAATATTCAATTTTCAAAGAAGGAAAATCCAAAGTTAAAAATCAGGACTACAAACTCCAGTATTTCCTGCTGCTTATTTTGCCTCTGTAAATTCCTTTCAGATCAGCTACCAATCCGTGTTCATTGCAGATACCGGCAAAATAAGCATCGTCTAATTTTTTATAATCGTTGTGCGGAACAGTAATGATCACTGCATCGTAATCATTGCTTAGTTGAGGCGTCAGTTCAAAACCATATTCATGTTTCAGTTCTGCACTTTCTGCATGTGGATCTGTTACATGAACATTTAATGAAAATGATTTCAGTTCTTTTATTACGTCCGCAACTTTACTGTTACGGATGTCGCTGACATTTTCTTTGAACGTGGCGCCCATTACCAATACTTTTGCATCTTTAATATTGCCGTTATTTTGTATGATATGCTGTAATACTTTTTTCGCTACATAATTTGCCATGCCGTCATTGATGGCACGTCCGGCAAGAATTACCTGGCTATCGTAACCTAACTCTTTTGATTTATAAGTAAGGTAGTAAGGATCTACGCCGATGCAATGTCCGCCAACAAGTCCCGGTTGAAATTTTAAAAAATTCCATTTGGTTCCTGCGGCTTCCAGTACTTCATAAGTATTGATGCCCATTCTGTCGAAGATGATAGACAGTTCATTCATCAATGCAATGTTGAGATCGCGTTGTGTGTTCTCAATAATTTTTGCGGCTTCGGCCACTTTTATACAGGATGCCTTATGCACACCGGCCTTTACCACCAATTCATACAGCTTTGCAATAATGTCAAGACTTTCTGCATCACAACCGCTCACTACTTTTACGATAGACGATAAAGTATGTTCCTTATCTCCGGGATTGATGCGTTCGGGTGAATAACCAAGTTTAAAATCGGTGACGTTTTTCAGTCCTGATAATTTTTCAATTACCGGCAAACAATCTTCTTCTGTACAACCAGGGTAAACAGTACTTTCAAAAATAACATAATCATTTTTCTTCACTACTTTACCAATGGTTTCGCTGGCGCGGATAACAGGAATGAGATCGGGAACATTGTGTTCATCAACAGGAGTTGGAACTGCCACAATAAAAAAGTTGGCCTGCTTCAATACTTCAAGATCATTTGTAAATTCAATATCACATCCATCAAATGCAGAGGTCTCCAGTTCCTGGCTTGGATCAATATGGTTACGCATCATCTCCACGCGTTTTGCATTGATGTCAAACCCTATGACCTTAATTTTTTTTGCAAATTCCAATGCGATCGGAAGCCCTACATAACCCAGCCCAATAACTGCTAATTTCTTTTTCTTATCAAGTAAGTCCTGGTACATTTATAATGATAACTTTTATAAAAATGAATTATTTCCTACGCTCAAATTCTTTGGGCAGTTTAACCAGCTCTTCTTTGGGAAGGCTTTTAAAATATTCGTAGGTGATCTTCAAACCTTCTGCCCTGCTCACTTTTGGCTCCCAGCCCAATAATGATTTTGCTTTACTGATATCCGGTTGTCTTTGTTTCGGATCATCGGCCGGCAATTCTTTATAAACAATTTTTTGCTGTGTGCCGGTGAGTTTAATAATTTCTTCAGCAAAATCTTTAAGGCTTATTTCATCAGGATTGCCCACATTCACGGGTTGGGCATAATCGCTCATGAGCAAACGGTAAATCCCCTCTACCAGGTCACTTACATAACAGAAACTCCGGGTCTGGCTGCCATCACCGAAAACGGTAAGGTCTTCTCCACGCAAAGCCTGCCCGATAAATGCAGGCAATGCTCTTCCATCATTCAAACGCATCCGCGGACCATAAGTATTAAAGATGCGGATGATCCTGGTTTCTACCTGGTGAAAAGTATGATAGGCCATCGTGATCGCTTCCTGGAAACGTTTGGCTTCATCATATACACCACGCGGGCCAACAGGATTTACATTGCCCCAGTACTCTTCTGTCTGCGGATGAATCAGTGGATCGCCATATACTTCACTGGTACTGGCAACAAGTATGCGTGCTTTTTTTGCAAGCGCTAAACCAAGACAGTTGTGCGTTCCAAGCGAACCTACTTTTAAGGTCTGTATAGGAATTTTTAAATAATCGATCGGACTTGCGGGTGAAGCAAAGTGAAGAATATAATCGAGATGGCCCGGTACATGAATGAATTTAGAAACATCGTGGTGATAGAATTCGAATTCTTTCAGGGGGAACAGGTGCTGAATATTATTAAGATCACCCGTAATGAGATTATCCATCCCGATCACCTGGAAACCTTCTTTGATAAACCTGTCGCAGAGATGCGATCCTAAAAAACCTGCTGCTCCGGTTATAAGAATACGTTTGTTTGCCACGTTGCTATTTTTAATTCAAAAGATAATCTGTTTCGAATTAAAAATTAAAAATTAAAAATGAAGAATCTCCTGAACCCGCCAGAAATTGCTAATCTCAAAAACACTAACGGTTCGAAAAAATTATTAATTATTAATTATCAATTATTAATTCCTGACTACGGCTTTCCTTCCCACACTCTCATAATGATACCCCATTTCTTCCATCTTGTGCAGGTCGAATAAATTTCTGCCGTCGAAAATTACCTTATTTTTAAGTAAGGTGGATATCTTATTAAAATCCGGTGTACGGAATTCGCTCCATTCGGTAGCGATCACCAGGGCATCGGTTTCATGCAATGCATCATATTGACTTTCGGTATATTTTATTTTATCGCCGATAACCTGCTTTACATTGTTCATTGCTTCGGGATCATATGCAGTAATAACTGCTCCTGCTTCCGTCAGTGCATCAATCAGGTACAAGGCAGGTGCCTCACGGATATCATCGGTATTGGGTTTAAATGCCAGCCCCCATAATGCGATCTTTTTTCCTTTCAGATCGTTATTAAAATAAGATTTTATTTTAGGGACAAGATGCAGTTTTTGCTTTTCATTTACATACATAACGGCATCCAGTAATTTAAAATCGTAGTTCGCTTCGTCTGCGGATTTAGCGAGTGCCTGTACATCTTTTGGAAAACAACTGCCCCCGTAACCGATACCCGGAAATAAAAAACGTCTGCCGATTCTTTCATCACTTCCGATTCCCCTGCGTACCATATCTACATCAGCGCCGAGCAATTCGCAAAGATTGGCAATCTCGTTCATAAAAGTGATCTTGGTTGCCAGAAAAGAGTTGGCGGCATACTTGGTGAGCTCTGCACTTTTTTCATCCATGAAAATGATGGGATTTCCCTGACGCACAAAAGGCGCATACAGGTCATTCATTAATGTTTTTGCTCTTTCACTTGAAGTGCCGATCACTACACGGTCAGGTTTCATAAAATCATCTACGGCCACGCCTTCCCGTAAAAATTCAGGATTGCTCACAATATCAAAAGGAACTTTTGCATTGGCGCCCACAGCTGCATGAACTTTGGCCGCAGTTCCAACAGGCACGGTACTTTTATCAATGATGACTTTATATTCAGTAATGATTTTTCCGAGGTCATTGGCAACACCTAAAATATATTTAAGATCTGCGCTGCCATCTTCGCCCGGAGGCGTGGGCAATGCCAGGAAAATGATCTGGGCATCTTTAATTCCGTCAGCAAGTGAAGTAGTGAAATGAAGACGTCCTTCTTTCTGATTGCGTAAAAATAATTTTTCAAGGCCGGGTTCATAAATGGTGATCTGCCCTGACGCTAGTTTATCAACTTTAGATTTATCAATATCAACACAGGTAACATCGTTTCCTGTTTCTGCAAAACAGGTACCCGTGACAAGACCTACATATCCTGTTCCTACAACTGCAATTTTCATGTGTAATTATTTATTAATGTACCCTAAAACGTTCTGTGCGATAAAAAATTGTTGTTCTTCGTCAAGCTCTGTATGTATCGGCAATGAGATAACTCTTTCTGTAAGCCAGTCTGTGATCTCCAGCTGATAATCGCTGCCCCCAAAAGCATCGAACATTTTTTGGCGATGTGCGGGTACCGGGTAATAGATCATGGAAGGAATGCCTTTCTCAGTAAGATAAGCACTAAGCCCATCGCGGTCTGCTCCTTCTAATATTAAAGTATACTGATGAAAAACGTGTTTACAATAAGCTGCCCGGAATGGCGTGGTTATTTTGGGCTGATTGGCAAAGACCTTATCATAATAATCTGCGGCTTTGATCCTGGCAGCAATGTATTCGTCCAGATGTTTCAGTTTAATATCGAGGATAGCGGCCTGAACTGTGTCCAGTCTTGAATTGCAGCCAACCACATCATGATAATATCTTTTACTTTGCCCGTGCGAAGCGATCATCTTTAATTGACCAGCCAATGCATCATCATCGGTGAATATGGCACCACCATCGCCATAGGCGCCGAGATTTTTGCTGGGATAAAAAGAAGTGCAACCTATATGACCGATGCTGCCGGTCTTTTTAGTAGTTCCATTACTGAAATAAAAATCACCTCCGATGCCCTGGGCATTATCTTCTATCACAAACAGATTATGTTTTTCAGCAATCTTCATGATGGCTTCCATATCAGCAGCATGACCATAAAGATGAACAGGAACAATGGCTTTCGTCTTTGGTGTAATGGCTTTTTCAATTGCAACCGGATCAATGCAAAAAGTTTTTTTATCTACTTCAACAAAAATGGGTTTGATATTCAACAGTGCTGCAACTTCAACAGTGGCAATATAAGTAAATGACGGTGTGATCACTTCATCTCCGGGCTTTAGTCCGAGCGCCATCATGGCTATTTGAAGAGCGTCGGTTCCATTGGCGCAGGGAATACAATGTTTGCTTCCGTTATACGCAGCAAGATGGTTTGCAAAATCGTTCACTACTTTGCCACCGATGAACTGTGAACTTTCCAACACGCCGATTACCGCTGCGTCTACTTCAGTTTTTATTTTCTGGTACTGTGTTTTGGTATCAACCATTTGCAAAGGCCTCATATTATACAGTTTAAGCGGCGCAAAGATAAGTATTCAGTTTTGAGTTTCCAGTTTTCAGTTTGCTGTATCCGGTTGCTGTTTTTATTAAAATTAGCAGTTAGATTTGCTGGAATTAATTATAAAAATTTGCTTTTATATAACGCCTTCCTCCGCCTGTATTCCATCGGTATAAAAATGATTTCTTTATGGAATCCAAAGGCAAGGCGTTGGGTTGAAGGAAGAAAAGATCTTTTTATCAAACTGAATCATTTCCGTTTAAAAACTACCAATAAAAAAAAGGTCTGGGTTCACTGTGCCAGTCTGGGTGAATATGAACAGGGGCTTCCGGTGCTTGAAAAAATAAAAGCTGCCTATCCTGATTATATCATGGTGCTCAGTTTTTTTTCTCCAAGCGGTTATGAAGCCGTTAAAAACAGGAACAGTGCTGATGAAATTTTTTATCTGCCGATGGACAATGCATTGAATGCAAAAAGATTTCTGGATGCCATTGAACCTTCACTGGTGATCTGGATAAAATATGAATACTGGTATTATTATCTTACCGAATTAAAACAAAGAAATATTCCGGTGCTGCTCGTGTCGGGCATCTTCCGGAAAAGCCAGCCTTTTTTTAAATGGTATGGAAATGTGTGGAAGAAAATGCTGGGTTGTTTCGATCATTTATTTGTGCAGTCACAGGAATCGGCTACCCTTTTATCCGGCATTGATATCAGCGGAAATATAAGTGTAAGCGGAGATACGAGGTTTGACCGTGTAATTGAAATTGCGGAAACTGCCGGTCCGGACCTGCCTGCACATATTGCTGAATTCTGTGCCGGCAGTAAAATTATTGTTGCCGGAAGCACCTGGCCCGAAGATGAAGAAGAACTGGATCATTATGCCAACAAACACCGCGAAATAAAATTCATTATTGCACCGCATGAAATTGATGACGCACATTTGAAGGAGATCGAAAAATTATTTCATCATACGTTGCGTTATTCAGCATTTGATATCAACAGAGATATGGGGGCCAATGTTTTGATCATCGACAATATCGGCCTGCTTTCAAGATTATACAAATGTGCCGATATTACTTATGTTGGTGGCGGCTTTGGAGCAGATGGCATTCACAATGTGCTGGAACCTGCAGTGTATGGTAAACCGGTAGTGTTCGGACCCGAATATGAAAAATATTTAGAAGCTGAAGAATTACTTGAAACAGGCGGGGGCATCAGCATTGACAATGCATTGGAACTGGAAATGCTGCTGGATGAATTGATAATGGATGAAAATAAATTAATGGAGGCAGGAACAGCTTCAAAAAAATATGTGTATTCCAGAGCTGGCGCCAGTCAGCAGATTCTGGATTATATTCAGGTAAAGCGCCTTTTAATCAGCTGATTGAACTGTAGCAGGGTTTCACTTTTTTCGTTCCAGCCAAGTTTTACTTTTAATTCTCTTTGAATCCAGTACTCGGCTTCGGGCAATATAGAAAACCCGTTGATGGTGCGGATGCTGCGTTCATACATACTTTCATCGCCGCGGAACAATTCATTGATGAAAACAAAACGGTCGTTAACACCAATGGCCTTTCGCAGATCACGGATAGAGGATTCGACCAGTTGATCACCAAGTTCTATTGTACCCTGTTTCAATTTATCATTTACAGATAAATGCTTTTCATTTACATCATTGATTTCGCGGCTTATCTTTTTTTCCTGCTGATGAGCGAGGGTAGGAACCTCATCTTCATTTTCAAATATAACCACAGGTTTACTGTGCATGGCAAGCCGTTGTACCTCTTCGGATTTACGCCGGATATCCTCCAGTTCGGCTTCTATCTCTGCCTCATCCACCTGCAATACCTGAACGGTTTTTTCTTCTTCTGCAGGAACCGGTACAGGTTCATCCTTTGCTGTGGCAATGACATCCTGTTGTTTCATGCTACTCATTGGCATTACAACTGTAACGCCTTTATCCCCGGAAATTCCTTTTTGAAGATGCATCAGTTCGGCATTCAATTGCTGTACGGTAAGCAATAACTGATCGGCAGGGGCCTGGCGCCCGAACTGTTCCTGTAATTTTTGCAGAAGAGTTCCCACTCTTTCCATTAAAATGATACTTTTGAGGTTTAAACCAATTTGCATTAAAGTTACACAAAAAGGTTTAAGGTTTAAAGTTTAAAGTTTGAGGTTTTTTATAACTTGCAGCACTTTTAACCCATTAAGCAATACGAATCTTCGCGGTCAGAAAGCACCCGTCAGATCTCAATGACTACACCGAATTGAAAAAACTTTAAACGATTTAAACCTTAAACAAAACATTCTCCCACAAAATAAAAAGTTTCCATCACAGATGTTTATTGAACCAAATTTAAGAGGCGGCCGCCGCGGATGGATTGAAGTGATCTGCGGAAGTATGTTCAGTGGCAAGACCGAAGAATTGATCAGGCGCCTGAAGCGTGCAAAGATTGCTAATTTAAAAACAGAGATTTTCAAACCTGCAATTGATACCAGGTATGATGCGGAAAAGATTGTAAGTCATGATACCAACTTCATACACAGTACACCGGTAGAACATTCGCACAGTATTCTGCTGATGGCAGATGATGTAGAAGTAGTGGGAATTGATGAAGCCCAGTTTTTTGATGCAGAGATTACGGATGTGTGTGAGCAACTGGCTTTCCGTGGTGTGAGAGTAATTGTGGCCGGACTGGATATGGATTACCAGGGAAAGCCTTTTGGACAGATGCCCAACCTGCTGGCGATTGCCGATTACATTACCAAGCTGCACGCCATTTGCCAGGTCTGCGGCAATATTGCCAATATCAGTTACCGGAAGGTGAGTGAAGGCGGACAGGTATTGTTGGGCGAGAAAGATGTTTATGAACCGAGGTGCAGGATCTGTGCTAAAAATTGAAAATTAAAAAGTAAAAAAAATCAACCTGTAATGCCTTTCGTAATTGAAACAAGTTTCAAATTGAATAAATTCATAATTTTTCATTCTTAATTCTTAATTCAGAACTGGCGGTCAAGTTATAAAACACGCTAAAAACCTTATATTTGCTGACTATGAATATTGAATTGATGGAGTATAATACCACCAGGAATCATCTGATCATGAAAGAATATGGCCGCCATATACAAAAGATGGTGGAATATCTCCTGACGCTGGAAGATAAAGAAACAAGGCAACGCAATGCCAATGCCGCGATTGAGCTGATGGGCTTTTTAAATCCACACCTGAAAAATGTAGATGATTTCCGTCATAAATTATGGGATCATCTTTTTCTGATCAGCGATTTTAAACTGGATGTTGAAAGTCCTTATCCCATTCCAACCAGGGAAACATTAAAGGCAAAACCCGATCGCCTCGCCTATCCTAAAAAATATCCCAAGTACAATCATCTTGGAAAAAATATTGAAGTCGTTATTAATAAGGCATTGAAAGAAACTGATGGAGAAAAACGCCAGGGCTTTGCCAATTCAATTGCTTATTACATGAAACTGGTGTACAGCAACTGGCATAAAGAACTGATGCATGATGATACCATTCAGAATGAGTTACAGACCATGACCGAAGGCCAATTGGAATTCAACAACAGGCCATTTGTAAAACACCGTGCGGACAACCGTAATGAGATGGATGATTACGGACGTGGCGGAAGAAACAACAACCGTAAGAATTTCGGTCAGCGCAACAACCGCAACAGCGGCGGCGGAGGTGGCAGAGATAACCGCAACAGCGGCGGAGGAGGCGGAAGAGACAACCGCAACAACGGCGGCGGAGGTGGAAGGGATAACCGCAACAACAGAAATAACAATTACGGCAAAAAAAGATATTAAGCTTAACGGCTGTTTTAAAAATTATTTACCCTGGCAAGTTCAGGGTTTTTTTATTAGACATAACTTCATCTGTATTGTGAATGTTTTGAGTCCGCAACCACTTTATAAGTAAAATTAATTTTCAATAATCAACGCTCAGTGCTCAATATTCAAAGTAAGAACTTCATAACTTGAGCATTGAAAATTGAGTGTTGAATATTGAACATTTGTATTGATCAGACGACGATGATCAGATCAGATACATAAATAAATTATTATGTCATCATTTGAGGTACGGGGCGGAAAAAAATTATCCGGAGAAATTACTCCGCAGGGTGCAAAGAATGAATCACTGCAGATCATATCAGCCGTATTACTTACGCCTGAAAAAGTAACGGTCAGCAATATCCCGGATATTATTGATGTTAATCTTTTAATAGAATTACTGGGTGAACTGGGTGTAAAAACGGAACGCCCGCAAAGAGATACCGTTATCTTCCAGGCTGATGATGTAAACATCGACTACCTGCACAGTGAAGCGTATCACAAAAAAAGTGGCAAACTCCGCGGCTCTGTAATGCTGGCTGGGCCTATGCTTGCAAGATTTAAAAAAGCGTTCATTCCCAAACCCGGTGGTGACAAGATCGGCAGAAGAAGGCTTGATACCCATATCCTCGGCTTTGAAAAATTAGGTGCTTCTTTCGATTACCAGGCCACAGATGGTTTCTTTCATTTAAAAGCCAATGAACTGAAAGGAGCGTTCATGTTGCTGGATGAACCAAGCGTAACCGGTACTGCAAATATTTTAATGGCGGCCGTTATGGCCCAAGGTGTTACTACAATTTATAATGCTGCATGTGAACCATACATTCAGCAGTTGTGTAAAATGCTGAACCGTATGGGCGCAAAGATCAGCGGCATCGGCAGCAATATGCTCAGCATTGAAGGTGTGGATTATCTTGCCGGCACCGAACACCGGATGCTCCCCGATATGATTGAAGTAGGAAGTTTTATCGGGCTTGCTGCCATGACACAAAGTGATATACTTATTAAAAACGCCGGCGTTAATGAGTTGGGTATTATACCTGAAAAATTTCAGCAGCTTGGAATACAAATGAATTTTATAGATGATGATATTCATATACCCGCACAGGAAAGTTATGAGATCCAGACTTATCTTGATGGTGGTGTGATTACGATGTACGATCATCCATGGCCCGGATTTACGCCGGATCTTTTAAGCATAGTTCTGGTTACAGCAATACAGGCAAAAGGAAGCGTGCTCATTCATCAGAAAATGTTTGAAAGCCGTTTGTTTTTTGTAGATAAACTGATTGATATGGGTGCAAGGATCGTTCTCTGTGATCCGCACCGGGCCGTTGTTATAGGGCTTGAAAGAAAGTACCGCCTCAAAGGTATTTCGATGAGCAGTCCTGATATCCGTGCCGGCGTTGCTTTACTGATTGCAGCTTTGAGTGCTGAAGGAAAAAGTACCATTCAGAATATAGAACAGATAGACAGGGGTTATCAATATATCGATTACAGATTACAGGCATTGGGTGCAGATATCAAACGAGTGTGACGTTTGATATCAAACTTTATGTTTCTTGCGGATCTTATTATAATCGAGATAATACAGCACTTTCAATGAAAGGTTATTATCATGGTTGAGGCCTGTTACTGTTGCATCCAGGTTCTTAAAATAATCCATATTGGTATTATTATTAAGATTGTCATAAGCGGAATTCTTCCAGACAATATTTACAAAACTTCCAGGTGCAAATTCCCAGCTATATACCATATCGAGTGTAAAGGCATCATAATTCTGATCTGCATTTCCGGCCAGGGTGGCATTGGGTTGTAAATATCCATCAGCCCCAAGGTTATAAAACTGTGCACCCGGATATTCAACCTTACTCCAGTAATGCCTTATCCTTGCAGTAATGCCCATTTTATTATTGAAGTTATACTTGGTAGAAAATATATTCTCCACACTTCTTAATTTTCTCAGTCCGAATACAGAATTACTTCCGGTGAAGCCAGCGAAACCTGCTACGTTATTGGCCATGCTTAAGCTGTTGGAAAGCGTAAAAGAAATGTGATCGTTTAACCTGTAGGTTTGCGAAAAAAACCAATCGGTACCCTTACCGCCATAACGTTTATATTTTCTTCCATACCACTCGAGGTCAAAATAATATTTTTTGGCCTGGTTACTGTTTACCCATGCACCACCGCCCAATGAACCTGGCCTTTTAAAGATCAGCCCCTTTCTCGATTCATAGAAATCATTTTGCTGTGCATTGTAAGAAAAGTTTGTACCTGCATACCATAAATTTTTCAATTGCCCGTTTATGTTCGGGTTAATATTAAAAGATTGATACAGGAAAGGTTTGAAGCGGTGCGAATAGTATGAATTAAAATTAATATAAAGATTATTGAACCAGGTAGAAGGTTTTACAAACTTGTAACCTATCCACACACCCTTATCGTAGTAGTTATTATTGGTTGCATAACCGAGGTCGTTTTGATTGTACTTATCATCCTGAAAATCATTCCATACAAGGTAATTGAAACGGCCGCCTGTTTTACCAAAATTAAAAAGTGCTGCATTACCGCTTACTGTTTGGTGGTTGCCTGTAAGAAAACTTTTTGCATATTGGCCACTTACATTATAAGTATTTTTTTTGTTGTTGATATTAAAAATGGCGGCGCTCACATTGGCATCATAATCTTTACCGCTGCGCATTACATTGGTGTTAATGAATGTTACCGATGAATTGTGTTTCATTGATTGATCCAATACAAATATATTGTAATTGGTAAGTGGATTGGTTTGTACTTCCCGTGTTTTACCGGTACTGTCAGTAATGGTTGCATAACTTTCATTCACCACTGCATTGAAAATTCCGATGCCGAGATTTTTTTTATTACGACCCGAAAGTTTTATTGCATTCAGCAATTTTGCTTCAGAAGGATTGCTCAATGTTTCTTTATTGCCTGTTTGATTATAAGCATCGTAATAATGTATCGGCTGGCCACCAATCCTGCGACTATAAAATAAGCCACCCTTATTGAACAGTTCTGTTCCCTCTATAAAAAAAGGACGCTTCTCGTCATATTTAACTTCGAAAGGAGAAGTATTCAATATTTTATTGTCTGATTGAACCTGCCCGAAATCAGGTATCAACGTGGCATCCAGGGTAAAACTTTCGTTGATGCCGTATTTAATATCCATGCCTCCGTTTACCGAGCTGGTGCCGTTCCTGGTTGCAGATGTTTTATCATAAGCATTATTAAGGTAAGTAGAAAAATAGGGCGTAAATGACAGCCGCATCGGTGGCAGTATTTTATCGGGTATGGTAAGATCACCAAATTGATTTACAAAACCATCAACGGTTGGTTTTACTTCATTCCATGTGTATTGTGCCTGTACCTTACTGCGCTTGCGCATAAAATTGATACCCCATAACTGTACATCTTTTTTATTGAAGCGCAGACATGAATAAGGTATTTTCATTTCAAAGGTCCATCCGCCATCTACTATTTTTGCGGCTGTTTGATATACTGCATTCCAACTCGCGTCTTCGTTATTACCATTTTGATTGGGCGCGTAGCGTGCATCGTATTGTTCATTCAGCGGAGTTACAAAAAAACCAACCGCATTGATCCGGTCATGATAAGTATCAATAAAAATTGCAGCAAAATCATTTGATCCGATAGCATCCCTTCCTACCAGTTCTTTGCTGATGCTGTCTTTGCTTTTTTCATGACAGAAACCGGCAACATAAATGGCATCATCATCATACAGCACATGCATTTCAGTACGACTATCTTTGTCTTCAGGCTTTCCCGGATTGGGTCTTAATAAAACAAAGTCTGAGATAGCAGCGGTGGTCTTCCACGCGGCTTCATTGATGTCACCGTCAATCTTTAAAGGAGAGCTAACACGTTTAGCAGTCATTTGCCTGCATGCTGTTTTCTGCGCAGCAGCAATCTGGTGACAAAAAATGACAAACAATAGAATGACCAGTTTTAAAAACCGGGGTTTCATAATTCTTATTTTAAATGGCTATACTTTAAATCCTTGAGCAATATTGAAACGGAGAAGTTTCTATATTGTTACACAAAAATTAAAATTAATTCCTTCGCGTCCAAACCGCTTATACCAATAAAAATCCTTTAACATTTTTTTGGGAGATTCAATATAAAAATGTCGTTGAGAAAGTTTTTGATAACAGATAACCGTTGACAGGAAAAACTTTCTAAAAAACTTTTTGAAAAATTTGATGTTTAAAATTTCTTTAGATGAAGTTGTTAGATGTCGTGGCTTTTCCTTTCTGTTCTTTGGTGCTATTCCATATCATCCCTGCTTAGCCGGCAGACAGGTATTGCCAATGTATTTATTCGTGTTCATCCGAGTAATTCTGACAGAAAAAGATTTAGTTTTATCAGATGGATTTATCATCTCCTCAAAAAATACACTTTATCGGCGTGGCTGGTGTAGGCATGAGTGCTATTGCTCAATACCTCGCGGGTACCGGTCATATTATCAGTGGCAGTGACCGCGAATTCGGAAAAGAAAATGACAATGTAATTTTGCGACAACTTACTGAAGCAGGAATCAAATGTTTTCCGCAGGATGGGACTGCGATCCATAAACAACTCGATGGCGTAATAATTTCCACAGCCATTGAGGATACCGTGACTGAATTTAAACAGGCAAAAGATCTTGGTATAAAAATTTTCCACAGAGCCGATATGCTGAAGATGGTCACAGATACAAAAAAAACAATTGCGGTTTCAGGTACTTCTGGCAAGAGTACTACCAGTGCAATGCTCTTTCATATTTTACATGAAAGTGGTTTCGATGCATCAATTATTTCAGGAGCCGGTTTAGTGAATTTGCAGAAACAGGGAAAGATCGGAAATGCATATGCCGGCAAAGGAGACTGGCTGGTAATAGAAGCGGATGAAAGTGATGGAACACTGATTAAATACCATCCTGAAGTTGGTGTAATGCTGAATCTGGATAAGGACCATAAAGAAATGAATGAACTTCATGCGATTTTTGCTGAATTCAAAAAAAATATAAAAGAAACATTAATTGTAAATGAAGCACATCATTCAGTTGCACAATATTCACAAAATAAAAAAAATGATATTGGTTATTCTGAAGAAGTTGGTTTCCGCATGAATGATTTTATGCAGAATCCTTCGGGTATAAATTTTAAAATTAATAATACTGCTTTTGAAGTTCCTGTGCTGGGAGAGTTTAATATGGAGAACGCAACAGCCGCATGTGCAGCTGCAACCTTTGCCGGTGCTACGTTACAGCAATGCTCCGATTCATTAAAAACTTACGAAGGCATTTACCGGCGTATGCAATTGCTCGCAGTTAAGAACGGCATAACCATTTATGATGACTACGCTCATAATCCTGTAAAAATTTCAGCAGCTATCCATTCGCTGCAACCACTCGCAAAAAGGATCATTGCCTGGTTTCAGCCACACGGCTATGGACCTACGAGATTTTTAAGAGATGATTTTGTAAAAGAGATCAGCAATATTTTACGTGCAGACGACCAGATATGGATGAGTGAAATTTTTTATGCCGGCGGTACGGCAATAAAAGATATCAGTGCTGCCGATCTTATCAATGATATCAAACAAAATAACAAACAGGCTTTTTTTATTGAAGACCGCAAACAACTTCCGTCTGCATGGAAACAGATTTTACAACCAGGTGATATTTTACTATTAATGGGAGCCAGAGATCCTTCTCTGGAAGAATTTGCAAATTTTGCAGTCAATAATATTTAATCCGCTTTGAAAAACATAAAAAATATTTTCTAAAAAAAGTTACTGATGTAGAATTTTCTGCTGCTTTCATGATAGTCATAGTTTTCAGGCATTCTATTTGAGTTCCGACGCCTGTAACAAAATGAAAAATCATGAACGTAAATTTACGCAGTATTTTAATTTTAATATTTCTGCAAATCAAATCCATAGCGGGTTACACACAAACACCTGCCATCAGCTTTCAATCAATACCTGTTAGTTTAACAGCTCCGATTGATGTAGTAAATGCCGGTGATGGAAGCGGTAGAATTTTTATTGCTGAAAAAGCAGGAACCGTCCGCATTTATAAAAATGGCGCCTTGCTCCCCAATCCCTTTTTAGACATCAGTAGTATTGTAACCAATGATGTTGGTGGTGAGCGTGGTTTTCTCAGCATTGCATTTCATCCGGATTATTTAAACAACCGCTACTTCTATGTTTATTATAATAATCTCGCCGGCGAAGTAACGATTGCGCGTTATCACACCAGTCCTGTCAATCCCGATAGTGCTGAATTTTCCTCCGGGGTTGTGTTGATGACAATTCATAAACCTTTTACCAATCATAATGGTGGTAAATTAAATTTCGGCCCCGAAGGCGATTTATATTTTGGTACAGGCGATGGAGGCAGTGGTGGAGATCCTGGTAACCGTTCACAGAACGGCGATTCACTGCAGGGCAAGTTATTCAGACTTGATGTGAGCAATTTTAATAGTCCTCCTTATTATTTTATTCCTGCGGATAATCCTTATGTTACTGATCCGAATGTTCGTGATGAAATATATGGACTCGGTTTACGCAATCCATGGCGTTGGAGCTTTGATCGTCAGACACATGATATGTGGCTTGCTGATGTAGGACAAGACGCATGGGAGGAAGTGAATTTCAGACCAGCCGATTCAACTGCAGGAAATAATTTTGGCTGGCGCTGTTACGAAGGCAACCATACTTATAATACTACAGGATGCCAGGCCCCATCGAGTTACCGCTTTCCAATTTTTGAATATCCGCATAACAGCAGCACAGGAGGTTTTTCTATTACCGGCGGATATGTTTATCGCGGCAGTGAATTTGCTTTTTTACAGGGTTATTATATCTGTTCGGATTATATCAGCGGAAATGGTTTTCTTATCAGCTCTAATGGAAGCGGTGGCTGGAACATATCATCGCCGCAGGTCGGATGGGCTGCTCATATCTGTGGCTATGGCGAAGCAGAAGACGGAACATTATATGCAGTTTCACAGGATGGGCCTTTTTATAAAGTAAACGCAACAACTACTGTTCCCCTGAGGCTTGTATCTTTTAGCGGAGGCCTGAACCGCAATAATATTAATCTTACCTGGCAAACACAAAACGAGATTAACAGCAAAGATTTCATTATAGAATATAGTACCGATGGACAACACTTTCAGTCAATTGGTACGGTGACTGCAAAAAATTCAGCTGGAAATAATAATTATTATTTTGTTCATCCCACAGCGTTCGCAGCAAGCAATTTCTATCGTTTGCAAATACGGGATATGGATGGAAGTTATTTTTATTCTGAAATTATAAAGATCAATACGAAACCATCTGGTCTCAGTTATGTATATCCTACAATCATTGAAAATAATATGATACATGTTTTTCCAGATGCAGGAATGAATGCATTGGAATTATATACTTCACAGGGGCAAATGGTTTTTAAACAAACACTCAATGGTTCATCTTATAAAGAAATTCCTGTCAGCAATTTTGCAAAAGGCATTTATTTTATAAAATTGAAAAGCGGTTCATCATCAGTGACAGAAAAAATAATTATTCAATAACCGAACAGCATAAAAAAATCCCGGTCTAAGACCGGGATTTTTATTATATACATATCGTAACTTTTATGGAAAAATTCCCAGTTCAGCATAACTGGTAGCCACTTTATTAATGGCATTTACATAAGCCGCCGTGCGCATATCCGGAATAGAAGGATTTTTTGCCCACACATCCATGATCTCTCGTGTTGCTGTGATCATCGTTTCTTCGAGTCCGCTATGAACCAGGTCCTGTTCTTCGGGCCCGTGCATAATAAAAGTGCGTTCTTTATCGCTTACTTTTTTATTGCTCAGTTCTTCTATCTGTGATAAGATATGCGTATTCATATTTTCCGTGAACCTTTTTTCCATGCGGCCATAACGAACATGACTTAAATTTTTCAGCCATTCGAAATAGCTAACGGTTACGCCACCTGCATTCAGGTACATATCGGGTACGCATAAAATTCCTTTCTGTGCAAAGATATCATCTGCTTCAGGTGTGCAGGGCCCGTTCGCCGCTTCGCCAACGATCTTTGTTTTTACCCTTGGTGCATTTTCGGCATTGATCACATTTTCCAGTGCAGCGGGAATGAGTATATCGCATTCAACTTCCAATGCGTCCGTATTCTTTGCAAGATTGGTTGCACCCGGAAAATTTAAAATACTTCCGGTCGCTTTGCGGTGCTGAAAAACATCTTCTTCATTCAGTCCGTTCGGATTCATGATAGCTCCTTCATATTCTGCCAGTGCAATTACTTTTGCACCTGCTTCGCGGAAAAATTTTGCACTGTGATAACCTACATTTCCAAGTCCCTGAACCACCACTGTTTTACCTTCCACACCAAGACTAAGTCCCTGCTTTTTCATTACTTCAGGCATATTGCATACTTCGCGGATACCAAAGAAAACCCCAAGTCCGGTTGCTTCAGTACGTCCGCGAACGCCACCCTGTGTTACAGGTTTACCCGTTACACAACCCGCTGCATCTATATCTCCGGGTTTTAAGGAAGCGTAGGTATCCACGATCCAGGCCATTTCACGGGAACCCGTTCCATAATCCGGAGCAGGAACATCAATGCCCGGACCTATAAAATTTTTCTTAACGAGTTCTGAAGTATAACGGCGGGTTATTTTTTCCAATTCATAAGTAGAGTAATTACGCGGATTGATTTTGATACCGCCTTTACCGCCTCCGAAAGGAACATTTACAATAGCACATTTATAGGTCATTAAGCTGGCAAGTGCCATTACTTCATCCTGGTTCACTTCATCACTGAAACGGATACCACCTTTACATGGAGCCTTGTGATGACTATGTTGTACCCTGTACGCTTCTATTACTTCTATTCTTCCATCATCCATCTTTACAGGAAAACGCATCTGGTAAACACTGTTGCAGGCTTTGATCTGTTCAAGAATTCCGGGATCCCATTGCGTAAATTTTGCGGCTTTGTCGAAGCTTCTTTCCACACTATGGAAAAAGCTGTATGGCTGTTGTGCAGACATAAATTAATTGTTTAATTTTTATTGAGCAATCGTTGTGAACTCATTATTTATTATTTGAAATTTACCATTGCGGCAATTCAAATCTCTAATCCTGTTTCCATTTCTTCATCAACTCCATCACACCTACCAACCTTAGTCTTTTTTAAAACGCTATCCTTTCTTTTCCAGTTTAGATATTTTCCTGTCGAGGGCAAATACATAAAGGAACAATCCGATCAATATTGTAACACAAACGGCAACTACTACATATATCTTCCCATTGCTCCGCATTGTATCTGCCATTTCAACTTTGTCCTGCGCAAAACCAACTGCAGCCGTCATCACTATAAAAAGCGTCAATAGCAGACGTAAAGCAAATAAAGGAATGTGCTGAACAAACTTACGCATGTATTATATTTTTATCTTTTAATAATTGTAATCTTATTCTTAAGGTTGCGATCCAGGTGCCGAGTAAGGTCCACCCGATTACAGCAGGATAAAATACCAGCCGCATCATCGGGTCCACGTCTTTTGAATTCAACGCAGGATTACCGGTGGTACCACCGTTCTGTGCACCGGGATGCAGGCCTACGCCAAGTCTTGGAATAATCCAGATCGAAGGAAACAGCATCGCGAAAGCAAAAATATTATATACCGCGGCTACTCTTGCTCTTTTATCAATATCGGTAAATGATCCGCGCAAAACAAAGTAAGCCCCGTAAATCAGGATCGCAATTGCTGCCCCGATAAGTTTTGGCTCTTTCAATACATCTGCAAGACTTTGCTGCTGATCAGCTACCCAGGTGTAATTGGCCCAGATAGCACCGGTAGAATAACCTAGTACTCCGAAAAAAGTTCCCATTGCCGCAAATTGATGCGCAAAAATATCCTGACGGTAATTGAAGCTGCGGAGATATTTAATGCTGTACACAAAACTTACGATAAACATGATCATCATGGCAAACCACATGCACACATGAAAATAAAGATTGCGGATGGATTCATGAATAATGTCCATTGCAGGAACCTTCATCAAAAAACCGCCAATAACCGTGTACAGCAGTAAGACGAATGATAATATTTTCCACCAGTTTTTCTTCACAAAGAAGAGGAGTTAATTAAGAGTTGCAAATATAGTACGTTACCGGTTTAAAAAATTTAAATCGTTTAAGGGTTTAAGTAGTTTAAAAATTAACAACAACAATATGCCTGCCGTTAGAAAAACCTTAAACATTAAACATTAACCGTTGAACCTATTTAATCTTTCCACAAATAAGGAAACAACACAATCGCCAGTACAATTACAAGCAGGTCCAGCCCGATAATAAGCCCGGACAACTGAAATACTGCACCCGCCCTGAACACTTCGGCAAAAGCAGTTTTGCTCAGTCTTACCAATAACAGCAATTGTGGAAGTATTACAGGAAATCCCATAATGGCGATCAGCGCTGCATTTTGCTGAGCTCTCGCGGCAATAGCAGCCAGCAGCGTAAACACCATACTGATACCGGTTCCGCCCAATATTACAATGCCTGTAAAACGAAGCATATTATTTAAAGGATTTCCCAAAAAAAACGAGAAGAGCAATAAACTAAGCAGGCTCATGATGAGCATCAACAAAACATTATACATGAGTTTACTGATGATGAATTCAACCGGCGAAACAATGGAATAAAAATACAGCATTCTTCCGCGGCCTTCCTGCAGAAAACTTTTGGCCACTGCATTAATGCATACGAATAAAATGATCACCCAGAATAATCCGTTCCATACATTGGCTTCGGGTGGTTCTATAGATAAATATAAAACAAAAATGGTGGCAGTAACATACAGGAGTATCCCATAAAAAGTATGTAGCTGCCGCAATTCGAGCAACAGGTCTTTTTTAAATAATGTGATGATGCGTTTGTACACGACCGCAAGTTAAAAAGAATCACGGTCTTGTCATTTTTTTTAATGTGTATAAATCATTCGTGTAAGAATCACATATTGTAAAACCGTTGCAGCATTGATTTCTCCGTGTTTTGAAAAAAAATATAGCGTACCTTTTTTGTACAGCGTGCTTTTACTATTGTTTTATAAAATTATTGCGTCTATATTACCAGGCGCTTTATTTTTAACCAAAACAAAAAAACAATGAGAGCACTTCTAACTGCCGCACTGGCAACATCATGTATGTTTTTTGCTAACCAAACCAACGCCCAGGAAATTTCAAAAGGTTTACCTGGCATGTATCCTTCCAACATTGATTTTTCATCTGCACCACAGCCTTTCAGCAAAGGCAAAGTTATACTCGCAGATGACAATGGAAAAATCAATTCGTCCACAACAACATTACTCACCCATGCTGAAAAAGATAACCTGAGCATGGAACATTTACGTTACCAGCAAACCTATGCAGGTATACCTGTTGAGAATGCCACTTACGTTATGCACGTAAAAAATGGCAGCATCAGCAGTGAAAATGGAAAATGGATCAAAGATTTTCCGGCTTCTCTTAAAACATCGGCTGCCATCAGCAAAGGAGCAGCATTGAACAATGCACTTTCTTTCATCGGTGCACTGCAATACAAGTGGCAGGTGCCGGCCGAAGAAGCATTTATTAAAAAAGAACAGGGTAATCCCAATGCAACTTTTTTTCCAAAAGGAGAACTGGTGTATTACAGCGGCGAAGAAGAAGTAATTCCTGCTTCTTTAAGGCTTGCTTATAAATTTGATATTTATGCGCACAACCCGGCCAGCCGCCAGATCGTTTTTGTAGATGCTGAGAACGGAAAGGTTATCGGTAAAGGTGAACTGATTCATTCTACCAATGCAGCGGGTTCTGCAGTTACTGCTTACAGTGGCACACAATCCATCACTACTGATTTCACCGGCAGCACTTACCGCCTTCGTGAAACCGGCCGTGGCAACGGGATACAGACCTACAACATGAAAAATGCAGGTACCAGTTATGCTGCTGCAGTTGATTTTACAGATGCAGACAATAGCTGGAATAATGTCAATACCAACAAAGATCAATATGCAACCGATGCACATTGGGGTGCTGAAAAAACTTACGATTATTATTTTTCAAAATTTAACCGCAGCAGTGTAGACAATGCAGGCTTTGCTCTATTAAGTTATGTACATGTAAATTTAGTTGCCCAGGGTTATCCTGATAATGTGAATGCATTCTGGGATGGCAGCCGCATGAGTTATGGTGATGGAAATTCTACCTATACTCCACTCACGGCTCTGGATATTACGGGTCATGAAATTACACACGGTGTTACAGAACATAGTTCTAACCTGAATTACTCAGGACAATCGGGCGCTATGAATGAAGGCTTCAGTGATATCTTCGGAACGGCTATTGAATTTTATGCAAAACCCGGAAGTGCCAATTGGCTCATCGGTGAAAATATTGGTGCCGCATTCCGCAGCATGAGCAATCCCAACCAATTCAGTCAGCCTGATACTTACCTGGGAACTTATTGGTATACCGGCAGTGCAGATAACGGTGGCGTACACACCAACAGCGGTGTACTGAACTTCTGGTTCTATTTATTATCACAGGGTGGCAGCGGCACCAATGATGTTGGAACAGCTTATTCTGTAACCGGTATTGGCATTGATAAAGCTGCAGCCATTGCTTACAGAACGAATACTTTTTACCTGATCTCCACTTCAACATTTGCGAATGCAAGAACATATGCTATACAATCTGCAACAGACTTGTATGGTGCAGGCAGTGCCGAAGTAATTGCCACCACCAATGCATGGGCGGCAGTAAATATTGGTACAGCTGCAGGTTCCTGCAATGCTCCGACCGGACTTACTGCTTCAGGTATTACTACAACAGGCGCTACCGTTAGCTGGACAGCCGTGAGTGGTGCAAGCAGTTATGCAGTGGATTATAAAACAACCGCTTCTTCTACCTGGATCAGTGCAGCTACGGCTACCAGTTCTACTTCGGTAGCATTAAGCGGATTGACAGCAGCAACTGCTTATGACTGGAGAGTGAAAACAAATTGCAGCAGTTCAAGCAGTACTTATTCAACAGGTTCATTTACCACAACAGGCGGATCTGGCTGTGGAACTGCATTTGAACCGAATGAAACACAGGCAACAGCAGCAACTATTACAAGTGGTGTTACAAATTCTGCAGCAATTACCACAACAACAGATGTCGATTATTTTAAAATAGTAACAACCGGAACAACCAGTAATGTGTTCAATCTTGTTGGACCAAGTGGCGTTGATTATGATCTGTACATCTATAACAGTGGAGGAACACAGATTGGTTCCAGCACCAGCAGTACTGCAACAGAAACTGTTTCATTGACCAGCCAGGCAGCGGGCACTTATTATATTAAAGTGATTGGATACAATGGCGCCAACAGCGCAACCTGTTATACCATCAAAGCCACTGCTACCGGTTCAACCAGTTGCCAGAGCGCTTATGATGTATCTACCAACGGAACAACATCAGGTGCTGCTACTATTCCTTTCAATACCAATATCACAGGGTTGATCAGTCCGAGTGCAGACGTTGATAATTATAAATTCGTCATCACAAATGCAGGTACGATCACTGTAACATTGGGAACATTACCCGGTGACTATGATCTGAAACTGCTGAATAGTGCAGGAACGCAGGTGGGCATTTCTCAAAACGGAGGAACTACAGGAGAAACGATCAATTATACTGCTGCTGCAGGAACTTATTATGCGCAGGTGTACGGTTATAACGGCGCTAACAGCGCAACTACCTGTTATACATTGAAAGTTCAGTTGGGTACTGCAAGCCTTCTTGGAAACACAGAAACTGTTTCTACGGGATTGCTGAAGGTTTATCCGAATCCTGTAACGGATGTTTTAAATGTGAGTGTACTGGGTGCCATAAGTGGCAAAAGCATATTGAATATTTCCGATGATAAAGGAACTGTTGTATTGACACAATCCATTGTCAACAATCCCCAGTCAGTGAATGTAGCAAAATTGCCGAATGGCGTTTACCTGATCAAAGTAAACAATGGCGGTAATATTATTACTTCCAAATTTGTTAAACAATAAACAAAGTCAACCGCTAAGACGCGGTTATTAATTTAAAAATAAAAGCTCCGGTTCAACGCCGGGGCTTTTTTTTAATTTAAAAAATGATTAAATAAAAAACTTTGCGACTTCGCGCCTTTGCGGTAAAATCCTTCTCGGTAAATTTGCTTACATGATCAAGATTGAATATCCGCCATATCAACCCAGGATAAAAAAAGAAGATGGTAAAGAATTCATTTTCGATAACATCCGTAAACGCTGGCTGGTACTTACTCCTGAAGAATGGGTGCGGCAGAATTTCATTCAATATCTTGTCAGGATAAAACAATATCCTGCTTCACTCATTGCAGCGGAAAAAGAAATAAAACTTGGTGAGCTGACCAAAAGATTTGATATCGTTGTTTATAATAAAGCAACCAAACCGTTTATGATCATTGAATGTAAGGAGATGAATGTACAGTTGAATGCAAAAGTGTTGGACCAGGCTTTGCGGTACAATATCAGTTTACCAGTTATGTATATCGTCATCACAAATGGAAGTCATACATTGGCTTTCAAAAATGATAAAGGAAAAATGACAGAGCTTGCTGAACTACCTGAGCATGAATAGTAGAAAATTCTCAATAATCAACACTCAATAATCAATGTTCAAGGTGAACAGTTACTCAACTTGAGAGTTGAATATTGAAAATTGATTATTGAATATTTATTTGGACCTCCCCAAAAAAGACCCATTTAAAATATTTCTTACCATGCAACCAGAACATAGTTCATTTGAGGATTCTTCCTTTTCTTTGCAGATGGCTTTTCAAAAAATTATTGTCATTACAGCTCCTTCGGGTGCAGGCAAGACCTCCATCACGCATCACCTGATGCGGCATTTTCCACAACTCGCGTTTTCAATTTCGGCTGCCACAAGACCGCCGCGTGGTATGGAAAAGAATGGCGTGGATTATTATTTTATGAGCACAGAAAAATTCAACGAGCTGATCCATGACAAAGAATTTGCTGAATGGGAAATGGTATATGAGGGAAAATATTACGGCACTTTAAAAAGCGAATTGAAACGCATCTGGAGTGAGAACAGAATTCCTGTGCTGGATATCGATGTGAAAGGTGCCATTCATGTGCAGCGGCAATATCCCGAAGAATGCTTATCCATTTTTATTGAACCGCCTTCTGTTTCTGAATTAAAGAACAGGTTGCATGGCCGTGGTACAGAAACTGAAGATTCTCTTACGGCACGCATCAATAAAGCTGCCTACGAAATATCATTCAAACATCAGTTCAATAAAGTGATCGTGAATGATGACCTTGCAAAAGCCTGTGCCGAAGCTACTGCGATCGTAAATGACTTTATCAGTAAATAATTTATTACATTCGTAAATATGGAATGGTCGGCACTTTTAGCTATCGCTGCTTCACTTCTTTTTATCGGCTTTTTTGCCGGGATCGAGATCGCTTTCGTTTCTGCCAATAAACTTTCCATTGAGTTAAGAAAAAAACAGGGCACTTATTCCGGGAAGATCTGGGGAAGTTATGCAGACGGTCCTGCAAAATTTATCGGTACCACGCTCATTGGTTTCAATATTATCCTGGTGGTGTATGGCTTATTGTGGAGCACATTCATGGATGGCATCTGGCATAATAAGATCGGCAATTACAGCTGGAATATCACCAATCCTTATATCAAGTTGGTTATCGAAACGATCGTATCCACTTTCTGCCTGCTCTTTTTTGAATTTATTTTCAAAGCATTTTTCCGGGCAAGAAGTGAAAGTATTCTCAACAGCAGTACGATCACTTATATTGTACAGTTCTTTTATTCTTTGTTCTCCGGCATTGCTTCGTTGTTTGTAAATATTGCTGAATGGATATTAAAAGTAATTTTTGATCAGAAGATCAAAACAAAAAAAGATGTCTTCTCTAAAATAGACCTGGAACATTTTATTCAGCAGACTAACAGTAACGATGAAGAAAATGCGGATGAGATCAATAAAGAACTTTTCGAAAATGCATTGTCGCTTTCCGAAGTCAGGCTCCGCGAATGCCTGATTCCGAGAAAAGAAATTGAAGCAGTGAGCAATACCGTTAGTATTGAGGAAGTAAAAAATAAATTTATTCAGACCAAGCTCAGCAAGCTGGTTGTGTATGAAGATAATATCGATAATATCCAGGGATATATTCACCAACTCGACCTGTTTAAAAATCCTGCAGACATCAATACTGTATTGTTGCCGATACCAACTGTTCCTGAAAGCATGAGTGCAACTGATCTAATGAATAAATTCAGTAAAGAACGCAAAAGCATTGCCTGGGTAGTAGATGAATTTGGTGGAACCGCGGGTATCGTTACCATGGAAGATCTGCTGGAAGAGATCTTTGGTGATATCCGCGACGAATATGATACAGAAGAATTTGTAGAAAAACAACTGGCGAGTAATGAATTTATTTTCAGCGGAAGACTGGAACTGGATTACATCACTGAAAAATATCAACTTCTTTTTCCAGAAGATGAAGACGCTGAAACCCTCTCGGGCTATATCATTCAGAATCATGAAGAAATTCCCAAACAGCGCGACCGTATCATCCTGGGCAATTACCAGTTCGACATTCTGAACGTGAGTGATACCCGAATTGAGACCGTGAAACTGAAAGTGCTCAAATAATATTTTATTACACAGATGAAGTCGGGTTACACGGAAAATACATTTCAAGAATAAATTTTGTATAAGCATGTTCATTAGAGAAATAAAAAAGCTATTGTGCCTTTACAGATTCTGATCCGTGCAATCGTTTTTTGAATCCGTGTAATTAGTATTTACTTTTACTGTGTGATTATAGTTGCAGATACCAGAACATTTACTAAAACGGAAAATTCCGTTCTCCTTTCTTTAATATTGTCAGTTGCGAACGATCATCCCGATGATACTTTTATTCTGCTGATCGATATGCTGCCGCTTGATACTACCGGTTATTCAAAAAACATTACCGTGGTTACGATGGGACCGCATGCAACAAATCTATTATCCTTCAGGCTCTGGTACAATTATAAATTGCCGGGAATTCTTAAAACCTATAAAGCAGATATTTTTATTGGAAATGATTATGTGTCGCTGAAAACAAAATTGCCTCAAATCTTTGTATCAGGCAGTCAGCCGGTATTCTATTCATCAAAGGCTGAAAAATTATTTCTGGAAAAAGCTAAAGCCATTATTGTTAATGCAGCTGTGCGAAAAGGCAATCTTGAAAAAAAATATGGTATCGCCGATGATAAAATAAATATGGTCTACCCGCCGGTCCTCAAATCATTTCAACCGGTTGACTGGAATGAAAAAGAATCAATTAAAAAACAATACACGGAGGACAAAGAATATTTTCTGTACAATGCAGAAATACCTGTTCATGCAGATCTCATCAACCTGCTGAAAGGATTTTCGTATTTTAAAAAATGGCAGAAAAGCAATATGCTGCTGGTGATTGCCTCGGTTGAATTCAATAAAAAAAATTCTTTTTTTATTGATCTTGAAACTTACAAATATAAAAATGAAATTAAGTTGCTGGAATGTCCGGACAAAAAGGAGTTGGTTAAAATAACAGCGGCTGCTTATGCTGCGATAGAAATTTCAGCAGGAAGCGATTTTGAAAATATCATCGCCGCAATGCAATGCAATGTTCCGGCCATTGTAAAAGATTCGGCAACAGCGAAGGAATATTTTGCAGACCATGTACTTTATACCGGCAGTAATTTTGAAGACCTTGGCAGGCAGATGATGCTCATCTTTAAAGACGAAGAAAAAAGAAATCATCTGATCAGAACAGCAAAAGAAAACCTGGCACAATTTGATCGGGAAAATACGGCTGCATTATTATGGCAAACAATTATAAAAACAACCGCTTAATTCTGTTATTTTTGCAGACAAAATTTTCTTTTTAAATGCATAATTCAACAATTAAAATAGATGTGTTGCTGGATCCTGATAAAGTTCCGGAGCAGATCAGCTGGACCGCCAGTGACAGCAGCGCAGATATTACCCAGAAGGCTAAAGCCATGTGCATTGCCTTTTGGGATGGTACAGATAAATCCGCTATGCGCATTGATCTCTGGACAAAAGATATGATGGTGGATGAAATGGCTGACTTTTATTACCAGATGCTGATGACCATGGCCGATACTTTTAAAAGAGCAACCCAGAACCAGGAACTGACTGACGACATGAAAAAATTCGCAAAAGTTTTTTTTGATAAGTTCAGGGCAACGCAAATAAAAGAAAATGGATAATTGATAGTTGACAATTGATAATCTTTCAAATCGAAGACTTTCGCCCTATCAGTAAGCTATTTTAAATAAAAAAAATTATCAATTATCCATTATCAACTATCAATTAAACATACATTCAAATTATAAAATCTATACAACATGGCTTTAGAAGAAAAAGTAATGGCAGAACTGAAAGAAGCCATGAAAAGTAAAAACGAAGTGGCGCTGCGTTCATTGCGGGCTATCAAATCTGCAATTATCAATGCAAAGACCGCTGAAGGTGCCGGAGGTATATTAAAAGAAGAAGATGAAACAAAGTTGTTGCAAAAACTGGTGAAGTCACGCAGAGACAGTATTGAATCTTACGAAAAAGCCAATCGTCCTGAACTTGCTGAAAAAGAAAAAGAAGAGATTGCAGTGATAGATAAATTTTTACCGAAGCAATTAACCGAAGAGGAATTGAAAACAATCATTGCAAAGATCATCGCTGAAACAGGTGCCAGTTCTGCAGCTGATATGGGTAAAGTAATTGGTGCGGCCAATAAACAGATCGGTGGACAATCAGATGGAAAAACGATCAGCAATGTGGTGAAGCAATTATTGAGTTGATCCTGATAGTTAACGGGGTTGATAAAGTTGCTAGTGGTAATACAGCTTCGAATTCAAAATCCTTTGTCAACATTATTAACTTTGTCAACCAAGTGACATGACATAAATTCATCAAAGACTCCAACTATGCTGATCGATATCATTTTCCTGATCCTTATGGCACTGGCCTGTATCAAAGGTTTTAAAAAGGGATTGATCGTTGCTGTTTTTTCAATTGTTGCGTTCATCGTGGGGCTTGCAGCAGCCTTAAAATTATCAGCAGTCGTTGCGGGTTATCTGAACAACAGCATGAATGTTTCAGCAAAATGGCTTCCGGTATTATCTTTTCTGCTCGTTTTTTTTATTGTTGTTTTATTGGTCCGATGGGGGGCATCGCTGATAGAAAAAACATTTGAGATTGCTTTACTGGGATGGGCCAACCGGCTAGGTGGAATGTTATTCTTTGCTGTGCTGTATATTATTATTTTCAGCATTGTACTTTTTTATGCTGAGGCCGTTAAATTACTGCAGCCTTCTGTGATCAGTTCTTCCGTGACTTATGCGTTTATAAAACCATGGGGCCCCAAAGTAATTGATGGTTTTGGAAAAATAATTCCCTTCTTTAAAGACAGCTTTACAGACCTGGAAAATTTCTTCAGTAATTTATCTGTGCGATTGCAGCACTAACATTCGGCAATTATTAGTTTTAAAGGGTTATTTTCTGTAATTTTAAGCAAATCGTTTATTTTCGTGTTCAATGGGATAAATGTAAATCCGGTTGCTTACTGTTGCCCTGAGAATATCGATTGCAGTTCCTCAGAAAGTACAAGAAAAAAATCCGCAGACATTTAAAAAATTTACAATATACAGCAAGCTATACACAACACTGATGGAGTACGAAATAAAACAAGAGGGCAAATTTAAATTTATTGAAGTGGGAGAAGGTGAACCATTGGTATTGTTACATGGTTTATTCGGGGCACTTAGTAATTTCAGGGATCTGCTGGATCATTTTTCAAAATCATATAAGGTAATAGTGCCGATGTTGCCGCTTTTTGAACTGGACCTATTGCACACATCTGTTGGAGGGCTTCAGAAATTCGTTTATAAATTTATAGAAACACGCGATTATAAAGACATTCATCTGATGGGCAATTCGCTCGGCGGACATGTAGCATTGGTATATGTTTTAAAACATCCCGAACGCGTAAGGTCGCTGATACTTACCGGAAGCAGCGGACTTTTTGAAAATGGTATGGGTGATACCTATCCCAAACGTGGAGACCGCGAATATATCCGTAAAAAAACAGAACTTACTTTTTACGATCCCAGCATGGCAACTGAAGACCTGGTGAATGAAGTATTTGAGATAACCAATAACAGGATCAAGGTCATCAAGATCATTGCCCTTGCAAAAAGTGCCATCCGCAATAACCTGGGAGAAGAACTGAACCAGATAAAGCAACCTACCTGCCTGATCTGGGGCAATAACGATACGATTACCCCTCCTTTTGTAGGAAAAGAGTTTAATAAATTGATCCCGAACAGTGAAATTCACTTTATTGACAAGTGCGGACATGCCCCGATGATGGAGGTTCCTGAAGAATTTAACAGGGTACTGGATGGATTTCTTGCAAAATTAAAATCGCCCGCTGCAACAATTTAGGTCTTTTTAGCGTCTTATACTTTTATAGCGTTCCTGTTTAATGAAAGGAACATTGTTTTCCGGCATCCGGTGCGCATGATAATTGTCCTGATCATGTTTCCAGAACTGTCATACGCTCCGTTTGCAACAGCAGCCTTAATCAATTAACCAATAACCTGAAACTCAAAAGCCGCAAATGTTAACAATCGAACTTATCAATCACAACATTCCCCGCCTGCAACTGCAGGACACGGTACGTAAATCACTTCAACTGATCAGCGATTATAAACTCACCCACCTTCCTGTGGTAGCTGATGATAAATTTATAGGATTGATCAGTGAAGACGATCTGCTGGATGCAGAAGAAGAAAAAATGCCCATCGAATTATTACAGGATAGTTTTATACAGGCATTTGTAAAAGAGAATGAACATTTTTTAAATGCGGTCAATATCATCAACCAGTTTGAAACCAGTGTAGTGCCTGTATTAAATGAAGAAAGAGAATTGCTGGGTGCCATCACCACTACAGAACTTTTAAAACAGCTGGGCAGTTATGCCGGTGCCAGTGAGATCGGCGGCATCATTGTTCTTGAAATGGAACGCAGCCAGTTCGCTATTTCCGAGATCAGCCGTATTGTTGAAAGTAATGATGCTACTGTTCTTCATCTTAATACCACTACACAACCGGATACAGGTATGCTCACTGTAACACTGCATATCAATAAAAAAGAAATTACTTCTATTGTAAGTACTTTTGAAAGATATGAATATGATGTGATTTATTTCTTTGGCAATTCCAATTTTGAAAATGAGATCCACAGTAATTACAAGCACCTGATGAATTATCTCGATATATGATAACAGTGACCGTACCCGTTATATCCACCCTGTTATTTCCGTAATTAAGATTTGCAGCAATGAAGTATCCGGGAATATTTTTTATTTATTTTTTTATTGCTGCCTCCCTTTCCTGCTGCGCCCAGCAAAATCCGGATTCAATAAGTTATGTTCATATCCGCAATGTGATCATCAAAGGAAATAAAACAACCAAAGACTATATTATCTTACGCGAAGCCCAGTTAAAGGCAAACGATTCTATCGTTGCAGCATTGATGCCGGGAAGACTCGAACAATCAAGAAAAAATATTTACAACACTTCACTTTTCAATGAAGTAAAAATTACCGCTGAGCTGATCGATACTGCCATTACAGATATCCTGATAGAAGTAAAAGAAAGATGGTACATCTTTCCTACACCGCAGTTTCAGCCGGTGGACCGGAATATTAATGAATGGTTAAAGACCTATCATGCCGATCTGCAGCGCGTTAATTACGGAATCAAATTCGTTCATTACAATCTCAGTGGCCGTAGAGATCAATTACGCATTTACCTGCTTAACGGGTATACACGTAATATTTCATTTTCTTATTCGGCACCTTACAGCAATACTTCACTAACGGAAGGCTTCTCAGTTGGCGGCGGCTTTTCACAAAACAGGGAAGTGGATTATAATATTTCTTACGACAATAGAATCACTTCATTTTTTCCGTTGGTAAAAGATAAAAGTTTTATTGGATCCTTTGTGCGCAATAATTACTTTTTAAACCTGGGTTATGCTATACGTAAAGGCATATTTAACCGGCATACTTTTTTTGCAGGTTATAATTATCAGAAAGTTGATGATTCTGTTGCCAGATTTTACAACCCAAATTATTTCAGAGATGGCGCTGATTCGCGGCAGTTTGTTGATCTTGTTTATACTTTCAATCATGCGGATGTGAATAATATCAATTATCCTCTGACCGGCAATACCTATTATTTTTCTGTGTTGAAAAGAGGTTTTGGTTTTAACGGCGGCGTGAACATGCTCTCTCTCGAAGGCGGTTACAATAAATATTTTGATCTTCACCGGAACTGGTATGCAGGCATTGGCATGCAGGCAAAAATTAAACTTCCTTTTGACCAGGCCTATATTAACCAACGTGGACTTGGTTTTGGTGAAGCATATCTGCGCGGACTGGAATATTATATTATTGACGGCGTTGCTTATTCACTTGCAAGAACTACCCTGAAGAAAAAAATCCTTTCTTTTAAATTGCCGATGCCTTTTAAATCGAAATCACATCCTTACATACCATTTACTTTTTATGCCAAAACTTATGGCGATGTTGGTTACAGTTATAATAAAAAACAATACGACACTTACCTGAACAACCGCTTTTTATACACGGGTGGTTTCGGTATCGATATATTTACTTTCTATGACCTGAATATGCGCTTTGAATACAGTTTTAACCAGTTAGGCGAAAAGGGTTTATTTTTGCATACACAATCGGGTTTTTAAACAGGTCCTTTCAAAATGGATCACAAATCATCTTCATGCGGATAGCAATTTACAGTCGCGGCATTGAAAACAATCAGCATCATGATATTTCTTTGCTCCTTGATGAGCTGGCCATTCATAAAATAGAACCCGTATTCTTCCAGGATTTTTTCAATCACTTTTATTCTGCCGTAGATATAAAAACCAGTTACAGCACATTTAATTCTCCTGCCGACCTCGATGATATTGATTTTATGATCAGCCTGGGTGGCGATGGAACCCTGCTGGATACGGTTACTTATATAAGAGACAAAAACATTCCTGTTCTGGGTATTAATTATGGTCGGCTTGGTTTCCTGGCAAGCATCGGTAAAGAAGATCTGCATACTGCTGTTGCTGCGCTGGTAAAAGGGACTTATGTTATCGACAAAAGAACCTTGATACATCTCGATGCGAATATTCCTTTGTTTGGAGAAGTTCCATATGCGCTGAATGAATTTACGCTGCATAAAAAAGATACCTCCCCCATGATAAAGATCCATGCGTACCTGAATGGAGAATTTTTAAATACCTACTGGGCGGATGGCCTGATCGTGGCTACACCAACGGGCTCTACAGGTTATTCATTAAGTTGCAATGGCCCAATCGTTTTTCCGGAAAGTGGAAGTTTTGTAATTACACCGGTGGCGCCACACAATTTAAATATCAGGCCCATTGTTGTGCCCGATAATAATATTATTTCTTTTGAAGTAGAAGGGAGAACCGATGAGTTCCTTTGCTCGCTTGACAGCCGCCGCGAACTGGTGGCCAAAGAAACTCAGCTCGCCATAAGAAAAGAAAGTTTCTGTATCAATCTTATCCGCCTGAATGAAAATAATTTTTTACAAACACTCCGTAATAAACTTTCCTGGGGACTTGATAAAAGAAATTAATCGTTTAACGGTTGGAGGTTTAAGGTTTTTATAACTTGCGGAGCAAAAGTGACACTCAACACTCAACACTCAACACTCAACACTCAACACTCAACACTCAACACTC
>JBDUCW010000074.1:0-22070 GCA_040003235.1 Ferruginibacter sp. | reverse complement strand
AAGCTGCTGGAAGTGTACCATGTAGTATCGCCGGGAGCTGGTGACACGCCATAAGTAAAATTATCAAAGACAGAGTCGGGCGTTGCATGATTCTTATTGTCTTTCAAACCGATGACAACAGATATAACATCACAACCTATTTTGGTTATGTTATAATAATCAATCAACCAGTTATAATTCTGAATGGTGATGCCTCTGGTTTGTATCCCACCACATGAATCCGTCAGTTGCACCAGGTAATTGCCACTGAGCAGACCTGTAAAATTTCCTGTTGTACTAACGGTGCCCACACCCGAAGCAGAGGGTGCAATAATCTTATAGGAAAAAGGTGCTCTGCCTGAATTCTGGCCGGTATTGCTGATTGTGCCATCGTTACCGTTAATGCAGGTAACGTCTCCGGCAACCATGGTGAAAGCAGGCGCTGAATAATTTCCATCAACCGTAACACTATCATGCTGGTACACGCAATTGGTACCGATGTCTTCCACGATCACGAGGTAACGGCCTGCACTGAGTCCGCTGATAATATTGGAAGATGTATAGGTTGAAACTACAGGTCCGGAAACTTTATATTGGTAATTACCCGAACCGCCTGTGGCATTAACCTGTATAGAACCGGTGGCGGCACACCTGGATTCAGTGGTAATATAGGTAGCTGTCAACCCGCTGCAACTCTGTGCAGATACGTTTTTGGAAGTAATCAGTACAACAACGCAGTAAACAACCCAACGCAGGTACAGTTTTATCATAGTCAGAGGATTAAGGATTCAGAGGTATGAACTCTTCAATGCTAACGAAGGGCGGGGGCATAATATTGCAAAGTTGCACTGATAAAACTACCCGATTTTGGAGGGGTAATTTTCAAATGAGGCATCGTAAATTTCCGTAGAACTTTTCTGGTATTTCACCATCAAGACACAGAGTTGCAAAGAGACCGGGGCAAAGACAAAAGTAAAAATTAAAAAAAGAATGACCGGAGATCATTCAATGGTTGCGGCATACTGTCCTGTACCTTTTGATATGCTTTCCTGATACTGCCGAAGTGCAACTCCCCTGCTTTACCTATACTCCTCCCCTTAGTATGTCGTATAACCCTGGTATATTCCTGATATATTTCCGGTATAGTAGTAATATATCTGTGATACTATCCTGATACTATAGTGATACTTCCCTGAAACTCCCTTCATACTGAAATGATGCTGTTCTGATACTCTCCTCATACGGTAATCATACTGTTTGCGCAGAAAAAACCTTATACTTCCGGTTAGGTATGCCGGTGCGGCCGGTTGATTTTCACGCAAAGGCGCAAAGTTTTCAAGGCACAAAACCTGGGCCGCGGGTTCCGGTTCGTGGGGCCGAACCAGGGCGTAATATACCTTCCAGCCATAAATACCAATATCAGTCAGGCTGTTTTTCGCATTGACAGATTTTGATCTTTACAGGAAAGCTGAAATGTTTGAGCATTTAAAATTAGTCTACTGTAAATCTATTTTTTAGTTTCTTTGTTATCTTAGTTCTATCTTTTTTTATGAAAAAAGTAATCTTTCTTTTATTGTTCAGCTTTGGGGTTTCAAATAGTTTTGCGCAATGGCATAGCAATCCGTCTTTGCAGGAAGCCATTGTACATACTTCTACAGAAGCACAATACCCAATCTCGACAACTGACGGTCACAACGGCAGCATTGTAGCTTTTTGGTCAGGCACGTCTAATATCGGGGTAAAAAAAGTAAACTCAAACGGAGTTCTTCAATGGGGCGACTCAACGAATTATAAGGTTGTCAGTACAACTTACAACCGAAGTACCGGAATATCAATTGCGCCCGATCAGCATGGTGGAGCTTATATCGCCTGGACTGATTACAGATTCACCAGCTACTCGCCAGAGGTTTTTATTCAACATATAGATTCTTTGGGCAACGCTCTTTGGGTTTCTAATGGACTTCGAGTGGACACGCTAAATTATGCATTTAACTATTATCCTAAACTTTGTTTAAACGATTCAGGAACGGTGTCTATTCTTTGGACAATGGATGACGGCGCCGGTTACCAGTGTTATATTCAGCGATATACAAGCAGTGGCCAGGCTTTGTATAATGCTGGCGGGATAAGGGTTTCGGTTGAACCAGGATTCCGTTATGATTGTGCAATAAATACGGACGGTAATGATGGAGTTGTCATCTCGTTCAAAGACACGAGAAATTGTCCGAACGGCACCAACTACCAAACTTTGCAGGAAACTAATTTTGACATTTATGTGCAACGTCTTGATGCCGCCGGGAACCGGATCTGGTCCGCAGATGCATTGGTTTGTCATGCACCCAAAAATCAACCACTCAGGGAATACATAAGACAGGTGAACGTTGGTAACGGTTATACAGTTCTGGCCTGGTCAGATTTAAGAAATAACACTACTGCAGCAAATGTATCGGAAACCAATGCGGACATATACGCCCAGCGACTGGATGCAAATGGTGTCGCCCAGTGGTCTGCAGATGGACTTAGCCTTAGTACCTTACCTGGCAACCAGTATATGCTTTCACTGATCGCTGATTCTGCAGGGGGAGCGCTTGCTGCGTGGCAATCAAATAATCCTTCCGGTGTGGCAAGTGTGTCAGCCCAAAGACTTTCTGCTGCCGGTGCAGGTTTATGGGCCAATGGAACAAGTATCGCAACACCTGGATTGAATTGCGGATCACCCAGCTTTTTTTCAGATCATGCAGGTGGTTACACCTGCATTTATGGCGCAGCAAACACATCCGGCACAATATGGACTGCGAGAGGACAGAAATTTAGTGCGTCCGGGAATCCGCAATGGTCACCAGCCGGTATAATTATAACCGATACATGGCCCGAGTTTAACTGTGTTGAAAGTGACAGTGCAGGAATAATAGTAATTTTCAGCAGCGCATACCAATACAATTCGAATCACAACAGTCTCTACGGGGCCAAATTATTATCAAACGGAAACCTGGCTGGTGCAGCTTCAAATTATACAACCATTGCCAATGGCAACTGGAATGATCCCAGTATTTGGTCGGGTGGCGTAGTGCCTGACGCAGGTTCTGCAGTGATCATTAATAATACCGTGACCGTTACGGCTAATACAACTTGTTATTCACTGACTGTAATTCCTCCTGGTAACGTGCATGTAAATACCGGAGTTGTTTTGACAGTATTGCATTAAGCAGTTACTTCCTGATGATCATTCAATTTATGCAATTCCAACGCCTCGGTTCGTGCCTCAGGAACCGGAACTGAATTTCTGATAGTCGTCTGGCCACTCGAAGCATTATATTGTTTGAGTGCTTAAATAAGTGGCCTGACGATTCTTCCGTCTCCACACCTCAGTTTGTGCCTCACGAGCCAGATGTTGAGTGTTGAGGATCATCCTGAAAGGATTCGTAATAATGAGCAATCATATTCACCTCTTGTGGCAGGCCACGCATCAGTTCGACAGAAATAAAAACTTTGAATGCCTAACTAAAAGTATATAGTTTCTTAAAAAAAATCATAAATTAACAGATGCAAAAAATCATCTTGCTTTTCTTTTTTATTTTTCAATTTGCTATGGATGCATTTTCCCAGCAGTCATATGTTGACAGCCTCCAAACAATTATAGCATTAGATAAACATGACGATAATGAAATGAAGGCTTACTATTTGCTGGCGGCTAATTGCTTTAGAAATAATCCCGAAAAAGCAAAAAGCTACCTGGGTTCATGTTTAATATTAGCGGTTCCGGGCAATAATTTTGACAGGCAATGTGCTGCTTACAGTATGTTCCTTTCCTTATATCAGAACATTGGAAATATGGATAGTGCTTTATATTATGTAAACAAGTTAAAAGCAGTAGCTGCCAATGCACCCGGAAATAACAGGGTGATGGTTAATTACAACCAGGCCTTAGGGCTGTATTACAAAAAAAGTGGCGACTTCAATAATGCATTACCCTATTCACTTGCTGCGGCAAAATATTCTGAACTTACTACTACAAATAAAGCCGATATAGGTGGCCAGTGGCTTAATACTGCAAATGTTTATACTGAATTAGGAGAATATAATAAAGCGATGGAGTGTAATCTAAAAGCATTACGTCTTTTTGAAGAGGCGGGCAACAAGTTGGGAGAATCATTTTGTTACAATGGTATTGCAATCGGTTATTTAAAACTTAGACAATTTCCAAGAGCGTTGGAATATGCAGAAAAATCACTTGCCCTTAAAAAAGAATTAAAAGATAAAAGAGGTATATGCTCATCTTTATCGGCAATGGGTGAAGCTTACGCAGGCATCGGAAATATACAGCAGGCAGTTACCAGTTATGATGAGGCTTTGAAGATTTCAAAAGATGGAAAGATCCCGAAACTGGAGGCGGATATTTATTTCAACATGGCTAAAGTATTTGTTGAGGAGCATAAAGACAGTACTGCTACAGCCTACTTTAATAAATGCAAAGAACTTGCACTGCAATTAGATAATAAACAGTTGGCTGCTTATGCCGATAATGAAATAGCAGTCTTATACAAAAAAGAAAGCGACAGGAAACAAACAGAAAAAGTATTGATCACAAGTTTAAGCACATTTAAAGAAGCCGGTACGCTGGATAAAGAAGCAGATAATTATAAAAAGCTTTCAGATTTTTATGCCAATACACAGCAATACGATAAAGCCCTGGAAAATATCAATAAGTTTAATAGTGTAAAAGACAGCCTTACAGGTTTAAATGTACAGGTACAGTTAAGAAATCTTGAAGAACAATATAATTCTGAGAAAAAAATAAAAGAGATCTCATTACTTAAAAAAGATAATGAACTGCAGCAGCAGAAATTTCAAAAGCAACGGCTGCTGATGATTGGTGCTGCTGTGCTTGCGTTGCTTGCCATCTGCAGTATATGGCTGCTGATGAACAGGAATAAATTAAAACAACGTATGAAAGAACTGGAATTAAGAAATCAGATTGCTGCTGATCTGCATGATGAAGTAGGCAGTTCCCTCAGCAGTATTCACCTGCTGAGCCAGATGGCTGCACAACCCGGTAACGAAGCTACACACAAAGACATTCTTACCAGGATGAGCACCAACGCCAAAGAAACGATGGATAAAATGGGGGACATTGTATGGATGATAAAACCCAGTGAAACAGAAGCCGGAAGTTTGAAACAACGCATGGAGCGTTTTGCTTATGAAATATGCAGCAGTAAAAATATAGAAGTGAATGTGCAGCTGGAAGATCTGGAAAAAGTAAAACTATCTATGGAGCAGCGAAAAAATATCTACCTCATTTTTAAAGAAGCGGTAAATAATGCAGTGAAATATTCCGGCACAGAAAAGATTGAAATCACTTCAACTATTCAAAACAAGCAATTGACTTTACAAGTAAAAGATTTTGGAAAAGGATTTGACAGCAGCATCGTAAAAAAAGGGAATGGATTGGATAATATGCAGCACCGGGCAAAAGAACTGGGAGGAGAATTACTAATAGAAACGATAATAAATACGGGTACAACTATGCAATTAATTGTATAGGCATAAATTTATCTTTTATTAAAACAGTTGCCCCGCTTTAAATAGTGGGGCAACTGTTTTAATGGTTGGTTTGTGCTTATAATTTTTGAAACTTTAAAATTGTTCTATCAAATAGTTGTACGTAATATATTCCTGCTGAAAACCTGCTTACATCAATTTGTTGCTGGTTAGAATTGATTAATTGTTGTTGCATTATTTTACCGGCATTATCTTTAATAGTAGCAATTGTACCAAGGTATTTTAAATGGTTTGTTTGTATGGTTACCACTAACGATGCCGGTACAGGATAAATATTTACAAAATTATTACCGCTTGCCTGTAAGATGATAATTGAACTATAAGTTATTCTGCCATTAGCATCAATGATCTTTATACGGTAATAATATTTATCTGTAATAATGGATGAGTCGGTAAACTTATAAGTAAAATCATTTAGTGTATTGGCATTTACACTTGCAATAGTAACAAAATTATTTCCTGTTGAACTCCGTTCAATTTCATAATTTATAATATCAGATTGCTCTGTAACCTTCCATTGCAAAGCTGCCATTTTTTGAGTATTTACAATACCATAAAAACTTAATAAATGTACAGGTAAAGACCCCGCAGCTACACTGCTTAAGTAAAACCCGCTAAAACCTGTAACTGTAAAACTAACTTCCCAATAATTTGCTGTTGCATTCCATACAATGCTGTCATCTGCAGGATTAATAATTTCTTCTGCTCCGGGATAATTGCCGGGTGCTGTACCTACACCGTGAAATTGAATGATACGCAATGCCGCTTTGCCTAATGCATCTGAAGCATTGGTGGGCAGATCACCATTAATATTATCGGCAACATTATAATCATCAAAATCTGCCTGGGAAAAATATAAGATTACTGTTGCAGTAGAAGTAGCAGCATCAACAACTGGTTCTATATCTACATGTTTTTTTGCCAGGGTACGTCCATTGTAATTTGTAGCGGCCACATCAAAAGTTACTTTTGTTTTTACAATATGATTAAGCGGTTTAATACCCGATTGCTTAACAGTTGCTATAATTTGATTGGTTCCATCAATTAAAGAAAAATTTTCCTGATTAATATTAATACTGTCTGTGCCATTGCCGGGGGGTAGAATAAAATCGATTACAGGTTTAAAAGTATATAATTCTTTTCCTGTGCTCCCATTTTCTCCTACAAAATATATATCGCCATTGCTGCTGGTAATTTGCTCTGGGTCGCTGCTTTGCGGTCCTGCAAAAAGATCACTGACTAATAAAGTGCCTGCACCTGTTCCATCGCTTTGCCAAAGTTCTCTGCCTGTTGCAGCAGTAGCAGCGGCAAAATATATTTTACCATTTGATGCAATGATATTTTTGAATTCGACTCCCCCAATTCCGGCTACATAACCAGAAGGCATACCGCTGATTATTCCCGGTTCAATATCTTTTACTAACACAGTGCCGCCGGTAGTGCCATCACTTTTCCAAAGTTCGTAACCGGTAGAAGGTTCGTAAGCAGAAAAATATAAGATACCCCCAAGATTAACTAAATTATTAGGAAATGATGGTGCGTTACCAGGATTTATCTCTTTTACTTTTACTGTGCCTGCAGTACTTCCATCGCTTATCCATAATTCATCATTTGTCCCAAAGTTGTAATCGTCGGCTACAAAAAAAATATTGTTCCCAACCGCAGTAATGTATGCCGGGTCAGAAGATTGGCCGCTGATGTTAGCTATGTCTTTTACAATAACAGTGCCTGCTGTTGTACCATCTGTTTTCCATAATTCTCTTCCCAATGTTGATGATGCCAATGCCGAAAAAAACAATTGGTTGTTTGCAACGGTAAAAAAATTGCCGGGTAAAGTAGTAGGGCTGTATAAAGAACTGGAAGTACCTGTACTAATATCTTTTACCATTACAGTGCCGGCATCTGTACCATCACTTTTCCATAATTCATTGCCATTGGCAGCAGTGGTTGCAGCAAAATATAGTGCGTTATTAAATTGTACAAACTGGCAGGGGTTAGATGATACACTACCAGCATTAATATCTTTCACCATAACGGTGCCGGCTGCTGTACCATCGGTTTTCCATAATTCAATACCTGCAGTTCCATTAGTAGCCACAAAATATATTGTTCCATTAAGATTGAATAATCTTTCGGGGGAGCTTGAGTTTGCACCGGGGTTAATATCTTTTACCATTACAGTACCTGCAATAGTGCCGTCACTTTTCCATAACTCTTTTCCACTGGCATTTGTAAAGGCAAAATAAATATATCCTCCTGCATTTACAGCATCTTCCATAAAACCAGCATTGTGTTCTCCTAATTTAATTGTAGTTGCATCAGTGCCTTCTGTACTATAAAATGAATATGGGCTGCCGGATCCGTTTGCATTTTTTCCACTAAAGAAAAATTTACCATTGCTATGTGCAAAAGCTTCTTCTACATGCGGGAATCCAGTTGTGTTATATAAAGATGCAGGGTTATCTATTCCAACATTTTTCAATTGTGCAGTACCTGCAACAGTACCATCACTCTTCCATATTTCATCATCACCAGTACTGGCATCGCCGGCATAAAAAATAATATTACCCGGTAAAGCTTCTATAGCTGTTAAGTACTGGCACAAAGAAAATGATTTAACCACAACGGTACCGGCGTCGGTACCATCGCTTTTCCAAAGGCTGTTGCCACTTGAAGAACGAAATAATAGTGTGCCATTATTATTTATAAGATCAACCGGGTTGCCGCCAGGGCTGGAGCTGCCCGGAACAATATCTTTAACCAATACAGTGCCTGCATCGGTGCCATCGCTTTTCCAAAGTTCTTTATTAGCAGCTGCAGTGTATCCATTAAAAAATAAAATACCATTTACATTGCAAAGTTGCGTAGGCTTATTAGTGGTAAGATTATTGGCCGTTGTAATATCTTTAATCATTATTGTTCCGGCTGCTGTGCCATCGCTTTTCCAAAGCTCTCCACCGTTCACACCGTCCCAGGCTGTAAAAAACAACGTACCGTTTACGTTGGTTAAATCGGCGGGTGATCCATTGCTGGTACCTGGATTAATATCTTTTACCAATACAGTGCCTCCGGCACTGCCATCAGTTTTCCATAACTCCGAACCATTGGCGGGAGTAAATCCTGTAAAAAACATAGTACTGCCAACAATTGTAAAATTTGTTGCATTAATATCGTCTTTTATTAATTCGGTTACGCCTGCATTGGTAACCCGCCACAAAGCATTATAATTTGCAGATGGGTTACGCTCGGTAAAATATAAAGTGCCATTAAAATTGAATAATAAAAAAGGGTTGTAAGTGTTAAAGGCATTGTAAGTATTCAGGTTATTTACAAATACTGTTCCGGCTGCTGTACCATCAGTTTTCCAAATGCCTGCATCCAATGCGGTGGGATCGTTTTCGCCTGCAAAATATAATACACCGTTTACATCACATAAATTACTAGGATCCATACCATATGATTCACCCGATGGTCCATAATAAAGAATTGTACTTACCATTACTGTTCCGGCAGCAGTGCCATCGGTTTTCCAAAGCTGGGAACCGTGTGTACCATCATCGGCCCTAAAATATACATTACCGTTACTGTAAGTAAATGAACTGGCTCCCGAACTGGTTTTTCCAGGATTGATATCTCTTAATATATGCGTTCCGGCCGCAGTGCCATCAGTTACCCATGGCTCCAGCCCGCTGCTGGCATCGTTGGCAACATAATAAGTTTTATTGCCTGCAGATGTCATATTTATAACATCCGAAGAATTGTAAAATGGAGCTGCAATAGTGGAGTTAACATCTTTGACTAAAGTTTGTGCAGGTACAGTTAAAGTCATGCTGATGATAACTGTAAAAAGGTAAAAACGTTTCATCTTTTTATATTTTGTTTGCGTAAAGTGTTCAACTTCAAAATTCAAACTATTTAGCTGCAGGGGCAATAGCGAAATGGGGTGAACTATTGATGAGCAAAAAACAAAATCGACTGGTCGCTATATGAATATTCACCCCATTTCGCTATTTTTAAGTAGCATTTTTTTGCTGAATTTTATCTCTTAAAATAAATGTATTGATACGTGTAACAATTTTTGAAGACAACAAGCACTTGCGGGAAACCTTTCGTTTTTTATTGAGCAATTCGGATGGATTTACCTGTGTGGGTGCTTACCCGGATTGCAGTGATATGCTTTATAATATTGAAGATGCACCCTGTGATGTTGTATTAATGGATATTGAAATGCCGGGCATGAATGGTATCGAAGCCACCCGGCTCATCAAGGCAAATTTTCCGGGCATCAACATTTTAATACAAACAGTTTTTTATGAAGATGCATATATTTTCAATGCTATTTGTGCCGGAGCTTCCGGTTATATTTTAAAATCCACCACCCCCGATGGATACCTGCAGGCGATAAAAGATGTGCATGCGGGCGGCTCACCGATGACACCCGGTATTGCAAGAAGAGTACTCGAACTCTTTAAAGATAAATTAACCCCTGCCACTCCCGCTAAAGATTACAGCCTCACCGCTCAGGAAAAAAAAGTACTGCAGCAATTGGTAGAAGGCAAAAGTTATAAATTAATTGCATCAGAATTATTTGTAGCAACAGATACCATAAAAACCCATATAAAAAATATCTACTCCAAGCTGCATGTACACTCCGGTACAGAAGCAGTTTCAAAAGCGTTACGAGACAAGATCGTGTAAATTTTTTTTTGAATTTTCCAACACTTCCCCCGGTTTAAATTCACCCCATTTCGCTATTGCCTGCTTTTGTATTGTTTTTCATCTTTGCTCTGAAAGAAAAATAATATCTGAAGAGAATATTTTTTTTTATTGCTGATCTTAATTGACCAGTTTATAAATGCACAAAGTGTGGGCATTGGCACCAGCACCCCCAAATGCAAAAGTTGCATTAGACATCAGCAGTACCACAAAGGATTACTGATAGCTACTTAGTGAAATTGATTCTTTGTTCTAAAAAATAAACCATGAAAAAAACAATCTTTCATTACACTATCAGTTTCATTTTGTTTTTTGTATTGCTGAACGTTTCGGAGAGTTACGCCCAAAATGTAAGTATTGGCACTAATACCCCTAATGCGAGTGCATTGCTGCATATTGACGTGAGCACCAGCACCACAAAAGGCTTGCTGGTAACAGGTGTATATAATTCTGTTTCCAGCATTCCTGATTTAGGCACCGGAAGCCGAATGATGTTTTACCCGGGCAAATCAGCTTTTCGTGCCGGGTTTGCTTCTGGTACCTCATGGGATAATGCAAACGTCGGATTAAACTCCACTGGTATTGGACTTGCCACAAAAGCCAGTGGTAATGTTTCCACTGCAATGGGTTATCAGACAACTGCCAGCGGTTACAGTTCCACTGCAATGGGTTATCTGACCACCGCCAGCGGTGATGGTTCCACAGCAATGGGTTATCAGTCTCAAGCCAGCGGTGAAAATTGCATAGCAATAGGATCTCTCACAGTCGCCAGCGGTAAACGGTCCATTGCGATAGGAAGCAATACCGTTGCAGCTGGTGATTACTCAAATGCTATGGGACATTCCACAATTACCAACGGTTATGGGTCTACTGTTATAGGTATATTTAATGAACCAATAATTTCCACAGCTGAAACTTCTGTTACTCCTTCTACACCTTTATTTATAATCGGCAATGGCGTTAATGTAAGTAATTTAAGCAATGCTATGGTGGTTCGCAAAGATGGTAATGTGGGCATAGGCACCGATGTGCCCACAGCAAAACTGCATGTAAATAACGGGGATATTAATTTATCAGATGGGATGATACAATTACAGACCGGCACAATCGATAAAGGGTTTATACAATTATCCGGTAATGATCTGCGTATGGGAGTTAATAGCAGCAACTCCACAGGTAATGTAGTTTTTAGATTAAACGCCAACGACCGGTTTACCATTTTTCCTAACGGTAACGCTACACTTACCGGCATTCTTACACAGAGTTCTGATGCAAGATTAAAAAATAATATCAGCCCTGTAAGTAATGCCATTCAACAGCTGATACTTATTAACGGATATCATTATTACTGGAAAAACAAACAGGCGGATAATATAATGCAAACCGGTGTGCTGGCACAGGAGGTACAAAAAGTTTTTCCTGAGTTGGTAAAAGAAGATGCCACAGGAACACTGTCGGTAAATTATTCAGGACTTATTCCTTATATGATAGAGGCAGTAAAAGAGCAGCAAAAGCAAATTGATGAATTGAAGAAAACAGTAGAGGAGCTAAAAAAATTATTTTAAAATGACAGGCGTTATTTTTTTAAGCCATGCTTCCTGTCCTGACGATGTGTTCTTGTTTTCACAAACCAAACCTGACCAACAAAATAAACAATCATGAAGAAAATTATTCCTATTCCAATCATTCTTCCTGGTTTATTTATTCTAATATTTTTTTTATGAAACAAATTCTCACTACAATTTTAATTTTTGTTTGCGCATTTGCCTATGCTCAAAATGTGGGCATTGGTACCCCCACACCTGCTGAAAAATTAGATGTAAACGGCAACGTAAACATCAACGGTATTTTAAAACTGAGTAATAATGAAGGCAATGACGGGGAATTTTTAATGAGCGGGGGTATAGGACAGAATCCGTCATGGGCAAGTATACAATTTCAAAATATGAAAAGATTCCAGGCAAGTTCTTCTGTGCAATCTTTTACAATACCTGCCGGCGTAACCAAAATAATTATTGAGGGCTGGAGTGCCGGCGGGAATCCATACAACAATATAAATAGTGATTATTGCAGTGCAGGCAGCGGCGCTTATGTAAAAGGATTAATTAACGTTGCTCCCGGCCAGGTTTTAAGCATTAGTGTACCACTTGCTCAAAATATCTCTTTTGATCCGGATACCTTAAAAATAGAATTGAATGTGACAAACAGGGTGTTGGTTTCTAACGGAGACAGTATCCGGGGTGGCCGTTTATTAAGCAGGGCGGGTGTTTTTTCTGCCGTTCATACCATCGACGGAGAGGATGGTGAAACGGAGTACGAAACTATTTACCAGAACAATAATAATCAAAACATAAAAATAATATTCAATGCAAAGGGCGGAAATGCACCCTTTGGCGGCAACGGCGGAGGCGGTGCCAAAACAATATTCAATCTATCCACAAATACATATACAGGTTTTGGTAACAGTAAAAGGGCTGCATATCCCGGCGGCGGCGGATACTACAATTTTGTTTCACCCGTACACACAAGATTTGCCTCGGCAGCGGGTGTACTTTTTATTTATTATTAGTTTTTAAAATAAATTAACTCCTTATGAAAAAGGTATTATTTTTCTTATTGACAATATTAATTTGTCAATTTGCAAATGCACAAAACGTAGGTATTAATACCGATGGGAGTTTGCCCGATGCAAGTGCTATGCTGGATGTAAAAAATCCAAACAAAGGATTACTGGTACCAAGAGTTTCACTTACCGCAACCAATGTAGCAGCACCTGTTAGTACGCCTGCAACATCATTACTGGTTTACAATACAGCAACAACCGGTGGAGGCACCGGAGTTACTCCCGGTTACTATTACTGGAACGGCACTGCATGGGTTCAACTGGCAACAGGCACAGCATCCGGAGTTACAGGCTGGCTCCTTACAGGTAATACAGGTACAGTTGATGGAGTTAATTTTATTGGTACTACAGATAATGTGCCTTTTAATGTGCGGGTGAATAATCAAAAAGCAGGAAGGATAGATGCAACTTCAGGTAATGCCTTTTGGGGTTATCAGGCAGGCAATTTAAATACAACCGGTAATAATAATACGGCACTTGGCAAATCCGCACTAACATTAAATACAACAGGTTATAGTAATGTAGCGATAGGGATTGCAGCTTTGAGTAAAAACACTTCCTCTTCCAATCTTGTTGCCATAGGCGATTCAGCTTTGTATAATAATCTGATTGATCTAAACACCGCGGTTGGTTCAAAAGCGCTTTTTACAAACACTATCGGTACAGGGAATACGGCTACAGGTAATGCCACTCTTTATTCGAATACCACAGGAAGTTATAATACTGCATATGGCATTGACGCACTTAAAGCAAATATAAATGGAGATGATAATACTGCCACGGGTGCAGGGGCCCTTGAGGCCAATACAGGAGGAGACTTTAATACAGCAAATGGTGTAAGTTCTCTTTTGAAAAATACAACCGGGAGTCAAAATACGGGAATGGGGATTTATACACTTCAAAACAATGTAAGTGGAAATTATAATACCGCCCTTGGTAGTGGCGCACTTTTATCCAATACAGCAGGAAATAATAATACGGCTCTTGGCAGATCCGCACTAACATTCAATGCAACAGGTTATAGTAATGTAGCGATAGGGATTGCGGCTTTGAGTAAAAACACTTCCTCTTCCAATCTTGTTGCCATAGGCGATTCAGCTTTGTATAATAATCTGATTGATCTAAACACCGCGGTTGGTTCAAAAGCGCTTTTTACAAACACTATCGGTACAGGGAATACGGCTACAGGTAATGCCACTCTTTATTCGAATACCACAGGAAGTTATAATACTGCATATGGCATTGACGCACTTAAAGCAAATATAAATGGAGATGATAATACTGCCACGGGTGCAGGGGCCCTTGAGGCCAATACAGGAGGAGACTTTAATACAGCAAATGGTGTAAGTTCTCTTTTGAAAAATACAACCGGGAGTCAAAATACGGGAATGGGGATTTATACACTTCAAAACAATGTAAGTGGAAATTATAATACCGCCCTTGGTAGTGGCGCACTTTTATCCAATACAGCAGGAAATAATAATACGGCTCTTGGCAGATCCGCACTAACATTCAATGCAACAGGTTATAGTAATGTAGCGATAGGGATTGCGGCTTTGAGTAAAAACACTTCCTCTTCCAATCTTGTTGCCATTGGCGATTCAACTTTGTATAATAATACAGCAACGGGCAATACTGCTGTAGGTTCAAAAGCGCTTTATAACAATACAACGGGCATCAATAACACAGCGATTGGTTTGGATGCCGGTGGAAATTCAACCACAGGAAATAATAATACATACCTGGGTTATTCTGCCGAAGGATCTGTGGGCACCTTAACTAATTCTACAGCAATAGGCTACCAGGCAAGTGTAAATGCAAGTAATAAAATTCGTTTGGGTAACAGCTCAATAACAGTAATAGAAGGCCAGGTGGCCTACAGCTTTCCTTCCGATGCCCGTTTTAAATACAACATAAAAAACAATGTGCCCGGACTTGATTTTATTAAAAAACTTACCCCCGTTACTTATTATTTTGACGAGAAAAAATTTGATGAATATACAAAAACAGGTGTCCTTAATACCAGCAGTATTCAACCTGTTGCTTACACCGGAGAAAAGCAATTGCAAACCGGTTTTCTTGCACAGGATGTAGAAAAAATTGCAAAAGAATTGGGTTACAGTTTTGATGGCATACATGCACCCGTCAATGATAAAGACCATTACAGTCTTGCCTACAGCCAGTTTATAATGCCGCTGGTAAAAGCGGTACAAGAACAAGAGGCAATAATAGACTCACTCCGAAAGAGGCACTTCGCACAGCAAAAGCAAATTAATATTCTTACTGCTGAGAATAAAAAAATATCTCTTCAGCAAGAACAAATTAATAAAATGGACAGGCAAATAGAAAAATTGGTAAAAGCAGTAAAGGGATTATCAAATAAATAAAAATTCTGTATAACGGTACTCATGAATTATTTATTGAGCTGTGGTATTAAATAATTCACCCCATTTCGCTATTGTTTCTTCATGTTTAAATTTTCAATTTTGAGTTGAAATAAAAATCATCCAAAATGAAAAAAATATTTATCATTTTACTAGCTGTAATAAGTTGTAAATGTATCCAGGCGCAAAATGTAGGCATTGGTACCTCCACGCCCGATCCCAGTGCGCAATTAGATGTTACCAGTATCAATAAAGGAATGCTTGTACCGCGCATGAGTTCGTCTCAGCGTGTTGCAATTGCATCTCCCGCTCCGGGATTGATGGTATACGAAACTACCAGCAGCAGTATGTGGATCTACAATGGCGCGTGGTCTCAGCTTGGTGCCGGCGGCGCGTCGGCATGGGCAACTGCAGGTAATCATATTTATAATTCGAACAGCGGTAATGTTGGTTTTGGATTGAATACGAACATCAATGAAAAAATTACAGTTAAGGGAAACATGCTGGTAACTTTTGTAAACAACAATGACCTTACCAATGGCGGAAATATGGCCAGGCTGAGGATAATGGGTGGCAGCACCGGTTCGGGAAGAATTGATTTCCTGGAACCGGATAGCAGCCTGGGCGGTTCAATTATATATGCGCCTATTCTTAACCAGTTTTCACTGAACAATGGCACAAACAGCAATCAGCTATCACTTCATGTAAATGGAGGAATTGCAATAGGAACCAGCACTCCCAATGCAGATGCCGCACTGGATATTCGCAGTACCACAAAAGGTCTGATGATACCACGTATGACAACGACTCAACGTGTGGCCATAGGCATACCAACTGCAGGATTACTTGTTTACGATACAGATAAAGACGAGTTTTATCATTCAGATGGAACCACCTGGAGGTCGATGCTCAATTCGCGTTATTGGGGAAGAGGTATAACTACAAGGAGCCGCATTGGTAATTCAACAGACAGTGTTGGTATCGGAACATTTTCTCCAACAGAAAGATTGCAGGTAACCGGCAATTTGCGTGTTACCGGTACCGGACTTATTGAAGATGAGATCACAACGAACGAAGGCCTTACGGTCAACAATACCGCTGCAATAATTCAACTGCAGGCTGCTGCTGTAAATAAAGGTTTTTTGCAGTTGTCCGGCGATAATGTACGCATGGGAACTAACAGTGGCAATGCCGCTGGTTCCTTGATCTTTCGCATGAATAATACCGACCGCGTTGCAATTGATGGTTCAGGTAATATGGGCATCGGAACTGTATCTCCCACGTCTAAACTCCATGTAGCAGGTCATACCCTCATGCAGGGAAACGGTGAGATTCTGGGTATCGATGGAACAAATGCCAATATCGGCTTTTACTACAATGGGACTTACCACTCATTTATTGCACAGGGACCCACTGAACTTTTTATGGGCGTGAATGGTGGCAATCTTCACCTCGATGCATCGCAGGTAGCGATCGGGACAGTTGTTGCTGCCGCATCCGGGTATAAACTTGCCGTGAACGGTAAGATCATCTGCGAAGAACTGAAAGTAAAACTAAGCAGTGCCTGGCCGGATTATGTTTTCAATAAAAATTATGGATTGCTTCCCCTCGATGAACTCGAAAAATTTGTAGCCCAAAATAACCATCTGCCTAATATTCCAGCGGCAGCTGAAATTGAAAAAGACGGAATGGAAGTAGGCAATATGCAAAAGAAGATGATGGAAAAGATAGAAGAGATGACGCTGTATATTATCGACCTCCAAAAGCAGGTAACCAATTTAAAAAAGGAAATTCATAAATGATCACTTCATTATGAAACAAGCTATCAAATTGCTGCGCGGAAAAAACAATATGGTATGTATGATAAGAATAGTTGCCATATGCCTTTTATACCTGCTCATCTGTTTATTGAATGTAACACTATGCTTTAGCCAGGTAAAATCCGCGGTCAGCCAGGAACAGGATTGCGGTGTTACCTATAAAAATTCAGTGCCTTATTTCAGGAGCATTCAAAATAATCTGCGGATGCTGAGAAAAAGAGACAGCCTTCTGGGAGTTTCGCAAAATAATCTTGTTGCAACTACCCCAACGGTAAAATTCAGCTGGCCGCTCAGACCCAACGACATAACCGATTTTACGTATTACCGGATGAGTAATTATGTAGACCTGGAAACCGATACTGTATTGCGCGATCCCCAGGGCAATTATCTTTCGGGGTTGAAAGATTATCAGTGCGGTCTGCGCACTTACGACGGACACAATGGGCTGGATATTGTACTCAGTCCTTATCCCTGGCTAATGATGTTTAATAAAAAAGTTGCTGTAATAGCGGCGGCGGATGGTATTATCGTGGGCGGCGATGACGGCGAGTACGACCGCAATTGCGACGTCGATAATATCATCGGTCCTACCTGGGGAAACTGGCTTGCCATCGAACATAGTGATGGTACCATATCAACCTATATACACATGAAAACAGCTACCGTGATCCCGGTTGTGATCGGGCAGCCCATAAAAACAGGAGATTTTATTGGTTATGTTGGCAGCGCCGGCCGGAGTACCACTCCACATTTACACTTTGGTATTTACATCAATAATTTCTTTTATAGTGATGGAAGCTGGGATCATGGTGATCTGACAGAACCTTTCAACGGCAGCTGTAACAATAGTCTTCCATCTTTTTGGCAATTGCAGAAACCTTATAATGAGCCTTCGGTGATCTCGATCGAAACGCATAATGCAGCCCCGCAATTATATTCGGATTTTTGTGACACGACCATTAATCTGTATTTCGATAAAACCTTCAACGCCGGCAATACAGTTTACACCCGAACCTGGCTCAGGGATTGGGTAGACGGTTCAACAGTTCTTATTCAATTGATCAATCCATCCGGAACATTGCTTTCTACCGTTCCAGCTACCAATGGTAGTGAGGACAGGCACAGGAATGTAGACGTTAATTTTCTACTTTCCGCACTGGCCCCTTCGGGCATTTATACTGTCCGCGTAACTTTTGACAGCAAGATCTGGGAAAGGTATTTTACGGTAGGCTGTACCCAGAATTTTACACTGAGCGGAACACTGACCGGACCCGATGGTTATATCGCAGGAAATAATATAACAACTACACAGGTAATAGAAAGTGGGGCTTCTGTAAGAGTAGAATTTCATGCAGATGTTGACATCGTTTTTAAGCCCGGGTTCCAGGCAAAAAGCGGCAGTACTTTAATCGCTGATCGGAAGGGATGCACAGGCGGTTACTAAACAGAAAATAAATGCAGCGTGTTTGAAAATTATTATTGAAACAGATCCATCAAAAAATAATTCAGAAAATGAAAAGTCAATTGTATATGCAAAAATTGTTTTTGTTGCTGCTCGGTTTTGTTACGATGAGTGCAGCGGCGCAAAAAAGATTTAGTTGCGGGCCACAAAAAATAGATACGGCATTTCTGCTGTCAATGGTAAAACTGGAGCGCAACCCCGGTTATACACTTACCAATACAACGCGGATGGTAAAAGTATTCATTCATATTCTTTGTGATGACGATGGGGGAGCCCAGGCCATTACCATGGATCAGGCTAAGACCGAATTTGCCAGCCTCGTTGCAGATTATGCCGGTAATAACCTTTGTTTTTTTCTTGGCGGGATAGATACCATTCATAGTAACCACCTGAACAATGCTTTTGAAGTGGAGTTTGACGACCCCAGCGACTTTGATCCCTACCAGGTCCCCAGTTGCGTGAATGTATTTTATGTGTTGAAAATAGTCGGAAACAACAATTCCTGCAATCCGCCCTGCGGCTATGGTGGTATTGCGCTGGGCGGTATTCCTGGTACTTTTTGTTTGGTGGATAACGATAATGTGGGTCAGCATAGCATCGCGCATGAGGTAGGGCATTGCCTTGGCTTATCGCATACATTTGCTGCGATCAATGGCAAAGAATGTATCAATGGATCCAATTCTCTTACTGCCGGCGATCTGATCGCTGATACACATGCTGACCCCTTCTCTTTCGATGGATCAAGTTGTTATTCGGAAACTTCAAATGGTTGCAGTTATACCGGTCATTGCCAGGACCCCTGCGGAGCCACAAATTACAGTCCGCCTTATACAAATCTGATGAGTTACTGGCCAGCCTGCTCAACACAATTTTTTACAGCCGGCCAGTTTACAAGGGTAAATAATACGGTAGACAATTACATTCCGATTGTCGCTTGTGCATCGCCTTCCACTCTCACACAAAATGCCGTCAGTGTCTCTTCAGGATTTCTTATACGTGCTGCCATCAATTCGTTTAGTACAAATGGAACCGTAACCATAACTGCTTCTGCGGTGGCTTCGTTTGGAGGAACGGAAGCGGTATTCACGCCGGGTTTTCGTGCAGCACCATCGGGGCTGGGATCCACAACAGGAAAGGTGACAGGTTGTAATTAAGAAACTGAAATACCCTATTCATTGTATCGACTAAAAACCTGATAAACGCCGCGCCACAAGGCGTTCCTGTCAGAACGCTTTGTGAATTCATTGAACTTTGGATATAATAAAATGTTCTCCGAAACAATAGGCCTTTGCAATTTATTAATCTGCGTTCCATGTTTTACCACCCAACGCGTTATAATTTAATTTTTATACCCCCGTTTACAACAAAACCTTCTGAATGATTCCAGATATCATCAAAAGCAGGATTGTAGTAAGGCGGATTTACCACGGCTTTGTATTTGCTTTGGCGTTGGTCGGTAAAGTTTTCAAAGTTGATGAACAATGAAATTTTATTGAAGGTCTTTTGTGCTGATGCCCCGAACTCCCAGAAAGACGGGCTTTGTGTGCCATTGTATAAATATTGCCGCCCCGTAAAATAGCCCTCTAAACCAATTTTAAAATTGTCTTCTTTCTCGTACATCAATGACAGGTTCAGTTTACTTTTTGGCAGCAAAGGCAAATACCGGTTGCCCGTTAAATAAGTATTCCTGGCATTGGTAAATGTATAGCCTGCAAAAAATTTAAGGTCGTCTTTGTAGATAAATTTCAGGTTAGTTTCAAATCCATTGCTGATAGTGGGTTTGGCTGCATTTGCAAAAAAATAATTTCCTGAAATATTTGTTTGCAACAGCAAGGGTTTGTTAATAGCTGTATAGAAAAACATCTGGTTGATGCTCAACTGCAATTCATCAAAGAATTTTGTTTTGTAGTTGAAATCCATTGTGCCGCCGGTACTTCTTTCCGCCGTTACATTGTTCAGGGGCAACACATTTTTATATTGTATTGTTTCTGTCTGCTCTGTAAAAATGGTTGGTATTTTATATCCAAGACCGCCACTTAATCTTGTGCTGAGTTTGCTGCTTATCCTGTACAATGCACTAATACGGGGCAATACAAAGGTTTGGTTCTGTTTGAAATTAATATTGCTATACTCCACATTGTCGAGCCGGGCACCATATTCTAATTTTACTTTTTCAGAAACATCCCATGTATCCTGTGCATACAGACCAATAGTGCTTATTACTGAGTTTTGATTACTGCCTGTGTTGTTTTGAGTCTGTTTAAAATTGTCATATATATAATTTAAGCCGCTGATGAGTGTATGATCTTTTTTATGGAACGCATAAGAAGCATCAGTAAAAATATTGCTGCTTAAACCGGCAAAATTATAGCCTGGAATATATATTTTCCTGTCAAAAAAACTGAGGCTCTGTTTTATTTTAAGGCTTTGATTGTTTTTATATTTTTTGTCTAACTCAAATGTTGTGGTGTTCCTGAGTGTTTTATTTTTTTCAAAATAAACATGATTAATATCTGTATTGCCTTTTATGACCTGCATATCTCCACCTGTATTATTCCCTTTCGAAAAACTGTTACCCAACATTAAGCTGGTGGTCGCGTCAGGATAATAGAAAAGCCGTGGGTTGATCGTAAAATTTGTTGAGTTGGGTAATTCGGAAAAGCCGTCTCTATCTACATCATAAGCTAATTGGCTATTGAAAAGTGCCAATACTGTATAGCCCCAGTTTCCTTTTTTTTGTGAGGCATATGTACCGATATTTATTTGCCCAACATGTGATTGATTAAAAATTAAATTACGCTCCGCTTTTTCTTTCGGGTTTTTAGAAATAAAATTTACAACTCCTGCAATTGCACCGGCACCGTATAAAGTAGATGAAGGGCCTTTTATAACTTCTACCTGTTTTAGATCTAATGGCGGTATTTCAAGAATACTTAAACCACTTGCAAAGTTTCCAAAATTCGGGTAGCCGTCTTTCAGCAACTGGGTATATCTGCCGTCGAGGCCCTGCACCCTGATGCCCGCATTGCCGCTGGTAGCGGAGGTTTGCTGTACCTGCAACCCAGTACTTTCATGCAGAACCATAGAAACATTTGCTGGCCTCATATTACTTTTTTCATCCAGTTCTTCTGCATCAATTATTTCCACTCTTGCAGGTGTATTGGCAATCGTCCGGCTTGTTCTGGTGGATTGTACTACTACTTCGTTCAAGTCTTTATTTTCGGTCTGCAGTAAAATTTCCAATGTGTCCGTAACAGCCAACGGGAAAATGATTGCTTCCGTTTTAGTAGCCGAACCTGCGTAGCTGATATTTATTAAATGCTTTCCGTTGGGAATATTTTTAAGTTCTATAAAACCGTTTTGGTTTGTGGAGCCCCCAATATTTATTTTTTGAATTGAAACACTTGCCCCGATCAGCGGTTCTTTAGTAACATTGTCTTTTATGATTGCCTTGAAATTGTTTTGTGCCTTTGCAAAAAATATGCTGCACAATAATATGGATAGAAAAAATATTTTCTTCATTG
>JBDUCW010000073.1:0-22176 GCA_040003235.1 Ferruginibacter sp. | reverse complement strand
TATTGGATCAAGTGATAATACGGGGCTTACAACATTAACTGACGTGAGTGACAAATGCGTGGCCAATAACGGAACACTATCAGGTTTTACGCTCAATGGTGCTAACTCCAATTGGGTAAATGATTCTTCTGCAAGTTTTACCGGAAAGATAATTTCTATCCAGTATCCCAATATTGCAATTTCAGGAAACGCATTGTGCATCACTACCGGTGACGTTACACCTTCTTCAACAGACTTCACTGATTTCGGTTCGTATACCGGAAGTACCATCACAAGAACATTTACAATTAATAATACCGGAAATACAACACTTACAATAGGGGCCGTTACCATTACGGGCACCAATGCTGCAAGTTTTGCTGTTACCGGTTTGCCCGCAGCCAGTGTAGCAGCCGGCAGCAGTACTACATTCAAGATCAGCTATACACCGGCAGTGACGGGCACCTCCAATGCAACGATCAATGTTGCCAATAGCGATCCTGATGAAGCGCCCTATACATTTGCTATTTCCGGAAGTAGCGTAACCCTTCCCGTAGAACTGATTTCATTCAAAGGAGAAAAAAATAATGATAAGGTTAAGCTCTCCTGGCAAACTGCTTCGGAACATAATAACAAAGGTTTTGAAATACAACGTTCGGCTGATGGGGCAACAGGTTGGGAAAAGATCGGCTTTGTTACAGCATCTGCTAATCCATCCATTCTTAACAGTTATAATTTTACTGACGCCATTCCGATAAGTGGTATCAATGCGTATCGTTTAAAACAAACAGATCTTGATGGAAATTATAACTTAAGCCAGGTAGTAGTATTGAATTTTACCGGCAAAGGGGCTGTAATCAGTTTCTATCCCAACCCGGTTAAAAATAAAATTACAATACAGTTTAATGATAATACATTGCTCAATACAAATGTCCAGATCAGCAGCATAACCGGAAGAATTGTGCTGGCAGCTAAACTGGTAAGCAACCGTCAGGAAATTGATTTGGGTAATCTGCCGCAGGGTATTTACCTGCTTTCATTTGATAACGGAGAAGTGAAACGCCTGATCAAACAATAAATTTCTGAACCGGGCCTGTTCTATAAAACAGGTCCGGTTATTTTTTATCCCCCTCACGAAAACTTAACTGAATAACAGAACCGGATAAAATTATTTGCTATACTTTAGCAGGGACCAAACTATCTGAACTATGCACTCAGCAAGAAAAACAGCTGGCTATCTCCTTGCCTTAGTGCTGACAGCATTGTTAATTTATATTCTGTTCATCAGCTTTCAACATTATGGATTCTGGACCCTCCTCTATGTTTTGCAGGCAGCGATAGTTTTGATGTGCTTTTATATTTTCTTGCCTGTATTACTTTTTTTTACAGGATACTTTCAGATTAAAAAAATGTTCATTTCATCATTGCCTGATGTTGATGAAGAAAAGAAATTCTTTACGGTACTGATACCGGCGCATAATGAAGGAAGACTTATTCCTGCAATGCTCGAAAGCCTCAATAAACAAACTTATTCCAAAACGCATTACCAGGTGGTAGTTGTAGCAGACCGTTGTGTTGATAATACTGCAGAACTGACCAGGAAATATGGTGCTGTCTGTCTGGAAAGATTTACAGACATTCCTTCCAATAAACATGAAGCCCTTCGCTATGCCATGCATGAATTTAATTTTGCACCTGATTTTAATGAAGGCTATGTCTGCATCATTGATGCTGATTGTGAAGCAGACCCTGATTTTTTAAGAGAGATGAATCTTCAGCTTACGAAAGATCCGAAAATTGAAGCGATGCAATCCTACCGCTTCGTAAAAAATAAATATGAATCTACAGTAACGGTGCTGGATGGTGCCGCAGAAGCTTTGCGTAACTGGGTTTTTTGCGCGCCACGAAAATGGTTGGGCGCTTCTGTATTCGTCAATGGTTCAGGTGTACTTTTTAAAAAACCTTTATTTGAAAAACTGGTAGACCTTCCCGGGCATTCTCTTGCAGAAGATAAGGAATGGAAAGCTTATTTATCTGAAAGAAATATCAAAGTGAATTATTGTCCATGTGCCCGGCTGTCTTATGAAGCAGTGGCTTCTGAAAAAGGATTTCAGCACCAACGGAAACGCTGGATAGGCAGTCATATCGATATGATAAAAAGATATGGATGGAAAACACTTATCCAGAGTGTGCTGAATTTGAACTTCAATCAGTTTGATTTTTTCTGTTCGCTGATGCAGATACCAAGATCTTTATTATTGGCATTTACCATACTTTTTTGTACAATGGATTTTTTTGTGCCGCAATCGTCCCTTATTCCGCATTGGGGCTGGATGATATTTGTGATCGCGTTGATTCTTTATGGAATGCTCGGATTAAAACTATCAAATGCCCGCCGGAAAGACTACCTGAGTATGCCATATGTACTCAGCCTTGTTTCAGGTATTGTAAAAACAACCTTCCTGTCATTCGCAGGTAAAAGCGTTTCTAATTGGGATGCAACAAGGCAAAGCAATGAATAACATTCAGAAAAAAATACCGGTGCTGATGTATCATGCACTTACAGAAGAACAGGCAGAACATCCATCGATACATATATCCATAAAATTATTTCTTCAGCAGTTGGAATGGCTTTCAGAAAACAAGTACTGTACGATCAGCATTGATCAGATGTTAGAGGGATTTAAAACCAATGAGGACTTTTCCAACTGCTGTGTAATAACTTTTGACGATGGCTATTATTCTTTATACAAACATGCATTGCCCCTGTTAAAAAAATATAATTTTACGGCAACACTTTTTCTTACAACAGGTGCAGTTAACCAGAATAATTTTAATGGACTGCCATTTATTTATCCTGACAGCTTACCTGTGAAAGACAGGCCACTCACCTGGAATGAAATAAAAGAAATGCATAGGAATGGATGGTCTGTTCAGTCGCACAGCATAACACACGCTGACAATAGTAAACTCTCTGCACAGGAACTCAGCAATGAATTAAAACTAAGCAGGGCCGCCATTGAACAGGAACTGCAACAATCCGTAATGCACTATGCTTTTCCTTTTGGAAAATATAGTTCAGAATCTTTGAAGTTTGTTGAGGCATCAGGTTATGCATCGGCTTTTACAGTTCATCCCGGACTATGTACCGCATATAACAATCATTTCAGACTTCCCCGGATTGAAATCAACAGTAAGGATAATATTCCCTCGTTCTCTAAAAAAATAAATTCCGGCTATCCTTCACTGACAGAAAAAATAAGAGGAACAGTTCGTGATATATTATTTAAAAATCCTGCGGTGAAAGATCTTTCAAAACGGATCGCGGGAAAGAAGATCAATTAAAATTCTGCTGTATTATTTTTTCAGCCTGAAATCTGCAACCAGTCCGTAATGATCACTTCCTGTTGTGATGATGCGTCTTGTCTGAATGGTTTCAAAAAAATGATTGTGAAAAATATAATCAATACGCAGCGTTGGAGATATAAAACGGAATGTCCGCCCGATGCCTGATCCTGCTTCCAGCCAGGCGTCCTGCATACCATGGCTGATCTTTGAATAAGTATAAGAAGAAGGTACGTCATTCATATCGCCGGTAAAAATAATGGGCCTGCTGCTGTTATGAATTGTATTGATTGCAAGATCGATCTGTTCAGATCTTTTTTTATAGCCGTTCTTCAGTTTCTTCAATATATTTTCTGTTCCTGAAATGTTACTGCCGGCCCCGTTTTTTAAATTGTGCAGCGCTTCATAATCTTCGCCCTGCAGATGATCACTCTGCAGCCTGGTGGTAATAATATCGATGGTATCTTTATTTACCAGTAATCCTGCTCTTAAAACACTTCCAAAAAATGGTGCAGGAAAAATGATCCTGCTGCTGTCAACAATTTTATATTTACTGAAGATCACCGTGCCGGGATGAAAATCTTTATGAAAATTATTGTTCAGAAAGAAATAACAATATGGAAAATTATAGCGGCGCGTTATTGAATCCAGGATATTGTATTTATTACCGGGGACTATGGCGGTAAGAAATTCCTGCAGACAAAGAACGTCTGCATTCAATCCGTCAATTGAATTCAATATCTGCGCATTGGCTGCTGCTGCGGTTTCCGTGTCTTTGGCCTGCAGGTTCATCAACGCTACGTTCCAGGTGATCACCCGTATGGCCCCGTCTTCTTTGAATTCACTGAATTCATCTGACACATGAAATGCAAAGCATCTGCTGATATTCGGATAACTGATCAGTATTGCTATAAAACAAATAAGCGCTTTTTTACGGTTAATGAATAACCATACTATCATAAAGGACAGGTTTACCAGCAGCAATAATGGGAACATAAGCCCCAGTACTCCAACGATCCACCACCCTGCCGGATTGACTACCAACGCAAGGTTACTGCACAGCATCAACACCAAAAATAAAACATTGAGTATAAAAAGTGATCCAATAATAATTTTTTTTGTGCTGGCTGTCATTGTTAAATATTAATGGCAGAAAGATAATTGATTTTCCGTGCCGGTAGATACACATCCAGGATTAATGAATAAAAAAATCCCGGTTAGTTTGCTAACCGGGATTTGTCTTTATATTTTTTGAGGATGTTACAATTTAGTCATTGCTCATAATGGACTTGACTACCCTGTCGTCTTCGGTAAATAATTTAATGTAATAAATACCTTTTGATAAAGTTCCGGTTGATTTTTCAATGCTGTTAACTCCTTTCTGTAAAGTGACCGGCGTATTTAAAAGTATTCTTCCGTTTGCATCAACGAGGGCAAGGTTTGCAGTTTTTGACTGGCTGCTGTTAACCACGATCTTCAGATTGCCTCCGCTGTAAGAAAGATTTGAATTAATAATATCCAGTGCTGCACTATTCTTGGAAGAAGTAGAAAGAATCTTGCTGTATTCTGAATGGCCATCTTTATCAACCATTAATAACCTGTAATAATTGATGTCCTTTAATGGAGTCTGATCAGTAAAGTTGTACGTAATCTCGGTGGATGAATATCCACTTGCATTCACACGGCCGATACTGGTAAAGCTTCTGCCATTGCTGCTTCTTTCAATACTGAAATAATCACTGTTCACTTCATTTACTGTTTTCCATTGCAACAGATTTATGCCGTTATTTTCTCTCAGGTTAAAGTCTGATATTTTTATCGGTATCGTCGTAGGAACAGTATTATCTGTAATCGTGATTGTATCTTTTCCGGTTGCACCCAAATTATCGGTTACCGTTAGTTCAAAAGTATAGGTGCCCGATGTAAGATTGGTGAGTGCAGTTGCGGGATTGGCAACATTCAAAATACTATACTGACTAGGCCCTGATAATTTTACCCAGGAATAAGTGGAAATAAATCCATCCTGATCCATTCCATTACCATTTAAATTCGTGTTGGAGACCGGAGCACCAAAGACCTGGTCCGGACCTGCATCCGCTACGGGCGCCTGATTGGGCGCAATAGTAGAAAGCATCCATTCATAAATGTTCATCAGCTTTCCATTAATCACTTCTCTATAAGTTTGTGTATAGATGCTGTTCCAGTTTCCGTGCGAAGGCGGAAGATTGGTCCACCTGCTTTTTGCAGGACCAAGACTGTCATTGAAATCTCTTGTAACAGTATAAGGACAGGTGCCATCTGTTATTCCATGAAAACACCAGGCTTTTACACTGGCATTGCGTGCATACTGAACGCCGGTTTTATCCCAGCCGGCAGAGCTCATCGGAACAACCGCAGTAATTCCATTGGCCATTTCCTGATTGGTTAAAACAGACATCATTGTTTGTTGACCACCAGCGGAAAGTCCGGTATAAAATATATTAGAGATCCTGTCTTTTAATCTTGGATTATTTTTTATAATGTACCAGATCTCATAAATATTGGGAGACCAATAAGGATCCTGTAAAGCGACATAAATAAATTTCTGTGTTTGCCCGGTATTCGGATTGGTGAACTGCATATTGTAGTTGGAATATGCAATAAAATTACTCGGACCATGGTTCAGTAGTTTATTGAGCGTACCTTCTGTTGAACCGGTTTCACCAATACCATGAAAGAAAAAAATGATCGGATATTTCTGAGTTGTCGTATTGAAATCATCGGGCAGGTATTCAAGCCCCCATTTGGTATTACCCCATTCTGAAACCTGGTATTGCCTTTTTATATGATTAAAATAAGGATCGCCATCTGCACAAAAAGATTGGACAGACCACAGCGTACAAATTGCCAGCAGCAGGTTTGTTTTAAAAAACCTGTTCATTTTGGGGGTTCGAAACATGAACATTTTAGGTAAATTGATAGACCCACTTCTGGTAACAGAGTTGATTTTTTTCATAAGATGGATTTTAAAATCTATAAATAACTAAAAAAGTGAATTTTTTTTCTTGAGTAAATATAAAGTCTTTCCAGTGATAAGATTTTTGATACTTTTTCACATTACTTCGCGTAAAATGTGAAGAAGACAGCTTCTTAATTCCAGAGGTTATGTTATTTATTTTCTTTGATTCCTGATTGTATATCAAAGAAAATGAAGCTGGGGTTCGGGAGAAAAGTAAGCTGTTATTTTACTTAACGTATCGTTATGCAGAATATTTTGCTTTGTATGCTTTTCTTTAAAAACGGGTATTTTTTCTAATCAGGAACTGCAAATTTACTCGAAGTAAAAAAAAAATTTGTAGGATAATTACTACTTTGCTGTAGTATTACAACGGCACACAACCAGCTGGCTAAATGTGATCATGGATTTTATTATTTCAGACCTAAACAAAATGATGTCAGATTTAGATAATTACTTTGAAGCCAACCGCCGATCCTGGAACCAGCGTACCAGCGTTCATAAGGATGCTGCTTTTTATGATCTGGAAGGATTTAAAAAAGGGCGCTCTGTACTGAATGAACAGATAGAAGTAAAGGAACTGGGAGATGTGAGGGGGAAAACGCTATTACATCTTCAATGTCATTTCGGATTGGATACTTTAAGCTGGCAACGCATGGGCGCAATCTGCACGGGCGTTGATTTCAGTGATACCGCCATACAACTCGCCCGGGAAATAAATGAAGAGATGAAACTGGAAGCGAAATTTATTCAATGCAATGTGTATGACCTGGAAAAAAACTGCAATGAAAAATTTGATATTGTTTTTACCAGTTACGGAACCATCGGCTGGTTACCCGATCTCGATAAATGGGCTGCAGTAATTGCGCATTTTTTAAAACCGGGCGGCATATTTTATATAGCTGATTTTCACCCGGTACTGTGGATGATGAATGAAGATTTTTCCGCGGTGAAATATCATTATCTCAACGAGGAAATGATTGTTGATGAAGTGGAAGGATCTTATTCCGACCGCAATGCACCGATCAAAGCAACAGAATATGGCTGGAATCATCCTTTCAGTGAAATCATCAATGCACTCATTAAACATGGATTGCAGATACAGCAGCTGAATGAATTTACATTTTCACCATATGGTTGTTTTCAACATACTGAAAAGGGAGAGGATGGCATGTGGCGGATAAAAGGAATGGGTGATAAGTTTCCAATGATGTATTCCATCAAAGCAACCAAAGCATAAATGTTTTTTTCATGAAATAAAAAAGCCATGAAATCTTCATGGCTTTTAATTTGGAAGGAAAATATTTTTATTGTTTTGTAAAATCAAGTTTTGTTACAGAAGTTCCTTCATTGATCTCAATAAAGTAAATGCCGGCTGACAGATTTTTTACCGGTATGCTGATGGTGCCGCTACCATTAATTGTTTGCTGCCTGATGAGTTGCCCGCTGCTGCTGCGAATGCTCAGTATTGCATTTTTAAAGGCATAACTGCTGTTGATGTTCACGATGTCTGTTGCAGGATTGGGATAAACTTTCACATAGATATCTTTTCCAAAATCTATCCAGCGAACCGGACTGTATGTGAAATGCCCATCAAAATCTTTTTGTTTAAGCCGGTAATAATTTCTTCCGGAAAGTGGCGCGGCATCTGTAAAGGTATAAGAAGCCCCATTATCTGCAAATGCTTTGGCATTTACAAAACCAAGTGAGTCTGTAAAATTTCTGCCATCATTACTTCTTTGTATTTCAAAACCTTTATTGTTGAATTCAGTATAGGTCTTCCAGTTAAGTAAAGCTGAATTGTCTTTTTTACTTACGTTAAATTCAAGGCCGCTGACAGGAAGTGTACCACTCACATCCAGCTTCCACAATTCATTTCCTTTTGAAGTATTGTCGTAAGCGGAAAATAATATGGAGGTCAGTAATCCTTTCATGTATCTTGGATAACTGCTTGCTGCACCCGGGGCAATATCGAATAAAACAGAACCGGAAGCAGTACCGTCTGTGCCGAATAATTCCTGTCCATGTGAATTGTCTTCGAGTGGGCAAAAAGCTTTGCCAACATATACAGAGAAACTATCCGGTAAAATATCCAGGCTGTTGGGAGCAAAATCTTTTATTTTGGTAACAGTTGTTCCATCGGAATTATATACTTCATATCCATAAGGATGAACAGAAGGATAAGAGAAGAAGACCATTTTAGATCCGATGTTGGTAATGATGTATGGATTTTCAACACTGTTAAATAAAACTGTTCCGACACTGGTGCCGTCTGTTCTCCATAATTTAGCGCCCGTTGCATCATTTGCATTAAAATAGCTGAAGCCACCGAAATTACAGAAGCCGCCGGAACCCATTGATGAATTGCTCCCGGGATTGATATCCTTGATTATATTGGTTCCACCTAAAGTGCCATCACTTTTCCATGGCTCATTGCCGTTAGTGCCATCATTGGCATAAAAATATAAAGAGGTCCCTACAGCTGTTAAACCTCCTGGATTTGATGCAGGTGCGCCCGGATTAATATTTTTTACCATTGAAGTTCCGATAACTGTTCCGTCTGTTACCCAAAGCTCACGCCCATTGGTTCCGTCATCAGCTGTGAAAAAAGCTTTGGTACCCACTACAGTAATATTCTGAATAAAAGATCCTGCATTGGCAGCGGGATTGATATTTTTTAAAAGAAAAGTGCCGCCTGAAGAGCCATCACTCACCCACATTTCCTGCCCGTTGGTTCCATCATCTGCGAGGAAAAGAACTTTAGAACCAAAACTGGTAATGTTATTCACGCTGCTGGAATTGGTTCCTGCATTGATATCTTTTACCAATGCTGTACCGCCTGCTGTTCCATCCGATTTCCACAATTCTTCTCCGGCCGCATTATTATGTCCCCGGAAAAATAACAATGACCCTGCTGCTTTGCCAGCTGGTGAAGCGACATAAAATCCAGTTGCCCCGCCGGGAGCAACTACTTCTACCGTGCCGGCAAATGTTCCGTCTGTTTTGTATAAACCATCGGGTTCAGTAAGTGAATTTTTTGTAGCAGCAAAAAATATAGCACTGCTGAAATTTTCCAGCCAGGGGATATTACTGTTGGTTGCACTGCCATTATTAAAAATATCTTTTACAAGCCCTGTCCCTGCAGAAAGACCGTTGGTTGAATAGAGTTCAATTCCGCTGCTCCCATTGTCAGCACTGAAATAAATTTTATTGTTATAACTGGCAAAAAGTTGCGGCCAGTTTGAAGACAGTGCCGGCTGAATGGCCTGTATCAAAGCGGCCGTATTAAATTTTGCACGCCATATCTGCGGGCCTGATCCATTATTCGCAGCAAAAATTAAAGTATCGCCTACATTATACATACTCTGCGGATCAGAATTTCCGGAAGTATTGATATCCTGTACCAAGGCCGTTGTTCCGCCGAAATTACCATCGGTTCGCCATAACTCATTGCCATGTACGCCATCATTGGCAGCAAAATATAAGAAGAGACCAGCCTGATGAAAACCATACTTGCCGGGGTTGGATGCAGCACCGGGGCTGCTTGTATTGATATCCGCAAGAATATCAGTTACTCCCGTTGTTCCATCATAAGCCCACAATTCAGTTCCATGTGAGCTATCATTGGCACTAAAAATAATTTTATTGTTGAATATAGTTTTGTTCGCAGGATTACTGCTGTCTGCCCCGCCATTATTATTGTTGATAAAAGCAAGTACACCGGTACCTGCACCACCCACAAGGCCATCACTATAAAAAATTTCTACACCATCAGGGCCGCTGTTTCCAGAAAAGAAAATTGAATCATGATAAATGACAATATCATATGGATCTGAAGGATCAACACCGGTATTGATATCACTGACCTCATCCACTTTATTAAAACTGATGGGATCATAGATCCATAATTCTCTTCCTGTAGTACCATCGTCTGCAGAAAAGAAAACTGAATCTCTTTTTACTGTAAGAAAACGCGGATCAGAACTTGCGGCTCCGGGGTTGATATCGAAGGCCTGAATGCTTACTGCTGAAGGATCAAATCTTAATAATTCCTGTCCAACTGATGAGCCCTGCATTTTTCCACTTAAAAATATATAATTGCCTGCAGACACAACATCATGCGGATAGATAAAACCACCCATTACAAATCTTGCCGAATCATCAGTGCCAATCTTCCACAACTGCGAACTGCTGCTGTCGCCGGTAAAAAAATAAGTTGTACTTCCAAAACCTACCATGCTGTGCGGGTTGGAAGAATAATTGGGAACATTGGAAAGAATATCTTTTATGATCACTGTGCCTGAACTTGTACCATCTGTTTTCCAGGGTTCGCGTCCCTGGTAGTCGGTAGCAGCGAAATAAAGTTTTCCATTCAGTATGAATCCATTATTGGGATTTGATCCTGAAGCCGCATCCGCAATATTTGCATTAATATCTTTTACCAGAACGGGACTTTGAGCAAAAGCACCTGCAGAAATCAGCAATGCCAGAAGCAGGGTATAAAATCTATACATAACATCTATTTAAAGTATGAATAAAGCCGAGGTAATTCTTTAAGGGGTTACAGTTTTTGTAAGGCTTATCGGAAAGAATAACAAGTTAACAAGAAAACAGTGTAAAATTACAACTATCAGCTGTATTAACAGGCTAATGACAACTTTTTTTGTGTGAATGCTGCGCATACGATGCCGTACTGAAGCTATTTGCGGGGAAAAACAAAGCTGCCTGCTGAAAACAGCAGGCAGTATATTTCTTTTTAATAATATTTACGGTTATACCCAGTTATTTCTGTGCGCCAGGCTGATGACCTGCGCCTTGCTGTTAACGTGCAGTTTCTGGTATATATTGGCGATATGTTTTCTGATGGTGAGCACACTTACATTTAGTTCCACCGAAATGCGCTTCGCATCCCAGCCTTTGACCATGTGCTGCAATATTTCCAGTTCGCGTTCGGTAATTTCTTTGGGAACCACATTTGCCGGACCGGCTGTTTCGGAAGATGACCTGCTGAGCAACAGCATGGTTTTCCTGGCGATGGCAGGGCTCATAGGTGCTCCGCCGAATTCCATTACATTAATGACTGCGTCATGCAATACCGCGGCTGGTTCATGTTTGAGCAGGTAGCCTGAAGCTCCGGCACGGATGGCTTCGAAAATTCTTTCATCATCATCAAAAACAGTTAATACAATAAAATGAATCTGCGGGTATAATGATTTTGCGATCGAGATCGTTTCGATTCCATCCATCAGGGGCATTTCAAGGTCCATAAAAATTACCTGGGGCAAATGCTGATGGGGAAGGCCTTTCAGCTCTTCAAGGCATTCATGTCCGTTTACAGAAGAGAAGACCACCTGTAACTGCGGAAATGCATTTATCTTTTGCATAAACGTGTTACGGTTGATGCTGTTATCTTCGGTGAGTGCTACTGAAAAATTCATATTTGTACCATAAAGTTGGTGACTCTTCTTTTAAATATCTATAATCAATTTGTAGTAGAAAGCGGGTTTAGAAGATTTAGGAGGTAAGGTTTTTCTCTAAACTCTCTAACGCTTCTAAACCCTGAACCCTTAAACCTTTAAACCCTTAAACGCTTTCTCCGGCTCAATCACAACACTGGTTCCATGCGGTTCATTATGTTGCCATTCAATAGACCAGCCCGCTTCTTTACTTCGGCTCTTCATGTTGATCAATCCATTGCCGCTGCTGATCTTTGTATGAAGTGCAGTAATACCGGTGCCATCATCTGAAATACTGATCTTCCATTTTTTTTCGCTCTCAAAATATACCCGCACATTGGCTGCTCCACTGTGTTTGAGCGCATTGCTGATGGCTTCCTTGGAAACCTGGTATAAATTAAAAGCCTGTGCCGGCGGCAGCAGCAGATCGGTATTGATATGTTCTATCACATCAATATTGATCTGTGGGTAAGAAGCCCGGATACGCTGGATAAAAATTTTGATACGGTCACTGATGGCGGTGAGCGAAAGATTGTCTTTCTTTAAAACCCAGATGGTATCATTCAACTGCGAAACAATTGAATGGGCATTCATCTTGAGTTCATTAAGGGCCGGTTCATTATCCCGGTGAATACCTGCCTGGTCAATATTGCTGGCAATGGCCGCAGCATAAGCGCCGAGATTATCATGAAGATCGGCTGCGATACGCTTGCGTTCATTTTCTTCAGCCTTGGTAACGGCAATCACAGAAAGTATCTTTTCATCTTCCTGCATTTTCTGAACCTTGATCTTCTGCCTTCTTTTATATTCCCTGAAAACAAACCAGCTGATGAATGCTGCAAAAAAGAGAACGGCAAGTGAACCATAAAAAAGATAATTTTTCCTTTGTATATCAAGTTCCTGCTGAATGATAAGATTTTCTTTTTTCTGCAGGTCATACTTTGTCTGCATTTCTGCAAGTGCTACTGCAGAATTTTTCTGGTATACAGAATCTTTCATGGCGATAATATCTTCCAGTACTTCCGCATATTTTGGAAAATTTCCCATCGCTTTGTAATTATCTGCAAGGCTGCCATACAGGAAAAAAAGTTTGGTATCCAGTTTATATTGCCGGGCAATGGCAATGCCTTCTTTGCAGATAGCAACACCTTTCTCCGGCTGTCCGTAATGGGCATAATAAAATCCCAGCTGCGACATGTCCGAAGCGATATAAAAAGGGTCACCGATTATTTTGCGTATAGCCACTACTTCTTTTAAAACAGGCTCTGAAAGCTTTGCCTGGCCAGACTTTACATACAACTCAGATTCTATTGCCAGTGAATTGGAAAGGGCAAAAAGATTTTCATGTTTGCGGGAATAACTGATCCCCTTGTTGATATAATAAAACGCTGAATCCGTTTTACCGAGACCATTATAATTGGTAGCTAAATTCGCGAAAAGGATGGCATATTTTTCCAGCAATAAAGTATCCGTGGTAGTGTTCAGTGCTTTCAGATGCCAGTTCAATGCATCCTTCAGTTGATCCATTTCCAGGTAAGCCCAGCCGATCAGTGTTTTTCCTTTTACCTGCAGGAGTACATCATTGTTTTTTTCTGCAGCAGCAATGGTTTGATATCCCATGCTGATCGCTTCTTTGTACTGATTCTTTCTTACATAACATCTTCCTTTCTGATTGAGCACATTGGCTACCAATAAAGGGTCGTTCACTTTTGAGGAAAGTATTTCCAGGCATTTATTGGCAAGACCGAGAGATGAATCGATCAGTCCTTTGGTGGTTAATGCACCTGACTGATAATACATTGCCTGGACTTCGTCATGAAGATTATTTTGCTGAACAGCAATGTGTTTGGCCATTTCTGCATAGCTCATCAGTGTATCGGGATGAAGGGTATAACCCAGATCGCAGAGATCAAAAATGGCTTTGAGCCGGTGATCATTGTCAGGAGCGGAAACAATATTTCTTTTCAGGCTGTCAATCGTTCTTGTCTGTGCCCGCATCACAACGGACAAACCCATGCACAACAGCACACAAAAGAGAGATTTAGCTAAGGTCATGAGATCAGTAACTGGTTTAAACGGTTTAAAAGTATTTCTTTTTTTAATGCTGTACACCATCTGTACTACAAATTAAGTATTGCAGGGGGATAAGGGTATGTTCATATTTGTATCATTAACTGCACTCCAATCCTCGTGAGATCCCGCTTTATCCTTTGAATTACCAACTAATTGATGAAGTACAATTCCAAAAGATAAAGAATGAAAAAGATTTTAACTCTCGCAGGCGCCTGCCTTTTTATATTTTGCAGTATTCCCGCACTTGCGCAATTGCATCCGGCAAAAACAAAGCTGGTCATAAAAAAAGTTGTGCATACGCTTTTACCCGTCAACCTTTCATCAGCCGGTACCAACAATACTACTTCCTGTATTGTGGATACGATCGTACTGACTTCGCAGGCACAGATCGATAATTTCTCAACGAATTATCCGTCATGTACCACACCAAAATATTTAATTATAGATGGTGCTGGTGCAAGTCCGGCCATTACCAACCTGGTGGGTTTAGGCGGTATCACAGAAGTGATCAATAAACTGCAGATCAGTAATACATCCATCCTCAACCTGGTTGATCTTGGTAGTCTTACATCTGTTGGGGATACACTGGAACTGGATCACAATCATTCCATGGTTGCACTGGAACTGGGCAATATGCAACAGCTCGGTGCCTTTATATTAATAGATCTTCCGCTTTTAACTGACATCGATGGAATAAGTGATCACCTGCACGTACTGAATGGTGATCTGCATATCGATTCTACTGCATTGACGAACCTTGGCGGCTTTGCCAATATTGATTCTATGTATCGCGGGATGAGCATCAGTCATACGCCCATTCATAATTACAGCAACCTGGTAAACCTGGTATACATACAGGATTATTTTCACATGGATAGTGATACGCTGCTTACATCCATCGGATTAAATAATTTACATCATACGGTAGGATTTCTTTTTGCAAATCTTCCGCAGTTAACAACGCTGGCAGGTCTTACTGATCATTTAGACAACAAAGATATCTATACATTCTGGATGATCGCTACCGGGCTTCCTGACCTAACGGGATTGGACAGCCTGCACAGTTCTTCTAATTTTTATATCTGGTCTAATCCAAACCTGACTTCTCTGCACGGGTTGGAAGGCCTGACCGGAAATATAGATGGCGGTATTTCCCTTTCGGATAATCAGCAATTAGTTGGTGATTTTTCTGCATTAAGCAATATTACAGATCTTCAAAACGGTACCCTTGAGATCACTTCAATGCCATCTACAGACCTGACCGGTCTTGGCAACCTGACGCACATCGGCAAAGGGTTGTTCGTTACCTATAATTATAACATGACCTCCCTGAACGGGCTGAATGATAATCTTGTTATAGAAAACCGGACCGACTATAATGCGTTTTATGATTCGGTGAGGATCTATTGGAACTCACAATTGGCCACCTGTACCTCCCTGCCCTTGTGCCATTATATTTCAATAGATGGACGGGCTGATATCAGGGAAAACGCTCCCGGATGTTCAAGTCTTGGAGAGGCAGCTGCATATTGCGGGGTTATAATCGGCAATCCATGTGGTTCATTTACGGATGTTACCTGGAACGGACAAACCAGCGATGACTGGGATGATTCCACCAACTGGAGTCCTTCTGTTGTTCCTGGTCTCTGCAATAATGTTATCATTCCTGCCGATAACTCAGTTCCGAATTCGCCATACGTATATAATCACAACATTAATATAGGAGGATTAACAATGGAATTCGGATCCTTGTTTGATTTGAATTCTTTTAACCTGAACATTGGAAGACAATTGAATCTTGTGTATGGTGGAATATTCAATGGTAATAATATTATTTGTTCGGGTGCTTATCAGCCGCACGTGGAAGGCACTTATATGGAAGGAAATTTCAGTTGCCTGAATTATGGTGGTGAGTCGATATTCTATTTTAATTCCATTGTTGGAAATACCATATTGAGTGACAGCATAGGACGCACAGAGAACAGCCAGACTTTTGTGAATCAATTTCACGGCAACCTTACTATTATTAATAACAGCGAAAATGGCCAGATGTATCTTGGCAATGCATCTCCGGGTTTCGACGTGGTAGAAGGAAATCTTACAGCGATCAATAATACAAACGATGCAGGAATATCTTTGGGATTGGGTGGCTCCGATGCGTTGCATGTGCAGGGAAATGTTACCATAACGGCAAACAATAATGCTTATGTAGGAATACAGAACATTCTGCTGGAAGATGGTGGTTACGATCAGCATATCAAACAGGGCGGTACAGTTCCGGTAAGTATTGAAACCCTGATCATGAATACTTATCATTACCTGGTACTGGATAATGATGTTCATATTACAAACTGGATGCAATTCGGTGATTTCTGCGGCAATGTAGTTACTGCTCCAAACAAACTGTTGATATTTGAAAATAATACATTCGCACAATCTGGTTATGCTTCAGGTATAGCAATAGGACCTGTTAAAAAAGTGGGTAACCAGGCATTTACTTTTCCTATAGGAAGCATTGAACAGGCTACTGAATGGAAAGCACCAATGGACATTACAGCACCAGCTCAGCCAACAGATGAATTTACTGCGCAATATTTTCATCACGACCCCAGTCTGGATGGATATGATACAGCCCAGTGTGCGATAGGCTCTGGTGGTATTTCAGGAAAAGAATATTGGGGTTTAGTAAGAAACAATGGTAACTCAAAAGTAAAGGTCACATTACAATATGAGCAAAACAGGAGCGGAACTTATTACCTGTACCAGTATATGCAGCCGGCAGCGTGGGGAGTTAATAATATCAATGTATGGAAAGTCCTTGGTTCTGCAGGATTCTCAGGGAACATTAACGGAGGTAGTGTGCAGTCACTGGATTCAATTGCACAGGGGCCGGTTACGCTTTCGAAAAAGCCGATGCGCATACCAATTATAAATATTGCGGGAGCTGATACAATTATTAAATGCTTGAATACCGGTTTCAATGTACCTTATATTGCAGATACCGCATTTGTTGCCAACAACTATATACGTGTGGAAGTATCCGATACTTTAGGCAATTTCAATACTTTTTTCAATCCAACTTTTGGATATAAGTATACAAGCCTTGCTGTAGATTCTATTCCATTCTTATCCTATGCATTGCTTCCAGGAAAATATTACAAGATCAGAATGATTGGTAATCTTCCGCCGGATACAAGTGTGAATACCAAGACGTTGTTTTTCATCGATCAGCCTTCTTATAATTACTATACGGTGATAGGGCCGAATCCCGCATGTGCCAACGTTATTCAGAAATATTATCCAAGCGCTCACCAGCCGGGCATGACCTATAGCTGGAGCCTGCCTAATGGCGGAGGAACATTTACAACCAGCGGCGATACCGCTTTTGTAACCTGGACTGTTTTTAATGATGCGCGCTATCTCGTGTCAACGGTTTCAAACAGCTGTAATACAGTACCAAAATATACTTACATTAATATCAACGCACCCGGACCAACTGCTACTGCCAGTATAAATAATACCGGCAGATGGTTGTATGCAGCATCAGCGCCAGCAAATGCAGGATATCAGTGGTATAAAAATACAGTCCTGATCGCGGGAGCAACCAATTCATCTTATTATGCGTCACTGGCAGGAAGCTATACGGTGAGATACGCCAACAATTGCGGAAGCGGTCCTGTTTCAAATACAATTACATTTGGTGCAAATTCAATTGCCCAGACAATCAGTTTCGGAGGAATCTCCAATAAAACATTTGGTGATGCACCCTTTACTCCCGCTGCAACATCCACTTCAGGGTTACCGGTTTCTTTTTCAATTGTGAGCGGACCGGCAACTGTAAATTCACAAACAAATTTGATCACAATTATCGGTACCGGTTTGGTAACGGTTCAGGCTAACCAGTCGGGTGATAATGTATATGATACTGCAGCACCGGTTATACAAATGTTCACGGTAAATAAGGCTTCACAAACCATTACATTTAATTCCATCGGCGCACAGAATTATGGCGGAGCACCCGTTACGCTGTCTGCAACTTCAACGTCCGGGTTACCGATAACTTATAGTGTTGTTTCAGGTCCGGCAACCGTAGCTGGAAACATACTAACGCTTACCGGTATTGGTACGATCACTGTGAGAGCTTCGCAGCCAGGCGATGCCAATTATTTTGCAGCCACTCCTTCTGATGTAATTTTCTGCAGTAGTGTAGATGCATTAAATCCAATTGCAGGGTTTACTAATTTATGTCCGGGCACGGCTACTTATAGTGTCAATAATATAACCGGTGCAGTGTATAACTGGAGAATTATCGGAGGAAGTACATTGCCTTCTACAACCAGTACAGCAAACGTTACATGGACTGTTCCCGGAACTTATTACCTGTTGGTATCTGCAACCGGTAACTGCGGCGCAGCAAGCATCAATGATACATTGACAGTAAATGTAATCAACAGCATACAACCGGATTCTGTACAGAGTATGTATCCAACAAATGGTGCAATCAATCAGCAATTGCCATTAACGCTTTCATGGGTGCCTGCGCATCCGGAAGCATTCTATACTTTCGATCTTTATTTATGGAAGGCAGAAGATCCGCAGCCTTCTACGCCTTATGCCTCCAATATTCAGACAGTAAATTATACCATACCATTGAACAGCGGGCTTGTATACAATCACCCTTACAAATGGATGGTGGTATCTCATAACGGCTCATGTACAATTATTCATACAGGACCCGTTCAGCAGTTCAGTTTGATACCATTACCTGATTTGGTTGTAAGCAATGTGCAGATACCTTCGAGTGCATTTTCCGGACAAACTATTTCCATTAACTGGACAGTTACCAACCCGGGTCCGGGAAAAACAACAACCAATCAAAGCTGGACAGACGCAGTATTCCTTTCATTTGATACAATACCCAATTTTGTAATCCCACCAAATTTTAACCCGAACTTATGGAGCTATCTTCAGCTTCCTGTAAGACCGTTACTGGTGGGCACCAAACCAAATGTAACTGCATTGGATAGCGGACAGCATTATACCAATTCTATCAACTTTACATTACCGGTTAATTACAGTCAGCCATTGTATGCTTATGTAATTACCAATTATCCGGCGGGGGCCAATGCGCCTGTACAGGTAACTGTGGCAAATGATACGGCAAGAGCGCCGCAGCCGATCAATGTAATATTATCGCCGACGCCAGACCTTAGAGTTGATACGGTATTTACACCTACGACAACGTTCTCAGGAAGTACGATCAATCTTACCTATAAAGTAAAAAATTATGGAGTACTTACTCCTGCAGGGACAGGCTGGTATGATAGAATGTATATATCGCAGAGTCCACTTTTCAATATCAACACAGCAATTCCGGTAAAATATCCAAAGGGCAACGGCACTTATTATGCAAATGCATTTGATGCTTATAATGGAAATTCTTCCCAACTGCAGGCAGATAGTTTTTACACCAGAAATATGCAGATAGTAATCCCGAACTATATATTCGGCGCTTTTTATATTTATGTTGTTACTAATTCCGGGGATTTATTATATGAAGGTTCTCTTAACAATAATAATGTTGGCCGCAGCCAACTACAGGTTTTCCTTACACCTACGCCACACCTGACCGTTAGTTCACTGGATGTACCGGTATCAACAGCGAGCGTATCGCAACCGATCGGTGTAAACTGGAATATCAGCAATACCGGCTTCAATGATAATATAGAAAAAAATAAAGGGCATTATTTTGTGCAGACCGGCACCTGTTTTATACCACCGCCTCCCTGTATACTGCCTGATAATTGCAGCAATTGCTTTTGTCCGCCACCGCCACCACCCACACCCGGTATATCTATCGGCGACAGTGTGAGCTTTGGTTCCAGTTACTGGATAGACAAAGTATATCTGAGTACAGATCCTGCAGGATTGAACGTTGCCAATGCGAGACTGGTAAGCCAGGCCGACCAGGGCATAATAAATGCAGGATTATATGTGGATGATAATTTCAATACAACTTATCCCTGCCAGGTTATCGGAACAAATCCTTCGGTGCACGATGTGAACACTGGCAATGTGATCAAGCCGGGATCAAACCATCCTAAATCCGTCGGCTTTACCATTCCTGTTGATTTGACCGAAGGCAATTATTATGTTTATGTGTTGACCAATTCTACCAAAACCGTGTATGAATATCCGGGAACAATAGAAACAAGAAGAAGTGCATTACCTATTTCCATTGTCCGCCCTGATGCAACAGTATCCAATCTAACGGTTCCTGCCAACGCTGTTGGTGGACAGTCTTTGGCCATTAATTACAGCATATTGAATATTGGTCAGGGTGGTGTCTATAATGTAACCAGAAGAGACAGGATATATGTAAGTTCGTCGGCAGTATTTGATGTAAGTGCACAACTTGTCGGCACCAACAGCTTTACGGAAAATCTTCCCGTTGGAACAGCTGTGCAGCACACATTTAATTATGCGTTTCCTGTTGCAACTTCAGGTCAGCGGTATTTTTATGTGCACACCAACTATGACAGTTCATTCAGGGAAACCAATATGAATAATAATATCAGTGCTGCTGCGCCGACATCCGTAGTACCCGCTACTGCCAATGACCTTGTGGTCTCTTCCATACAACTGTCTGACACAGTTTACAGTTCTTATACCTCGCATTTCAAATACACTGTATCAAACAACGGTGCAGGGCACACAGCAGGAACCTGGAAAGACAGTATATTCATCAGTTGCAGTTCTACTTATAATCCAGGAACAAGTTATTTCGTTGCAGAAAGATCGCACAGCGAATTTGTTGCAAATGGGGGCAGCTACTCCGATTCATTCGATGTGAATATGCCTTATTCATTCATAATTAATAACTGTTTTCCACAAACCACTTTTAATACAGCATACTTCTATATTAAAACAAATGCAGACAATATCGTGTATGAAGGAAGCAACGGTAACAATAATGTAACCGCAAGCGGCAGCAGGGTATTGCTCAATCCTCTGGAGGATCTGATAGTTACAGCAGTAACCGGTGCAGATTCGGCCACAGTTGGAAGACCGTATAACTTAGGCTGGACAGGAAAGAATATCGGCTATTACCCAGGCCTGTATTATGCCGGCTGGTATGATGCTCCTTATTTTTCACCGGATTCAACATTAAATGGCAATGCAGTGCAGGTTGGCTATTATCCAGAATACAGCCAGCTACTTACCAACCAGAGTTATACCGAATCAAAAACACTTACTACTCCCAATCTGCCCACCGGCGACTATTACGTGTTTGTGAAAACCAATAATTACGGGACTATTAATTCCGAGATAGCAGGTAATAACACAAATCTTATCCGGAATGGCGCAGGCGTGGCTAAAAAAATTCATGTAGTTCAGCCATTGCTGCCGGATCTTACAGATTCTATCCTGGCTATTCCATCGCTTGTGGCAACCGGCCAGCCCTTAACGTTAGTACACCGCATCAGCAATAAAGGTGTGGGAGTTACTTATCCGATCAACTGGACCAATGATGTATGGCTTTCTGCAGACTTTATACCCGGAAATGCCAATGACGTATTGCTTTCTTCCAAAACACATTCAGGGGCATTGCAGGTAAATCAATCTTACGATGATACAGTATCTGCTATTATTGCGCTGAATATTGTTCCGGGAAATTATGTATTGATCAGCAGGGTTAACGCAACCGGAAATGTATTTGAATCCAACAACAACAATAATCTTGCTTTCAGATATGTTACTGTGTACAGTCCGGCACCATCCGACCTGGTAGTAGCTAATATCACTAAGCCTGATACTGTATTCCTTGGTTATACACTGGATACCGCAAAATGGGTGGTGAGCAACACTTCAACCAATGCAGCTACCGGTGTTTCATCCGATGGTATTTATTTATCAAAATCAAGTGTGCTTGATTCTACTGCAATACTGCTGGGGATTAAAACAAAAATGATCAATATGGCGCCGCTTGGAAAAGACACCATCAGTCTTCAGCCATTGGTGAACAATGTGATCGAGGGCAATTACAATGTGATCGTAAAAACAGACCTGCTGAATAATATTGTGGAAAGCGACAAAAATAATAATACTGGTGTTGCAGCTTCGCAGGTGTACGTTGGCGTGAAGGAACTTCCGCTGAATGTACTTACGCCTAACACACTTTACAATATCAACCGTTTCTATAAACTTATCATTCCTGATTCATTGAATGGCGCTACTATACAGGTGGTGCTCAAATCCAATGATTCATTATCAGTGAAGAATCAGATGTTCATTGGCAAGGGATATATTCCTTCGGCTGCCAATTTT
>JBDUCW010000072.1:0-22203 GCA_040003235.1 Ferruginibacter sp. | reverse complement strand
CCAGGTTTCTTCTGCATCGATGAGTACGCCGATATTTTTTTCAGCAGCGGCAGCACATATTTTTTCCATGCGTGCCGTTACTTTTTGCCATTCGGTTTTTTCATCTGCAGTGAGCATATTTATTGCAGTTTCAAAACGTTTCATCAAAGTGCCATCAGCATCTGCAACGGATGAGTCCAGTTTTTCCAACAAACCAAATCTTGCAAAACCTGTTACTTTGATACTCATCAACGGAATGTTGGGTTGTGTAGCTGCGTAATCAATTACGCGGATGAATTCTTCCATCGCGTGGTCAAAACCCTGCTCGCCATCTTCACCGCCTTCCACACCATAATCTAAAATTACCTGCACATTGTACTCACTTAATTTTTTTGCAACCGTTGCAGTTTGTTCCAGCGTTTCACCACCAACAAATTGTTTGAAGATGGAATTGCGGATCATTGTCTTTGTAAAAGGAAGATGCCATTTAATGGCGAGCGGTGTTATTTTCAAACCAAGATTGATGAGCCAGGGCTTGCCCATACTGCTGAATAAAAAATGAGCCCGTTTTAATTCTTTATCGGTTTTATAAGCGAAAGCGTATTCTGTGTTGTCGAAAGAAATATCCATTCAGGAAGTTGTTAGTTGTTAGATGCTCGTTGTTAGTTGACAGATGACTGTTAACAGCTGACAGTTGCAATACAGGCGCTAAGTTAGGGAGGTTATTTTATCTAAACATTCTAAACGCTTAAAACCTTTTCAACTCTGTCAACCTTATTAAGCTTATCAACAGCATCAACTGTCATCGTAAGCTGTCAACTTCTTCAACCGTATATTTGTAAAAAATTACTGACAATGAAATCGAGGAAAGCAAGCGAAAGTTTTACCATCATGAATGAACTGGTGCTGCCCAATGACACGAATGTGTTCGGTAATTTAATGGGCGGCCGACTGATGTACTGGATGGATATTGCAGCAGGCATGGTGGCAGGCAAACACTGTAATGCACCGAGCATGACCGCTTCTGTTGACAATCTCTCTTTCAAAAATCCGATCAAGCTTGGTAATATCGTACACATAGAAGCGAAAGTGAGCCGTGCATTCCATACAAGTATGGAGATCCATTTAAAAGTATGGGGCGAAGATCTGCAGCAGCAATACCGTTACGAAAGCAATGAAGCTTATTTTACATTCGTGGCATTGGATCCAAACCGCAGACCAAGACCGGTTCCTGAACTGATTCCGGAAACAGAAGAAGAACAAAAAGTATATGATGGTGCATTACGCCGCAGGCAGATAAGATTGATCCTTGCCGGCAAAATGAAACCCGAAGATGCGCAGGAACTGAAAGCGTTGTTTACATTTAATGATTAATCGGGCGTATAATTATAAGGCAGCATGTTGGCTGCTTTTTCATAGGTCCAGTAACCATTATATTCCACTGCGAGCGGATCGCTGATAATGCCGTAACTATCAATACCAACGGGTATTTTTATAAAATGCATGTTTGCGGTGAAGCCGTTTTTAAGATTCCCCTGCACCATTATTTTTTTTAGTAAATAATTTTTTGAAGCAGGTTGTTTGATGTACTGCACCATAACATCATCATCCGATGACATGATATAATTATCTTCATTGCTGCTGTCGCGCCTCGCGAGGATATTGCCGCTGATGGGCACCAGTTGATACTTCGGTGCTGTGTGGCTTTTCAATAAAACGGTGTCAGTTTTCACAGACTTCAGTAAGGAAATATAATATCCTTCTTCCTGCAGTTTATTTGCAATCAGCGAACGGTAAAAATGTAAGGTGCTTCCGTAATAACAATTTCTGCGGTTGCGGATCCATTTCTTTTTATTACCCATTTCTATATACCGTGTATAGCCATAGAAATATGTTCTTTTATCGAGGCCATTGTAACCGAATTCGACCAATTGAAAATAGATCAGGTAGCCGAGCATTTCATTTCTGATAATGATTGCAGTATCTGCATAAGCGTTGAAAGAATTTTTACTCACGCCACTTGTAAAATAGATGGATGTTTCATTTAATATTTTACTGCTGGCGGCCTCTTCAGTAATTCCAAGAAAATTATCTTTGAATGATGCGAGCCATTTCTTTCTGGCGGCATCGGTCAGCACCAATACTTCTTTCAGTTGCTCTTTTTTAAGTGTGAGTTTAAACAAAAAATGTTTGCCATTGTCTTCGGTTGCAGATATTCTGTAGGCAAGAATTTCATATCCGATGCTGGAGACTATCAGCTCCGTGTTGGGAACTTTCAGGCCTGTAAATGAAAAGCTGCCATCGGCATTGGTGGAAGTTCCTATTGAAGTATTATTAAAATAAACGCTTACTCCCGTTAAGGGTTGGCCGCTGTTTTCATCAATTACTTTTCCGCTGATATTGATCTGGGCAACAACGGTAATGTTTATAAAAAAACTGAGCAGCAAAACTGGAAAGAAAAAAAGATACGCCCTGTTTTTCATAATCTATTTATCCATTTTGCTGAGATGATGCTTACCCTGCAGCATAAATTTTTTACTTTGTTCAATAGCGTCCATTACTTTTTCGAGAATATGTTCATTGCTGTCATCATAATCAAGTTGCAATGGTTTTTTGAATGTAACGGACAGTTGCGATCCTTTCTTTTTAAATTTCAAACCTTTCTTATTAAAGGCGCGCCAGTAACCGCTGATGACCACCGGCACCACAATGGGCCGGTTGTGTTTAATAATGAAAGAAGTGCCTTTACGCCCGGGAGCAAATGGTTTGGTGGTTCCCTGCGGAAATGTAATGACCCAGTTTTTTTCAAGAGCACGGGTTATATTCCTGGTATCACCGGGATTGAGATTGCGGCGTACCTCGGTTCCTTCTTCGCGCCATGTCCGCTTTACCGTTATGGCGCCGGCCAGGGTAAACAATTTGCTGATCCAGTTCTTTTTCATGGTCTCTTCAGCAGCCACAAATTTAACATGGGTGTAAGGAGCCAGTAAATAATAGGGAATACCGAGTTTGTTTTTTTTGCCCCATTTATTGGCGCAGAAAATATGGAGGAAAGTAATTACGTCAGCGAAATAAGTTTGATGATTGCTGACAAACAGCACATTGCCTTTTGGAAGCCCTTTGAGGTTCTCCATCCCTTTTATATGGAGCTTATTCACGATATTAAGACCTGGATAGGAAAAAATTCCGACCAGCATATAGATGAACCCTTTTACCAGTCTTGTTTCTTTGAGCCAGTCCAGGATTTTTTTCATTCAATCGTTGCTTTGGTAAAAACAGCCTCGCAAATTACATGAAAGTTTGCAACCGAATACTGTAAGGCTGACTAAGGTTTTTAAAAGTGCCATAATAGAAAAAATTAAGGGACAAAAAATTACATTAATTTGAACCATTCTTCAAACCATCTTTTGCACTGTACAACACATAGGCAAGTACCAGGCTTTTTTGTTTATCATCCAGTTTGGCTTTTGGAGCCATTGTAATCATGATCGAATTCCACCGGTCTTTTTTATATGAACCCGGATCTTTCAGTTCATGGCATTTACCACAATTCGCTCTGTATAGTTTATTGCCCGCCAGAATTTCACTGCTGTTTGTCACAGTTGGTGTAACAGCAGTTTCAGAAGCCTGAGCGGTTTCACGGCTGCTAATTATAGTAGACCCAGATGAGGCTGAAGTAACTGGTATTACCCGTTTATGACACGCTGTAAAAAAAAGTAAGAGTATTAAAATCGCAATCGGCTGTTTCATCTAAAATTTTTATAGAGTTGTAAATATAATGCAGTTTATTTTTTACTTCGATGCTACTTTGGTGATTTATAAAGATTGCTGGTAATATCTAATGGCAAATCAAACCTGGATAATAAGTTCTTGTATTGTGATGCAGCTAAACCAAATTGACTGGAGTCTTATTGAGTGTGATCAACAGAGGAAGCCTTAACCATTTTTAAGATTTTCCTGTGGATTTATATATATTTGTAATGATAACAGCTAAAATGCTTTAAATTACGCATAACTTTCCCCTGCTATTAGTCATACAAAACTGTTTTTAAACCAATTAAATCTACCAAAACGTTTAATTATGCAACGAACAATTACTCAAAAAATTTATTGTTTTTTTCACCCACGGATTCTGGCATTGGTCTTTTTAATGGCGACCGGTCTGTTTTCCAATGCACAGTATGTAAACGGGATCCTTAGTACCGGTGCAACTGCGGCTAACGGTACAGCTGCGCCTGCCGGTTATACATGGAGTGAATGCCAAAACCCCACCGGAAACCTTACTGTGGCAAATAGCACCGGGGGTAACTCAGCCAGTTCTGCAGGTCTGTTTTCCATTGCTGACGATTTCACTGTTCCTACTGGTCAGACATGGAATGTGACCAAAGTAACTGTGTATGGCTACCTGACAGGTGCTACAGGAGCTACTTCCCCAATAACTACACTACATGTCAGGATCCACAACAGTAATCCTGCTTCGGGCCCAACTACCATTGTATTTGGTGATCTGACAACTAACCGGCTTACTGCAGCTTCGGATGCGGGTGTATACCGTATTTTCAATACGCTTGTTCCTGCTACAGCGACAGGAACTACAAGAAAAATATGGAAACTTGAAGCTGCAATTACTGTAAGTCTTACTGCTGGTACTTATTGGCTGGAATATCAAGACGAGACTGGTTTTATGCCACTCAGTAGTCCAGTAGGTGTTCGTACAATTGCAGGGTATAATGCTATTCAGGGAAGTAACAACGGTGCAACTTATGCAGCTATGACCGACGCAGGTGTTACAAACACAGGTGTTTCTGCTAATTTACCTGTGGCTGTAGATATGCCATTTATAATCGATTATACAACAGCCGCATGTACTGCTCCTGCATTACCTACTGCCACTGCTACTCCTTCAACAGTTTCTTCGGGTAACCCAAGCACACTTGCTGTTACAGCTGGAGCGTTGAATAGCGCAACAGCATGGAAATGGTATTCAGGTTCTTGCGGTGGAACATTGGTTGGCACAGGAACTTCTATAGTTGTGAATCCAACAGTTACCACTACTTATTATGTACGTGCAGAAGGCGGTTGCGTTACGCCAGGCGCATGTACTGCTGTTACAGTAAATGTATCAGGATCCTGCATTTCTCCGGCTTCTGCAACAATTTGTGCCGGAGTCATCCAGCCAATATCTACTGTAGGTGGACTAACTGCTGTGTGGTCTCCAGTAACCGGTTTGTACTCGGATGCTGGTGCAACTATTCCTTACGTAGCTGGAACACCAGCTATAACGGTTTACGCAAAACCAACAACAACTACGACATATACTGCGACATATTCTTCAGGACCATGCGCAGCTTCTACTAACACAATTGTTGTAACGGTTAATCCAATACCAACAATTGCCGTTACACCAACAACAGGTTGCGGTCCATTAGCACTGACAGCTTCTGGCGGTACTACATATAGTTGGTCTCCTGCTGCAGGATTAAGTGCTACAACAGGTGCTACTGTAACTGCAAGTCCGACTGTCAATACTGTTTATACGGTAACCGGCACTACAGCAGGTTGTTCTAACACTGCTACTGCGAATGTGACTTATACTCCTGCTGCTCCTACTGTATTCCCTGCATCGCCCGTGAGTGCATGTCTTGGAACTCCGCAGCCCCTCTCTATTACTACTGCTGCAGGTTTCGGTGCTCCAGTTTCTGTTTCATTCCCTTCAGGACCACTCAGTCTTGCAATACCCGAAAATGTTTCAGGTATCAGCAACACTGTTACCGTTAGTGGTATTCCTACAGGTGCGGTGATAACAGCTGCAAGTGTAACACTTAACATCACACACACTTATGTTGGTGATTGTATGATCAGCTTAAAAGCTCCCAACACAAACATTTTAAATCTTGATAACTTACTATCGGGTACCAATAACCCAGGTGCAAACTTTGTAAACACAGTGATCGGTTCTACCGGTGTCACTTTACTCAGTGCAGGTATTGCTCCGGGCTTTACCGGTTTATTTAAACCAGATGGCAATACAGCAGCTACAGGTGCATTCGGTGTGCCTTCAGGTGCAACCGGTTTTGCTCCGAACACGCCTACCTATGCAGGTTTGTACAGTATTCCAAACGGACCATGGACCATTGCCATCTATGATGCGGGTCCTCCGGATGTGGGTACTTTAACTTCATGGACATTGAACCTGACATACACTCCGATCGTTCCTTACACAGGAACATGGACACCTAGTGCGGGATTGTTTACCGATGCAGCAGGATTGGTTCCTTACACCGGAACATCAGTTTCAACTGTATATGCTAAACCACCAGCTTCTACTACTTATTCTGTAACGATAGCCAATGGTGCTTGCGCTTCTCCAGCTACCAGTGTTGCCGTTACCGTGAACACACCGGTAGCTATTACGGTTCAGCCGGTCAGCACTGCAGTTTGTACCGATAAAACAACCAGTTTCAGTGTAACCGCCACCGGTACCAACCCTGTCCACAACTGGCAGGTAAGTACTAACGGAGGTACCAGTTATTCCAACCTTGCCAATAATGCTAATTATGCCGGCGCCAATACAGCAACTTTAATTATTACTGCACCACCGGTGTCATGGAATGGTTTCAGGTACAGGGATTCAATCGGTGGTTCATCACCATGCGGATCAGCAGTTTCAACAGCAGCTGTATTAACAGTGAACCCATTACCAACCATTACTCTTACTGCTTCTCCTTATACAAGGCTGTATCCTGGTTTAAAAACCACCATTACTGCAGCAGTATCACCAGTTGCAGCAGCAACTTATACATGGTTCCTGAACGGTATACAAATACCGGGAGCAACCATAGGAACTTACATTGCAGATATTGATCATTTGGGAGACTATACATTAAAAGTAACAGACGTAAACGGCTGTACCAGCACTTCAGGGGTTAAAACAATTGCCGATTCTGTAAGCACTAATTTGTTTGTATATCCAAACCCGAACAGCGGTACTTTCCAGGTAAGATATTACAGTCTGCCAGGTAATGCACTCGTTCGTAACGTATTTATCTATGATGACAAAGGTTCAAGGATCTATGCACAAGCCTTCTCAATAGGAAGACCCTATGGCAGCATATCTGTTGACCTTACCCGTTACAGAAGCGGCACTTACTGGGTTGAACTTGCAGATGCAAACGGAAAGCGTCTCAAATTTGCCAAAGTAGTTGTACTGTAAATAAAAAATAGTTTGTTCTCTCAAGGCTGCCCTTACAGGCAGCCTTTTTTATATTTATTACGAAGGCGCATAAATAATACACAAAACATGAACATCTAAAGCTTTGTTAAAAAAAATATGTCCAATTTATACAGTTGAGGAATAAAAGTTCTTAAATTTGGGTTATTCCTACTTCGCCCTCTTTGGCGTATAATAACTAAACTAACAAACATGAGTAAATCTTACAAAACAGGTCAGAAATTATTGCTGTCTCTCCTTCTGGCAATGGGATTATGGATGAGTAAAGCGACTGCACAGTTGATCACCCTTGGGACAGGCACAACAGCAAGTGCAAATACCGAAGCAAGTCCAATCAGCGGTTATTATAACTATATCCGCTATCAAACGGTTTATACGAAAGCTGAGATCAACGCTGCTGGTATAACAAGTGCCGGTAATATTACTTCGCTTGCATATTTTGTAACAGCGGTGCCGGCAGGAGGCGTTCCAAACTGGGAAATCAGGATGGCAAATACCACAGCTACTGATTGCCTTACACATAATGCTGCAACAGTTACTAATGTTTATACCAGCGCATTGCCAACTTTTACTGCGAATGCATGGAATACAAAAGTATTAACCACTCCATTTTACTGGGATGGAACCAGCAATCTGCTTGTTGATGTTGATCTCGGGTCAGCTCCATTTACATCTCCATATGGAAGTTTATATACTTATGCTGCAACCAACGGTTCAAGATTCATTCGCTGCGACGGTTGCGGCAGCCAGGCCAATTCCGTTACCGGCACAAGTGCCGGAACAAAACCCCAGGTACAATTGAATTTTTCAGCAGTGTCGGCGTGCTCGGGCGCTCCTGCACCGGGTAATACGCTTTCAAGTTCACCGGCAGCATGTAGTGGCGTTCCTTTCACTTTATCATTACAGAATAATCCTGCTGTTACAGGTCTTACTTATCAGTGGCAATCTTCGCCAAACGGTACTGCCTGGACGGATATCGGCGGAGCTACTGCATCTACCTATTCAGCTTCACAAACAGTAGCTACCTATTACCGTGCGAACGTTTCTTGCGGAGCCAATACAACCGCTTCAACTTCGCTGCAGGTTACAATGAATCCATTTACAAGTTGTTATTGCGTACCAGGCACATCATCATGTACACTGAGTGATGTAATTACAAATGTTACACTTGGAACTCTTAATAATACCTCTGCCTGCTCTGCTAACGGTTACGTAGATTATTATAATACTGTGGCAGCAGTTACGTTGGGCACGGGTGTTACCTATCCGATGAGCGTTACTGTTGGACCTGGTGGTACAGAGTACGTGGGCGTATGGATAGATTACAACCAGAATGGCGTTTTTGATGCTTCTGAATTTACAGCATTGGGAAGTGCCAATGGTGCAACAGTAAACGGCAGCATTACTATACCGGGCGGTGCGCTTGCAGGAAATACAAAAATGAGAGTGCGTGTAAGATTCAACACTGCCAATGTTGGAACAGATGCATGTACTACTTACGCATATGGTGAAACCGAAGATTATAAGGTTACTATCTCGTTATGTACTGCAGGTGCTATTACAGTTCAACCGGCCAACGTTAGTACAACCTGCACGGGTAATGCAAGTTTCAGTATCACAGCTACAGGTACGGCCATCACTTACAAATGGCAGGAAAGCACCAATGGTACTACTTATAACGATATCACTAACGGAGGTATTTACAGCAATGCAACAACCAATACATTGACATTAACCAATATTCCTGCTTCGTATAATACTTATAAATACCGTGCTGTTATAACAGGAACCTGTACTGCCGCTACTAACTCTAACCCAGCTACGCTGACAGTGAGTGCTCCGCCGGCACCAACAGTATTCCCTGCATCACCAGTGAGTGCATGTCTTGGAACTCCGCAGCCCATTTCTATTACAACTGCTGCCGGTTTCGGTGCTCCTGTTACTGTTTCATTTCCTTCAGGACCACTTAGTCTTGCAATACCCGAAAATGTTGCAGGTATCAATCATACCATCAATGTCAGCGGTATTCCTACAGGTGCTGTAATAACAGCAGCAAGTGTTACACTTAATATCACACATACTTATGTTGGTGATTGTATGATCAGCTTAAAAGCGCCCAACACCAACATTTTAAATCTTGATAACTTACTATCGGGGACCAATAACCCAGGTGCAAACTTTACAAACACAGTGATCGGTTCTACCGGTGTCACTTTACTCAGTGCAGGTATTGCTCCGGGCTTTACCGGTTTATTCAAACCAGATGGTAACACAGCTGCTACAGGTGCATTCGGTGTTCCTTCAGGTGCAACCGGTTATGCTCCGAACACCCCTACCTATGCAGGTTTGTACAGTATTCCTAACGGACCATGGACCATTGCAATATATGATGCCGGTCCTCCCGATGTAGGTACTTTAACTTCATGGACATTGAACCTGACCTACACACCGATCGTTCCTTACACCGGAACATGGACACCAAATGCAGGATTGTTCACCGATCCGGCAGGATTGGTTCCTTACACCGGAACATCAGTTTCAACCGTTTATGCAAAACCACCGGCTTCAACTACTTATTCAGTAACAATCGGTACAGGTAGCTGTGCTTCCCCCACAACCACTGTTGCTGTTACGGTAAATACACCGGTTGCAATTACAGCCCAGCCGGTAAGTACTGCAGTTTGTACAGATAAAACAACCAGTTTCAGTGTAACCGCTACCGGTACAAGCCCTGGCCATAACTGGCAGGTAAGCACCAATGGTGGAACCACTTATTCTAACCTTGCCAATAATGCTAACTATGCAGGTGTAAATACAGCAACTTTAACCATTACTGCGCCACCGGTGTCATGGAATGGTTTCAGGTACAGGGATTCAATCGGTGGATCATCACCATGCGGATCTGCAGTTTCAACAGCAGCTGTATTAACAGTGAACCCATTGCCAACCATTACAGTTACTGCTGCTCCTTATACAAGACTGTATCCTGGTTTAAAAACCACGCTTACAGCAACAGTATCTCCGGTAGCAGCTTCAACCTACACATGGTTTCTCAACGGTACACAAATACCGGGAGCGACAACTGGAACCTATATTGCAGATATTGATCATCTCGGAGATTATACGCTGAAAGTAACTGACGTCAACGGTTGTACCAGTACTTCAGGGATTAAAACAATTGCTGATTCCGTAAACACTACTTTGTTTGTATATCCAAATCCGAACAGTGGTATTTTCCAGGTAAGATATTACAGTCTGCCGGGTAATGCGCTCGTTCGTAACATATTCATTTATGATGACAAAGGTTCAAGAATATATTCTCAGGGTTTTGCAATAGGAAAACCTTATGGCAGTATGAACGTGGACCTTAGCCGTTACAGAAGCGGTACTTATTGGGTTGAACTTGCAGACGGCAACGGAAAACGTCTCAAATTTGCGAAAGTAGTTGTGCTGTAAAATAAAAAGAATTATTATTTCAAGGCTGCCTGCAAAGGCAGCCTTTTTATTGCCGTTAATGTATTAATCCGAATGTGTTATCAGAATTTGATTCGTCATATAATTGGATAAACTGGAATCAATACTCAGACAAAACCTGAATTGTCACTGAACTTAGTTAGCCATTATTCTCAATGTCAATATATCTGAGAATATCTAAGCCAGGAAAAAAATCCAGAAAACATGTACTGAACCCAGATCAGGTATTAAAATCAGCCCTTCAGAATCCAGTTTATTTCCCTATTTTTGCGGTCCCAAAATTTAAACCATTTGGGAATATAACATGTTATCAAATTTTTTAACAAAACAACTAAACGCAGATGCAGGTGAGACCACTGGCGCTCCGGTAGAAAATTCTACTGAGAGTACTGAGGCTGCTGCGACAACAAACGAACCTGCCATCGAAAAAGAAGAAGTTGCTGCTAAAGACAATTCTGCTGAAAACGGCGGAAGGGTTGAAACAGCACATGACGATTTCGACTGGAGCGTAGACAAACGCAACGTATCCTGGTACAACAAAGAAGAAAAAGCCAAGTACGACGAGGTTTACGAAAACACTTTCAAACAGATCAACGACGGCGAAATGATCCAGGCTACAATTGAAGCCCTGACTAAAACTGACGCTGTTGTGAACATCGGTTTTAAAAGCGATGGTTTGATTTCTCTCAATGAATTCCGCGACATACCAGGTGGTATTAAAGTAGGTGACATTGTAGAAGTAATGGTGGTAGAAAAAGAAGACCGTGAAGGTAATCTGAACCTCAGCCGTAAACAGGCCCGCACCAGCCGTGCATGGGAACGCATTATGGAAGTTCACAAAACCGGTGAAATTGTTACTGGTCTTGTTACCAGCAAAACCAAGGGTGGCCTGATCGTAGACGTGTTTGGAATGGAAACATTCTTACCGGGATCTCAGATCGACGTTAAACCTGTAACTGATTACGATCAGTTTGTTGGTAAAACAATGGAATTCAAAGTGGTTAAGATTAACGAAACCATCAAGAATGCTGTTGTATCTCACAAAGCACTTATTGAAAGCGATATTGAAGCACAACGTGCAGAGATCATGGGTAAACTGGAAAAAGGCCAGGTACTGGAAGGAACGATCAAAAACATTACTGATTTTGGTGCATTCCTCGACCTTGGCGGCTTAGACGGTTTATTATATATTACCGATATTTCATGGGGACGTATCAACCATCCTAGTGAAGTGTTGAAAATGGATCAGAAACTGAACGTAGTGGTATTGGATTTTGATGATGATAAGAAACGTATCAGTCTTGGTCTGAAACAACTGACTCCACATCCGTGGGATACATTGGGTGAAAACATCAAAGAAGGTGAGATCGTGAAAGGTAAAGTAGTGAACATTGAAGACTACGGTGCATTCCTCGAAATCATGCCTGGTGTTGAAGGTCTGGTTCACGTAAGTGAAATTACCTGGGCTAACACGCCGATCAATGCAAAAGAATTTTTCAAATTAGGTGACGAACACGAAGCCAAGATCGTAACACTTGATAAGGATACACGCAAAATGAGTTTGTCCATCAAACAGATGAGCAATGATCCATGGAGCGATATCGAAACAAGATTCCCAGAAGGAAGCAAACATACCGGTGTTGTTAAAAACATTACTCCTTACGGCGTATTTGTAGAACTGGCAACTGGTATCGGTGGTATGATCCATGTAAGCGACCTGAGCTGGCTGAAACGTTTCAACAATCCGAATGAGTACACCAAAACCGGTGAAAACATTGAAGTGGTGATCATGAATATTGACAAAGACGGACGCAAACTTCAGCTTGGTCACAAACAGATCGAAGAAGATCCATGGAATTCTTTAGCTGACACTTTCCCTATCGGCAGCATTCACGAAGGAACCGTTATCAAAAAAGATGATAAAGGCGCTGTAGTGCAGTTACCATACGGATTGGAAGGCTATGCACCTGGCCGTCATCTGCATAAAGAAGATGGAACAACCATTGGCGCTGACGCTGTAGAAAAATTCATGGTTATTGAATTTGACCGCAACGACAAACGCATTGTGTTGAGCCATACACGTCTTTGGGAAGCTGCTAAAGAAGAAGAAAAGCAGGTAGCCCGTAAAGAAGAGCGTGCAGAACAGGAAAGCACTAAAAAGGCTGTGAAAAATATCCAGGGCAAAGTAGAAAAATCTACTTTAGGTGATCTGGGTGTTCTTGCAGATTTGAAGAAAAAAATGGATGAAAGTGCTGCTGCTGAAGGCGACGCAAAAGCTGAATAATTTAAATTCAACTTCTTAATATTGATCCTCTCACTTTTGTGGGAGGATTTTTTTTGTTACGGATGACACTGAATTACACCGATAATACAAATAGCCACGAGTTGCGCAAATGTCCACGAATTAATACAGACTATAGGTCAAAGATTATTTTATTTCAGATCAGCACGTGTAATAAAATAAAAAGAAGATTATGCTATTTATCAGTACAAAAAATTTTTCGATGACATGAATTGAAAACTGAACATACTCCCTTCTCTTTTGGAGAAAGGCTGGGGATGAGGTTCTTCTAAACAAACTCCAATATCGCAGCCAACGAAATCACTGAAACCAAAATCCACAATATCAAACCTAGCAATAACGGCTTCACTCCTACCGCTTTTAATGATTCTGTTGTAAGGCCTGCGCCGATTAAAAATAAAGTCAGCGTTAATCCTTTTTTCGCAACAGCAACCAATATTTCACCGGTTGTGTGCAGTTCAGGAATAAATGTATTGACCAACATCGCAGCAATAAAAAACAAAATGAACCATGGAATTTTTACACTCGTTGTTTTATGTTTATACACGATGGAAATGATCAATGAAATGGGAATGAGCCATAATACCCGTTCAAGTTTGATTGTGGTCGCAACCTGCAATGCAATATCACCATAGCGATGAGCGGCTCCCACTACCGAACTCGTATCATGAATAGCAACGGCAGCCCACAATCCAAACTGTGATTGACTCAGATTAAAGTAATGGCCGATCACCGGAAACACAAACAGCGCTACAGAATTTAAAATAAATATAGTGGCAAGTGAAACAGACATTTCATTTTTATCTGCTTCAATAATCGGAGCTACCGCTGCAATTGCACTTCCGCCACATACGGCTGTACCGCTTGAAATAAGCAATGCCGATTTTTTATTTACCGAAAATAATCTGCCTAAAATAATTCCGGTAATTAAAGTAAGGGCGATGGAAGTCATGGTAAAGACCAAACCTTCTTTCCCGGCTTTCAATGCTTCATGAATGTTCATACCGAAACCAAGTCCTATAACGGAAAGGGGCAATAGTTTTTTAATAGCGCGTTGATTGTATTCCGGAAATGGATGCCCGATTGTCTGCGACAGGATAAAACCCAGTAGCAACGCAAGCGGAGCTTCTACATAAGGAGTAATACAGCATAATGCTGCTGTAATAAAAATGATCTTACGAACTGTATTATTAATTTTAATCATCGAAAGATGTCAAAGATAGTAAGGTCTTATTACACGATCTAAATACAGGATTGCACAGATTAAAAGAAAGTTATTAAGAGTCAGATGTTGGTTGTTAATAGAATTCGCCAAGCTCAGAATGACAGATGTCATGATGAGCCTGTCTAACATTCGTGCAATCAGAAAATTATCCGTACTTCTTTAAGATTGTTTTTATTCAGATATTTTTTATAACTGTTGTTGTAAGAAGCCATATTGGTCCTGGCGATCATCCTGTAGCTTACCAGGTATAAACTCTTTGCGCTGTCGGCATGTTCATATAAACCTGTCAGTGTCTGCATTGCCTTCACATTCTTGATGGAGTCGTCCTGTAATTTGCCCTCGTATTGTTTGATCCCATCCTGTTTGAGTTTAAGATATATTTTCTGTTGGTTCTCCCTGTCTTTTTCCATATTCGTTTTGCGTGTCTGATAAAAATCTTTGATAGAAGCCGGCTCATAAGAAATATTATCTATCTGTATCCCCAGCAGTTTATAGCCGCCGAGTTTCAATTCATCAGATTCAATCTTTGTGATTGTATCCCGGAGTTTCATTGTAAATGAATCCAGTTTAACTGCAACCGGCGTAACTACTGCAGGATCCGCCGTTTCGTTATTTTCATCATTGGAATGGCAGGAAAATAAAAAGATGAGGGCCAGAAATAAAACAGGTATGAATTTCATCAGTACTATTTTAAAAGAAAGATAGAATGTTTTGATTGATCGGTTCAATTACCGTTCTTAGTATAACGAGGTATTAACGGATAATAGCCTGTTTTATTTTCGCCGTTTTCAACCCCCGGAATTTTGAACAAGGAACAAGGAACTTCCAACAAGGAATGGAGTACATTCATTCAGCATTCCTTGTTCCCTGTTCAGTATTCAGTATTCCCTTTCTGTTATCTTTGCGTCACTATCAGCCGGGTCATCGCTCTGTGCAAACAGAGAGGAAAGTCCGGACAGCAAAGGACAACACACCGGTTAATGGCCGGTCCCGACATGTCGGGAAGAAAGTGCCACAGAAAATTACCGCCCGCCTACGGTGGGTAAGGGTGAAAATGTGAGGTAAAAGCTCACAGCCTGCTGCAGTAATGAAGCAGGCGGGTAAACCTTGTGTGCTGAAATGCCATGTATGCCTGCGTCCCTTCGGGGAAGAGAGCGGTTCGTTCCAATCATGGTTTCCATGATACGCAGGTGGGTAGGCAGCTACAGCCTTACAGTAATGTCGGGCGCAGATAAATGATGATCGTCCCGGCTATGCCGGGAAACAGGATCCGGCTTACAGGCTGATAGTATTTTTATTTTATTTTCAGAAATAATTATTGTTTGATGACCAATACATTGAAAGAAATATTAACGGTCATTATAGAAAGATCTTCATTATAAATAGCCCACGTCGAACCGCTCCAGAATACACCAATTGATTTATTGAGATAAGTATTATTGGGAGTATAGTTGTGTGTTACGATCACGATATCATTTATAGAAGGGGAGTCGTAGGTAAGTAATGTATAATCGCCGGCGGTATTGCCCGCGGCGGTCGTATGTTTAAAGGCCGTTTTATTGGTACCGCTCACTTTTATAAATCCATTGTCAATCTGTAACGCGGTTTTTCCATTAGAATTCTGAGCCATTACGCCGGCGCCGGTGGAACTTGCTGAAGAACCTAAAACACCATAATCGCCAAAGCCGCCAACACCTGCGGAATATATTGTTCCGGAAGTGATTCCTGAAGACTGTCCTACCACACCATACGCATCGGAGGCAATACTTGCATTGGTACCTGTTACTCCCGCATAATAATAAGTTCCCTTGGGAGCGGCGCTGACGCCATAGACACCGGAACCATTATTACCACTTGCATTTTCGCCATAAATGGCCCCACGTTCGGCGAGGGCTCCGAAGAAAATATTATCTTGCCGCAGTACATGCAATTTTGCATACGGTGTTGGGGAAGTAGTACCTACGGCTACAGTACCCACATTATTGTTGTAAATATTCCCGGTATTAAATGTCCATACGCCAGTGGAAGGATATTGCCATGTTGCATTTCCCACAGCATCTGAGGTGAGCACATAACCACCTGTTTCTCCGATATTCTGAAACTGTACTTTTCCGTAAGAATAAATAGCAAGCGCAGTAGATTGATTTGCCTGTGCCCAAACAGCGGTGGCAGTTCCTGTGGAGAATCCGCCAATTCCAACACCTGTACTACCCGATCTTCCCAACACACCATAACTGTTGATAGCGTAAGGCGAAGGCGTATTACTTCCCGCACCGCTTACACCGATACCGTTGACGGCCGTGCCGAATCCTTCAACAGCGACAGCACCGGCACTGTTGTTCTCTGCATATATTGCAGAATAAATATCATTACTCACCGCGTGCAACCAGCCGAATTGCGGATTGGTTGTATTAATGCCGATATGTCCACCTCCGGCAATCATCATCCGCTGCGTATTATTGGTTGAAAAATACATGTTAGAATTCTGGTTGGTGGTTATAAGCAGTTCTCCGGCACCAGCATCTGCACCAAGCACAGCAAGATTACTCTTGTTTATTCCGCCGATGGTTCCGGATACGCCGCTGCGGTATTTGATAAGAAATAATGAATTACCGTTGATGCGATCATCAATGCTCAGGTTTACGATGGCGTGATTTGCAGTGCCGGTGGCATTAACGCCGACACCTGCTTCCGTGGCGTTATCCCTGACATGTAATGTATAGTCGAGCGGTCCGGTATTATTGATACCAACATTTTGAGCGGAAAGCATCCCTGACGAAAGCATAAGGAATAAAATAATAAAAAGCTTTTTCATAAACATGGTTTTTATTGTACTGAGAATATAATAAAAGCGAAAAGGTAAAGCAAATAACGCATACCGGAAATCACACAAAAGTGTAACTGTACGCGTTGCAAAGCTTTTTAAAACCGGAACAAAAGTATGTTGTGAAAATCAGGAGAGGTCGCTGAATATTTTCAATTTTATCCGGGGCCATTCTTCGTTGATGAAACTGTAATAAACGGTATCCCTTGCTACGCCCACATCATTGATGCTGTGTTTGCGGAGTACGCCTTCGCGCTGCGCGCCGATCTTTTCCATTGCCCTTTGTGATTTGAAATTGGTGCCCGATGTTTTTAATTCAATGCGGTTCAGTTGCAAAGTTTCAAATCCATACTGCAGCATCAGCAATTTATTGTGCCTGTTCAAACCGCTTCCCTGTAAGGAAGGATCGATCCAGGTCCAGCCGATCTCCAGCCGTTTATCTTTAAATGAAATATTTGCATAACGGGTGCAGCCTGCATAACCATTCTTTTCTTTATCAAACATGGCAAAGGGATAAGACATTTTATTTTCCCGCTCCCTTAATGCGGTTTCGAAATAATGCCGGAAATTTTTTTCGTCGGTAATATTGGCAAGTGTGAATTCCCATATCGCGGGATGATCCAGCGCGATGCGTTTCAATGGTTCAAAATGTTTTTCTTCCAGCGGCTCCAGCCTGGCACGCTCATCTTCGAGAATAATATTTTCTGTAAAAAAGTTTGATTCCATTGAAGTTGTTTGTTGTTAGTAATACAGTTGTCAGATGACGGATTACAGTTGACAGATTGAGTTGATAAGGTTGATAAAGCTAAAAATGTTTGGAATGAATTAATGTATCTACAACCTTAAACAATTCTTAACTCTTAATTCTTAACTAATCACATTCTCGTCTTCAAAAGTTTCACCAGCACTTTGTCTATCGGTAAAGAAACTGATTCTTCCGTAACATCATTCCATTCTATTAAACGAAATGTTTCTATTTCATTTTTTTCTTTATAAATATTCAGTTGCGCTTCATCAAAATCAAATGGCTTATCTCTCAAAGGAACAGCAATTGGTTCCAGTGCTTTTACAAAATAATAAATTGAAATAATCTGGTGATTATTATTAAAAGCACTCTGCTGATAAAAATCGGTTGTATAAATGTGTTCACCTACCTCGATCTTTAAATTCATTTCTTCCAGGAATTCTCTTTGCAAACAATCACGCGTGCCTTCACCCTGTTCCAATCCGCCACCGGGAAATTTGGTAAAATAACTGCCGCGTATAAATTCATCGCTGACGAGCAATTGCTTTTTTTCATTGATTAAAATTCCGTAAACGCGTATGTTAAGCATGAACAAGTGGAGTTGAACGTTTTAAGTTATAAGTTGTAAGTTTTAAGTAATGGAACGCTGATTTTTATGATGGTTAAGATAGTCATGATTTATATACCTTCTTTTGCAATCCCGATTTATTCAAATGTAGTATCAATGTTAATGCCTGCCTTTCATAATCATAAAATATGCTGTTTATAATTTATGATTGGAAAAAATAAAACCTCCTTGAAATTTAATACTGAGAAAAAATCTTCGTAAATTCTGTGATCATAAAAATCTGCGTCCTATATTTCTATCTCGCCGCTGAATACAAAATCAGCAGGGCCGCAAAGCCAGATATTATTATAATGCTGATCGTCTGCCTTTTCAAATTCAACACTTAATTTTCCTCCCGGTGTAATTACTTCCACGGTATTAAAACCAAATTCATTGTGCGCATTTACGAGCGCTGCAGCAGTTACTCCGGTTCCGCAACTCATGGTCTCATCTTCAACTCCTCTTTCATAAGTGCGCACGTAAATAGAATCTTCACCTTGTCTTTCAACAAAATTCACATTGATCCCTTCCTTAGCAAACTCTTTACTGTAGCGGATCTCACGGCCCGTCTCCACCACATCCACATTCATGATATCAGTTGCAAATTTTACAAAATGCGGAGAACCCGTATTGAGTATAGAATACGTTCCATGTTCCGATACCTTATCAACATCAGCCATTTTTAAACTTACTTCTCCATCGGATTCTATTTCTGCTTCGTGTGTACCATCCACAGCAGTGAACCGGTACATGGTACGGTGAATGCCTTTAAATGCAGCAAACTTTACCAGGCATCTTCCACCATTGCCGCACATTGAACTTTCATGTCCGTCAGCGTTATAATACTTCATTTCGAAATCGAAACCGGATTTTAGATTCAGCAGCATCAGGCCATCTGCACCAATACCGAATTTGCGGTGACAGATAGATTTTACCTGTTTGGTATCGAGTCCGTTGTATTGTCCGTTCCTGTTATCGAGGATAACAAAATCGTTTCCTGTCCCCTGGTATTTATAAAATTCTATTTTCATTTTTATATAGATGAGCTTGCAATAATATCGAGTGAATTTTTAATCAATGATTCAATGGCCTTTGCACTGTCTTTAGAAAACTCTTTGACAATCCTGTTAGCAACGATAACGTTTAAACTGACACAATTATGCCCCAGTGCTTTTCCCAAACCATAAATAGCAGATGATTCCATTTCAAAATTAGCGATCCGGTGATTTCCGAAACTGAATGTTGTGAGTTGATTGATCAGGTCGGGATGAGCGAGTCCGAGCCGCAATACCCTGCCTTGGGGTCCATAAAAACCGGGACAGGTAACAGTAATTCCCTGGTTATAATCTTTTACAAAAAGTTTGAGCAGCGAACCGCTCGCAGCAGTGATGTATGGTGAAGTAATGTTCATGATCTGCGTATGCGTATTAAAAGCCTGCAGTATCTGAAGTTCTTCATCATTATTTTCAGTCCGGTAAAAATTCATTACGTTGTCTAGTCCAAGTCCGTGCGTGCCGGCAACAAAACTATCTACGGGAACATCTTTCTGAAGAGACCCGCAGGTACCGAACCGGATAATATTCAGTTTACTGATATTGTCTTTGATCATTCTTGTTTCAAAATCAATATTGATCAACGCATCCAGTTCGTTGAGAGCAATATCAATATTGTCAGGACCGATGCCGGTTCCCGTAACAGAAATTCTTTTTTGACCGATATAACCGGTGTGGGTAACAAATTCCCGGTGTTGATTTTTATATTCAATGGAATCAAAGTATTTACTCACTTCCTTAACTCTATCGGGATCACCGACAGTGATAATGGTATTGGCAATTTCTTCGGGGCGGCAATCCAGATGATAAACAGCACCGCGATTATTTATGATCAGTTCGGATTCAGCAATTCGTTGCATAAAAAAATTTTGATAAAAATACCCTATTTTTGCGGCTGTAAAAAATTGAGGGCTTCTTAAGGTTGATAAAGTTAATGGAGTTAATAAAGTTGATAAGGTTTTTAAAATAAAACTTTCAACTCATCCAATAACCTTTATCAACATTGTCAACATTATCAACTCAATTATTTAAGAATGGTCCTGTGGCCGAGTGGCTAGGCAAAGCTCTGCAAAAGCTTCTACAGCGGTTCGAATCCGCTCGGGACCTCCAACACGTCAGCCCTCATTAAAAAAAATGAGGGCCTTTTTTAAAATGTCATTCCTTAAAATACTTCACTGGACCGGTATTGCAGCCTGCATCTTGTTAATCGTATCCTGCTTTCTTCCATGGACGCATTATGCCAACGATCCCGTGATACGCGATGAAGCCCAGCGTACATTTACAGGTTTTTATTCTTATGACAATTATTACGGCAGGCCCGGAAAATTTTTATCCGCGATAGCCATCATTTCCATGCTGATGAAATTACTGCCGAAAGTATGGGCCAAAAGAACTGATCTTTTTGTAACCGGTATTGGTATTGCCTATACGGCCAGGACTGTGGTAGAATACACAGGTTCTTACACCGGCATTCATCCTGAAATAAAGATCGGATTGATACTGATGCTGGTATCAGTTATTACAATTTTTATTGCCGCCCTCTCCCCCGACATCAACCTTATTGAAAAAAAGAACTGAGGCTGACCGTTGAAGTAACTCTTTCTTTTTTTATAAAATAATTCTTTGGGAATTGCGTTTGAGTTAGTAACTTGGGATACCATTGAAAAGCAAAATCTACAACTTCTAAACTGATCGCCTATAAGCTGAAGTTTTACCCGCATTATTCTATTTTTTCAACGATTAAAATTTGATTATTATGAATGTAAGTATTCAGACAGTGCATTTTGAAGCCGATAGTAAACTTGTATCTTATGTACAAAAGAAAATAGACAAACTCACACAGTTTCACGACAGGATAACGAAAGTGGATGTATACCTGAAACTCGATAATGTAGTGCACTCCATCAAAGACAAGGTAGCAGAAATAAAAGTGCATATTCCAAGGCATGATTTTTTTGTAAAGCAATCATCCAAATCATTTGAGGAAAGTTTTGATACAGCACTTGACTCTGTAATAACGCAGATAAAACGAAAAAAAGAAAGACAGGCCGCCTGAAAATATGACCCGCTGATCAGCGGGTTTTTTTATGGGTTATTTGATGATCTTAAAAAGAAAATACGCCGGTTATTCACATTTTAAAATGCCATTGTAAAAAATTCCATTTCAAAGTTTTTGTATTACTCAAATTCTCTTACCTTTGCCTTCCCAAAAAAAGGGGTGCATTCGTGTGACCTGTTTTAAGGGAAGTTCTTTTACATGGTTTAAGGGTTATATGTTTAAGGTTTAAGCTTTTTTCTAAGTTACGGGTTATTGTAAATCCGATCCTTTTAAATTTAACCCCGAAAGTGCTTTAAATTTCTGAGTTGTTATCTTAAACGACTTCAACTTTTTAAACCTTTTTAACCGTTGTTATGCCGAAATAGCTCAGTTGGTAGAGCAACTGATTTGTAATCAGTAGGTCGCTGGTTCGACTCCAGTTTTCGGCTCAGTTCTTTGGTCTGACGGTCTCCGTTTGATCAGTATTTTGGGCAGATGGCCGAGTGGTTAAAGGCGACAGACTGTAAATCTGTTCACTCACGTGTACGTAGGTTCGAACCCTACTCTGCCCACAGTTCTTTAATAGGTTTAATAAGTTTAAAGGTTTAATGTTTAAAGGTTCTCTCAAATTGAATAACCTTCAACATCTTAAACTTAAAACGTTTTAAACGATTATCAGCGGAAGTAGCTCATTTGGTAGAGCGGTAGCCTTCCAAGCTTCAGGTG
>JBDUCW010000191.1:0-6666 GCA_040003235.1 Ferruginibacter sp. | reverse complement strand
TACAGATCATGACCGTCCTGTTGAAAAAGATGTCAACTTCATCAATCCTTATCAGGTATATCCGTTGACAAAATTCCAGGTTATTTATTCCAACAGTGATAAAGTAAAAGGTGCATTGATCGGGCAGAAGGGTGAAATAAAATCAGCCTTTACCAAAGAAGAACTTGCTAAAAAAGCATGGGAAGATTATGAGCAGGTAGGCAATGGATATTACGAAGGCGGCACAGTCCAGAACTATATCGATGCAGTGTACAGCAATCTGAAAAAACTTGGTGCTAAAGACTGGACAGACAAGGAGTACATCAACAATGTATATTATAAACTGAGAAATATTGTTGTGTACCGCGACACATATTTAAGTGATAAGATGGCTGCTTTCTTATTTGGCTCTTTACTGTTTCAACGCGGTATCAAATCAGATCTCATCATTTGCGTATCCAACAATACCGGAAAATTAAAAGATGTTTTATTTGATGGTGAGATAAGATATGTAATAAGGGTTAACAATAATCTTTTTTTCAATTGTACCGATCACTCCAATCCGGGTGATCTGGTGGAAAGTCTGCTTGGCAGCGATGCTTATGTGATTGGTGAACCTACTAAAACCGGTCAGGACATCAAACCATTTACATTGCCAGACGCAGCTGCAGATGAGAATGCATCAGACTATGTGATCAATGCTTCGCTGCAGACAGATATGAACACACTGAACATAAACCGTATTTCAACTTATAAAGGAATCAGTAAGGCAAGGAATATTGGTGATGCAATGAAGTTCACGCCTTATATGCTGGACGATTATAAATATTATGGTGGCGAATCTCCCACGGAGAAAATGAAAGCGTCACAGGAAGAAGAATATGATAAATCGGTGAAAGCGTTGAAAGATCGTTTCAAAGAAGCAAAACCCGAATTTGTAAAGAGTGAATTACAAAAAGAATATTCGCAGAAAGTAAAATATAAAAATTTTTCCATCAGCAGCGATGGCCGCTCAATGAAAAAGAAAGACCTGGTTTTCTCAGAAGATTTTGAATTGCCGGGCCTGCTTCGAAAAGCAGGAAAGAAATACCTGGTGAATGTTGCAGGCCTGGTGGGTTCACAGTTGCAGATAAAGAAAGAAGAAAGAATCCGGACTTATGATATCAATGTTGGGTATGCAAGAACGCTTACCTGGACGATCAATTTTAAGATACCCGATGGTTATACTGCTGAAGGGTTGAAAGAGATGAGCATGAACGTTGACAATGAAACCGGTGTATATACTTCTTCGGCTGAAGAACAGAATGGCAATGTGGTTCTGAAAATAAAGAAGGTGTACAAAAAAGCAAATATTTCCAAAGATAAATGGAAAGATATGCTGGCCTTTATAGATGCAGCTTACAATAATTCATTTAAATATATTCTGCTGAAACCTAAAGCCTGATCTTAAAAACTTACGAGACCATGTTTGATGGCGTACATGGCAAGCCCGATGCGGCTTTTAACGTCGAGCTTGGAAAAAAGATTATCACGTAGATTATCAACGCTGCGCGGATTAAGATTCATGCTGCTGGCAATTTCCTTGTAGGTCATTTCGGTGCAGCTGAGTTTCAGGAACTCGATTTCAATATCACCCAGGATTGATTTCTGAAGGGCGAGTTCATTATCGTCACCCCTGCGGAATAGGCCGGCCAGTCTGCCAGTGGTATTCTGAGAATAATAAAAGCCACTTTGTACAACCTGCTGAATGGCGAACTGAAGTTCATTGGGATGAATATCTTTTTTAAGAAAACCTTTCACGCCGCTTTGCAGTAAGCGGATCAGCGCAATTTCAGAATCATACATGGTAAGCATCAGTATTTTGATACCGGGCTGATTTTTTTGTAACCACAAGGCAGTATCGTATCCATTCATGACCGGCATATTCAGATCCAGTATTACCACATCAGGGACCTGGCCATTGGCAATTGCCTGTGTTAATTCCTTTCCATTATTGGAAGCGATTGTTACACGGCAATTGTTGAAATTATTTATAAGATTCGCAAGGGCATCTCTTAAGAGTACATGGTCATCTGCCATTGCTACTTTGATCAATGTATTTTTTTTGTCCATATCAATAGGGAATATTAATGAAAACAGTTGTTCCGGCTGAGGAATTATTTTTTATCTCGCACTCTCCATTGACCATTTTTGCTCTTTGCTGCATATTGGACAAACCACTTCCCATTTTCTTTGCTGGACATTTTTCATCGGGAAGACCTTTACCATCGTCGCTCACTTTCACCTGGATATGAGAGCTGGTATAATGTAAGACGATATTAAGAGTTTTAGCGGCAGAATGTTTGATAATATTGTTAAGAGCTTCCTGCACGATACGAAAGAGCAATAATTCTTTTTGCGAATCCATAAAAAGTGGATTTCCCGTGATACTGAGTCGGGAAGCGATTGTGCCGGTTCTTTTAATATTGTCCAGTTCATTCTGTACAGCTTTGATTAAACCGTTTTCTGCAATATAGCCAGCGTTAAAACTCTTCCCGAGGCTGGCAAGGTCATGAATGGAATTTGTAAGAAGTTCGATACAAAGATCTATTTTTTCAAGTGCTTTATTTTTTTCCCGTATGTCAAAAGTATTGAGATTGAGTTTAGCTAATGTCAGGCTAAGGCCGATATTATCATGAATTTCCCTGGAAATGTGCTGCAACGTATTTTCCTGTATTTCCAGTTGCGCATGTAAAAGTTCTTTATCATGGGCTGCTTTTAACTCTTCGATATTTTTTTTATAAAGGTTTTGCTTTTGTTGATGTTGGAAAATTGTGAATGCTACAAATATGGCCATCAAGAGGATAATAGAAGTGGCAACTACCAGAAAAATTATGACGGCTTCTGTTGACGGATTATTCATTTATAGTATTTAAAAAATACGAGGAAGTAAAGAGCATAAGAACAAATTCAGAAAGATCAGATTAGTTTATGAGGTCGGATAATGCATAAGTAGGCTTTGATGAAAAAAATGTGCATTATTATATAGGCGAAAGAGCAAACTGCAAATAAAACAGACCAGATCTCATAAGAATTTTCTTTATCAATAAAATTTCTGGCTATATAAGTAGGAACATTTAATATCATACCAAAAAAGATTCCATTTGCTACCCAGAAAGATGGGTCTGCTGCTAATGCTAAACTTCCAGTGTTTTTCACTATTGAATAATAATAGAAAATACATAAAATTACAAGACCTGAATTTGCTATTCCGAAAGCAAGTCTATTTCCAAAACTTATATCTTTCAAAATTAGACTAATAATAACGAGAATCAAAAATCCCCAGAATACTAGATAAGATCTTTTTTTGGTTTTTGTATGCTCAGAATTAATGATAAATATGCTCAAAAACACAAAATGAAATAATAAAGACAAATTATTTGCTACACTGTAAAACTGCGAAGGAAATAATTTTAAGTATTCCTTTAAGAAATAGAAAATTGTAAATGACAAGGCAACCACAGGATACCAAAAAAAAGTAATCATGTATTTTGGAATATTTTTCTTTCTCCTTAAAACAAAAAAAGCGACAAAAAATCCCAAAATATTAATGATGTCTTCAGCTAGCACCACTTTTCTTGAAAATTCCATAAATATTATTAAAATAGAAAGAATGTTTACAAAGGAACAAAAATCTATTTAAATCTACAACGTTAAAACACATCGGAAAATAAGAAAAACACCATTTATTATGAGTAAAACACGTTGGTTCTGAATAAAAAAGAATACAATTTTGTTCAAAGAGATGAAGATCTCCGTACCCTATCCAATGCGGGCAGCTGGTAAATATAAATACCACTGCCTGCTTTTTTATTGAACGACGATAGGCTTATTTCTGCTATAAATTCAACAAAAATATCCTGTATTCAAAAAAGAGGTAAAATTCTCCGGTTGTGCCGAACCTATCTGTTAGTGTGTTGTTAGCCATAAAAACGGATTAAATGGACTTGAATATTTTCTGGTTTCGACGCGACCTGCGTCTGCAGGATAACGCAGCATTATATCATGCACTCAAAAGCGAAAACCCTGTAATTCCCGTCTTCATCTTTGACAGTAATATTCTGGATCAGCTTGAAAATAAAAAAGACCGCAGGGTAGAATTTATTCACGCAACTCTGGAGAAAATTCAACAACAACTGACAGCCCTTGGATCTACACTGGAAGTATATCACGGAACTCCGGAAAATATTTTTTGTGCACTAATAAAAAAATATACAGTAAAAAAAGTTTTTGCCAATCACGATTATGAAGTTTATGGAAGAGAACGTGATAAACATATAGAGCAACTGCTCTCGTCTTCCGGCGCTTCCCTGCATACTTATAAAGACCAGGTAATTTTTGAAAAAGATGAAGTGATCAAAGACGATAGAAAACCCTACACCGTCTTTACCCCCTATAGCCGGAAATGGAAAGCAGTCTTAAATGATTTTTATCTGAAACCCTATCCGGTTGAAAAATATTTTTCAAATTTTTTTAAGCAAACTCCTGTCGAAATCCCATCAATGAAATCAATAGGATTTGAAAATTCCGGCAGGCCTTTTCCTTCCAATGAAATCAATGAAGAGTTGATTAAGAAATACGCTGCACAACGTGATTTCCCTGCGCTTGCCGGTACATCCAGACTTGGCATTCATCTGCGTTTTGGAACTACCAGCATCCGTAAAGTTGCTAAAGAAGCACAGCAACTGAATGAAAAATTTCTGAATGAATTGATATGGCGGGATTTTTACCATATGATCACCTGGCATTTTCCGGAAGTTGGTAAAGGAAGAGCTTTTAAAAAAGAATACGATCATATTGAATGGCATGTTGATAATGGCGAATTTGAAAAATGGTGCACGGGACAAACCGGTTACCCGATCGTGGATGCCGGCATGCGCGAACTTAATGCTACCGGATTTATGCATAACCGCGTACGCATGATCACTGCTTCATTTCTGGCAAAACATTTATTGCTCGACTGGCGCCTGGGTGAAGCTTATTTTGCTGAAAAATTACTCGATTATGATTTTGCCTCTAATAATGGTGGCTGGCAATGGGCAGCAGGCAGTGGTTGTGATGCTGCTCCATATTTCAGGATTTTTAATCCGCGTTTGCAGACTGAAAAATTTGATAAACAACTCAAATATATCCGGCAGTGGGTTCCTGAATTGGACAGCTTTGATTATCCTGCACCGATTGTCGATCATGATTTTGCAAGAAAGCGCTGCCTCGCAGTTTACAGCAAGGCTTTAAAGAAAAATGCAGCAGGTTAGTGGTAAAAGTCACCAGTAATTTTCACTGACTTTTTTATTTCTGTTTGCAGAAAAATTAAAATAACGGGTAGCAGTTAAAACAGGTTATAGAAAAATTTCCGACGTATTGAATTCGACAGCTTTTACTTTTAATAATTTTTCAATCGCTTCTCTGCCGGACGGGCCGAGATCAACGGAATATTCATTTACATACAGGTCGATATGCTTCCGCATTACATCTTCACTCATTTCCTGTGAATGCTGTTTTACATAATCGGTTACCAGCGGATAATTACTGAATGCAAACTCAATACTTTTTCTGATCAGCTGATCAACTTTTACCGCAATGTCTTTTTCAATACTTTTTTTGATAACAATACCTCCGAGGGGGATCGGTTTGCCGGTCTGCATTTCCCAATATTCTCCCAGGTCGGTGATCTTTACTAACCCTTTATCCGCATAAGTAAAACGGTTTTCATGAATGATCACGCCGAGGCCTTTATTCTGTAAAACAAAATCTTCTATCTCATCATAACGGAGGAAAATTTTATTGCCTGCTTCCGGATAAGCTAATGAAAATAACAAATGTGCTGTTGTATTTTCACCGGGTATCGCAATGATATTTTCTGCAACATTTTTAATTTTTGAATTTTCATTTCTGATTAATAAAGGTCCGACCCCTCTTCCCAATGCACTGCCGCTGTTCAGTAATGTATATCGATCTAATACCAACGGCAATACTCCATAACTTAATTTGGTAATATCCAGTTTCCCTTTCATCGCCCATTGATTCAGAGTCTGCACATCTTCCAACACTATATCAAAATTCAATCCTGCGGTATCAATTTTTTTATTGACCAGCGCATCAAATATAAAAGTATCATTGGGACAGGGAGAAAAACCAAGTGTCATGTGTTTTATTTTAGATAGTTATTGGTCCATGGTCGATAGCAGTGTCGTTGAATTCGTAGTTTTTTGTATTTCTATTGACCATGGGCCATCAGCTATTGACCATGTACTTTCTAACAATTTCAATAAGCGCATTGTTCAGGTTCGCAATGGATTCTTTGAATTTCCAATTGGCTTTGTTCCGGTCACCTACATAATTGCTGATAGCCCTGATCTGTATAAAAGGAATTTTTTCCATCAGGCATACATAATGAAATGCCGCACCTTCCATTGATTCGAGTATCGGATCAAAAGTTGCCATCAGTTGCTGCTGCTGCAATGCATCATCCGTTACTTTATTTATTGTGACTGCCCTTACGGATGGAAACATTTTTTTTTCTATCAAAGGATGATCATTTTTTAACCATCCGTTACTGAAAGGATATTCATCAGGATTGGCAAATCCTGCCTGAAAGATTGTCTGGAAATGATGACTTTCTTCCATACCGAGATCTCCGGCACCCGC
>JBDUCW010000190.1:0-6692 GCA_040003235.1 Ferruginibacter sp. | reverse complement strand
ACGTACACCCGCCTGCAATCCCCATTTAGGATTAAAAGTGCGGTTGTAATTAAGATAACCCGCATTTACATTCTCTGTATAAGCAAATGTATTACTGCGGTTCAGATCAATGATATCATCGCCGTTGATTACATTGTAAAAATCAAATGTATTGTCGGTTTTTACTGCACTGATCTTAAAACCAACGCCCAGCGCACCTTTCACGAAAGGAGTTTCATAATCAAGCTGCGCTGTATTGATGTAAATATTACTAGGCGTATTGTTTCTGTAAATATTAGCACGCGAAAATGTTTCAGGATAAGGAACAAAATAACTATTAGGCTGATAACTTGATTTGCGTCCTACATAAATTCCGTGATTGGCATCTATTGTAAATTCATGACCGGTGCTGTCTGCAAAACGGTAATTGAAATTATAATTATAATTATGGGTGTTATTAGGAATAATATTCTGCGCATATAATATATCGCCCAGTTTATTATTTACCAGGTCACTGATTGGTGTGCGACTGTTTGTTGTACTTGTATTATTATTCAGATTTGCAGTAAAAATAAAACCAATGGTTTGTTCTTTGGTTGCAAATATATCAATCCCCGCCTTAAAATTATGGCTCCAACCTTTACTGTCCTGTAAACTCGTAGCATCATAAATACTGTCCTGCTTGCGATACAGGTAAAAATGACTTACGTTCTCACCCCAGTTATTACTGTAATTGCTGAATAGGTTCACTTTCTTATCCCTGTAATTAATGCTTAAAGCCTGGTTGGATTTAGGACTTTCTCCGATATTGATCCCCTGTGAAAAAGAACCATTCATACCAAACTTTTTATTCTTTTTAAATTTGATATTGATAATACCTGCATTACCGGACGCATCATATTTTGCAGAAGGATTTGTGATCATTTCAATGGATTCTATATCCATTGAATTGACAGAACGTAAGTAGGCTGCAAGATCAGCACCACTCATCTGCACAGGGCGGCCATCAATATAAACCTTCACGCCGTTCTTACCCTTCAATGTAATGTTATCGTCTTTGTCCGTTACTACTCCCGGACTTTTCTGCAGCAATTCAAATGCGTTACTTCCGGTGGCATTGATACTGCTTTCTACGTTAAAAATAGTTTTATCAGCTTTTACTTCGATCATCGGCTTTTTGTAACTGCCGGTCACGGTTACGGCCTGCATGCTTTTTTCAGCAGTCTGCAGTTTAAAGTCAGGCACTTGGGTAGTTTTACCTTCAGCAGCAGTAAAGGCAGCACTGCGCTTGTTCTTATAGCCAACGAAACTCACTACAGTATAATACTGCCCTGGTTTAACGCCGGCTATTTCGAAATTTCCACTGGCATCAGTCACTTCTGTTTTGATAAGTGCAGAATCGGCAGCTCTGTATAACATAATGGTAGCTGTTTTAACTGCATTGCCTGATGGGTCCATTACCTTACCGGTAATGGTTGCTTTTTGAGCCTCCGCCTGGAAGGCAAACAGGAAAAAAGCAGTGATAAGAAGCATTAGTTTTTGGTTCATGGTGTTGATTTTATACTTTGAGGCGCAAATATATTTCATTTCATTTGTTTGTTTTGTGTAATTTTTCACGAATCGTAAAATTTTAGGGATGAATGGTGGTAAATATTTGGTTTAAATTGATTATGCTGCTGAATTTGAAACGCCGCTTGAAAGCCAGTTCCCTTATTATTCGCAATAATTGCCAGAATGTTACAGCAGTTAAAAACTATTCTACAACTGTTCATCGGGCATTTATCAGTATTTTTGCGCCTCAAAATGAAAACGAAATCTTTACATCGGGATAAGGTTAACATCATCACGTTGGGCTGCAGCAAAAATCTGGTAGACAGTGAAGTACTGAGCGGACAATTAAAAGCCAACGAGATCGATGTAGTCCATGAAAGCAGTAAACGGAATCACAATATTGTAGTGATCAATACCTGCGGCTTTATTGAAAAAGCAAAAGAAGAAAGTATTAATACTATTCTGGAACAGGTGGAACTAAAGAGGCGTGGTAAGCTGGATAAAGTATATGTCACGGGTTGTTTGAGCGAACGCTACAAAAATAACCTGGAAGCAGAAATTCCAGAAGTGGATGCTTATTTCGGAACAATGGAACTCCCGTTGATACTGAAACAATTTGATGCAGACTATAAGGCAGAACTCATCGGCGAACGCCTGCTGAGTACGCCCCAACATTACGCTTATATGAAGATCAGTGAGGGATGCAACCGTACCTGTTCTTTTTGCGCCATACCTTTAATGCGCGGGCAACATATCAGCAAACCCATTGAAGTATTGGTGGATGAAGCCAAAAGGCTTGTTCAGGGCGGCGTAAAAGAAATTATGCTGATCGCTCAGGAACTTACTTATTATGGGCTTGACATTTACAAAAAAAGAGAATTGCCAAAACTGATGCATGCATTGGCAGATATCAAAGGGCTTGAATGGATCAGGTTACATTATGCGTATCCTTCTAAATTTCCTTTGGAAATCATCGATGTCATGAAGGAACGTGAAAACATCTGTAACTATCTTGATATGCCTTTGCAGCATGCTGCCAACAATATGCTCAAAGCTATGAAACGACAGATCACAAGAGAAGAAATGGAAGAGCTTGTTGCTGAGATCAGAAACAGAATTCCGGATATCTGTTTAAGAACAACTTTGATCGCAGGCTTTCCCGGGGAAACAAGGGATGATGTGGAAGAATTGAAAATGTTCCTGCAGAAAATGCGTTTCGACAGGGTAGGAATATTCAGTTACAGTCATGAAGAAGATACCAGTGCTTATGACCTGGGCGATAATATTCCGGCGGAAGAAAAGGAAGAACGTGCGCAGGAGATCATGGAAGTACAGCAGGAAATTTCTTTGGAAAAAAATATGGAGAAGATCGGCAAAACATTCAAAGTGCTGATCGATAAAAAAGAAGCAGGACGTTATCTCGGCCGTACTGAATATGACAGCGTGGAAGTAGATAATGAAGTGATCATTCATGCAGATCAACGGCTCAAAATCGGCGAATTTGTAAATGTAAAAATTACAAAGGCATACGATTATGATATTGAAGGAGAAATAATTAATAATTAATAATTGATAATTAATAATTTCTGGAGTAATGTAGACTCAAAGGCAAGAAAGATTTTCAAAATTGAAAGAATCATTAATCATTAATTATTAATCATTAATTCCAAAAGACCTGAATTAATATGGAATTACGGGCCAGCCATCTTTCTTATCAATCAACGGGCTATTTTTCTAAAATAGTGATTGATTATTTAGAACAGTCTCCTGAACTGCAATCTTTTTATGGAGAAGCCCCCACACTGAACGGCATTAAAAAAGCAATTGTCGCAAGAAAAAAATTTACTACCGATCGGAAATTACTGGTAACAGAATTACGAAAGCAATATTCGTCAATTCAACTCAGTGCAAAACAGGAAGCTCATCTTGTTGCATTGAATGATGATAATTGTTTTACTGTTACAACTGCCCATCAACCGAATATATTTACAGGCCATTTATATTTTATTTATAAGATCCTTCATGCTATAAAACTTGCGGCATACCTGAAAGAACAGCTGCCTGAAAATAATTTTGTTCCGGTATATTATATCGGAAGTGAAGATGCCGACCTTGATGAACTGGGAGAAGTATTTCTCAACGGAACTGAATACCATTGGCGCACCAAACAAACAGGCGCCGTTGGCAGAATGAAAGTAGATGATGAACTGTTGAAGATCATCGATGCAATTGCAGGTCAGGTACTCGTAGAAAAATATGGCAACGAAATCATTGACCTTATCCGGCAGTGTTATACAAAAGGGGCGATGATAGAACAGGCCACTTTTAAACTCGTTAACCAACTCTTTGCCGAATATGGTTTAATTACCCTGCTGCCTGATAATGCTGCGCTTAAACAGACAATGCTCCCGGTATTTGAAGATGATCTGCTCAATAATATTGCCGGAAGTATTGTTGAAAAAACATCAGCTGAACTCGCAGAACATTTCAAAGCACAGGCATATCCCAGGGAAATCAATCTTTTTTATCTTAAAGACAACAGGAGGGAACGGATAGAAAAAAAGAAGGAGCAATTTGTAACGGTTGATACACAACAGATTTTTTCAAGGGATGAAATGATTACTGAACTAAAATCACATCCCGAAAGATTCAGTCCCAATGTTATACTGCGCGGACTTTACCAGGAAACCATCCTGCCGGATATCGCGTTTGTCGGCGGCGGTGGCGAACTTGCTTACTGGCTTCAATCAAAGGATTTGTTTCAACATTATAAAGTTCCATATCCAGTCCAGGTACTGCGCAATTCATTTTTGATCCTACATGAAAAAGTGAGACTGAAACTGGAAAGTATGGATGTAGAGATGAAAGATATTTTTAAAACAGAAGATGTTTTATTGAATGCAATCGTAAAAAAAGAAAGTGCATTACAGTTAAACCTTGAAAAAGAAAAAGCAATCCTGATACAATATTATGCATCCTTAAAAACAGTTGCTGCTGCTGTTGACATCACACTTACGGCACATGCTGAAAACCTTTGCAGCAAAGCATTGAAAAAAATAGAAATGCTTGAGAAGAAAATGTTGCGTTCGGAAAAATTAAAATTTGAAGCGCAGAAACGACAACTGCATAAAATAAAATCACTCCTTTTTCCTGACAATGGCTTGCAGGAAAGGGTGGAAAATTTTATTCCTTATTATGCACAGTGGGGACATGAATTTATTGAACAGGTTTATAAAAACTCATTGGCGCTTGAACAGCAGTTCTGTATTTTGTTGCCGCATTAATTTTAATTCGTGTAATAAAAAGTATTCAGTTTACTTTTGAATATAAATTTATAAAAATGGCAAATCCTCTTGTGGGCATCATCATGGGCAGTGACAGTGATCTTATCATCATGAACAATGCTGCGCTGATACTTGATGAATTCGGAATTGAATATGAAGTCACTATTGTATCTGCACACCGCACGCCGCACAGGATGTTTGACTATGCAGCCAACGCCAGGGACCGCGGGATCCGTGTGATCATCGCAGGAGCGGGTGGGGCTGCGCATCTGCCCGGAATGGTTGCATCCATTACCATTTTACCCGTCATAGGTGTTCCGATAAAATCTTCCAATTCAATTGATGGCTGGGATTCCATTTTATCAATCCTGCAAATGCCCAATGGCGTTCCTGTTGCAACCGTTGCATTGAATGCTTCTAAAAACGCAGGCATTCTCGCTGCACAAATACTTGCCATCAGCCACCCGGCCATTACCGAAAAATTAAAAGCTTACAAACAGTTTCTGAATGATGAAGTGATGATCAAAATTGATAAGCTGAAAGAGGAAGGAGAGATTTAATTGATAATTGATAATGGATAATTTTTTCAATTCAATGCGACATTATATTTTGGTGATTGTATAATAATTACCGGTCTGCTTTTTTATTTCTTCTTCCTTATTTTGTATTTATTCTTTGTTCGACATTCCTTGTTCCTTGTTCAATATTTTGTATTGGACTATTTGACCAGGTCTCCTTTTAATCTTATCAATTCAATCTCTGCAACTTTTGTATTATAACGTGCAGCAATCAAACGGTCATAAGCCTGCGAAAGACTTTCCTGTGTATCTCTCAATTCAAGATATGTGGATACGCCCTGTTTAAAACGCGCTGTTGCAATAAAAACATTTTCCTTTGCCAGCAGAATATTTTCTTCTTCGAGTGCCAATGCTTTTTTCTGCACTTCATATTCACGGAATGCATTACGGATGCCGACATCTACTATTTTTTTTTGATTCTGATAAGTGATATTGTACCTGTCAATATCAATCTTTGCCTGCTGCACCAATCTTCTTCCTTCAAAACCATTGAAGATTGGAATGGTTGCACTGACACCATAATTGTAACCATAATTCCTGTTGAACAAAGGCGTGAATGTATTGATCACCGTTGTATTATTGGTCTTGGCAAAATTATAAGCCGAATTAAATGTTACTACCGGAAAAAGATCTGCCCTTCTTTCCTGCAAAGTAAAACGGGCAATGTCTATATTTTTTTTTGCGACCAGCAGTGATGGATTTGTATTTTCAATGGAACCGAGAATATCTCCCAGGATAACATTGTCATTGAATGGAATGCTGTCTGTTACTTCGTAATTGGTGCCGGGAGCAATGGCGATCAACTGATTCAATTGTTCTTTCAATTCTTCTATCTGAGCAAGTTCGGTAAGCCGTGCAGATTTCTGTGCATTCAGATCTACTTTGGCCTGCAGCAGTTCCGGCTTGGCGCCAAGACCGGTACTGAATTTTTTATCAGCAAGCGTTACCCGGTCCTCATTCAATTGCATTTGTTCTTCTATCGCTTTGATCTGCTGCTTCTGCCTTACAATATTATAGTAAGTCGTCATTACCGAAGCCAGTGTTGTTGTAATTTGATTTTTAATACTCAGGTCACCTAACTGCACCAGTGCTGCCAGCCTGTCTTTGGTGGCAAATAATTTAAAGCCGTCAAATAGTGTCCAGTTAAGATTGAGAGATGCCTGGATATTATCAGAAGTAATTCCGGTTGATTGTTTGCTGCTGCCGTCGGCGAGTTTTTGTTTTTGATTGTTGTTGTTGAAAATAAGTCCTACTGTTCCATTCAGTCTTGGTAAAAATGCAGCCCAGGCATAAGAATTAT